>MFGW01000070.1:12149-14270 GCA_001780385.1 Candidatus Fischerbacteria bacterium RBG_13_37_8 | reverse complement strand
CATGTCAAGAAATTTGTAACTATTGCACCACGTATAATTGACCTCAGTGCTGATTTCCGATTGAAAGATCCAGCCAGTTATCAAAACTGGTACAAGATATCTCATCCCTATCCGGAACTGCTCAAGCAATTTATTTACGGAATACCAGAACTGTACAGGAATGAGATAACCAATGCTCATTATGTTTCCAGCGCCGGATGCAATGCCACAGCAGTCATATTAGCGCTCTACCCTCTTTTTAAAAACCGGCTGATTGATGAACTTCATACCGTCATCGAAGTCAAGGCAGGTTCCAGTGAAGGCGGCAACGGCTTTTCTGCCTCTTCGCATCATCCCGAACGCAGTAACTGCATCCGTTCCTATAAACCTACCGCGCATCGTCATATTGCTGAAATGCTCCAGGAACTTAGTTTTGAGAATGAAATTAAGCTGCATTTTTCTGCGACTTCAATTGATATGGTGCGCGGAATAGTTGCTACATCACATGTATTCCTTAAAGATAATCTCGAAGAAAAAGATTTATGGAAACTTTACAGAAGTGAATATGGTAATGAACCATTCATCCGTATTGTAAAAGAAAAAGAAGGTCATTACCGTTACCCGGAACCGAAATTATTGATTGGCACAAATTTCTGCGATATCGGTTTTGAAAAAGATCCATATTCTCAGCGCGCAGTTATTATAAGCGCTATCGATAATTTAATGAAAGGTGCTGCCGGCCAGGCTGTCCAGGCATTCAATATCATGCATCATTTAGAAGAAAGAACCGGGTTAGAATTTTCTGGACTTCATCCAATCTGATGAATGGAGGTATTCCTATGCTCATTATAAAAATAGGCGGTGGTAAAGAAATTAATATTAGGGGTATAATAAAAGATCTTTCCGGCATGAAAGAACAATTTATTATTGTGCATGGTGCCAATGCATTGCGTGATGAACTTGCCGAACGATTAGCAATTTCTAAAAAGATTGTCACCTCAGTTTCAGGATATTCGAGTGTATATTCTGATGAAACTATGATTGATTTATTGTTCATGGCATATGCCGGATTGCGCAACAAGCGCATCGTGGAGTTATGTCAGCAGAATGGAATAAATGCAGTGGGTATGACAGGAGTGGATGGAAAAATGATCCAGGGAAAACGCAATACCGGTATTCGAATAAGAGAAGATGAAAAACTAAAGATAATCCGTGATTTTTCAGGCAAACCATTTCACATTAATATGGAATTATTGCATCTATTATTAGAACATGCTTACACACCTGTTCTTACCATACCGATAATCGATGAGCAAGGTCATGCAATTAATTCAGAAAACGATGATATAATTGTAGTACTTCAGAAGGAATTTAAAGCAGGTACAGTAATTCATTTTATTGAAGCGCCAGGATTTCTTGAAAAATCAGATGATCCAGCCTCAGTTATTTCGCACCTTAATGACAGTGATATAGCACTGTGGGAAGAACAAGCACAGGGAAGATTTAAGCGGAAACTGCACGCTATTCATAAACTTTTCGAAAATGGCACCTCTACTGTTATTATTGCTGATGGAAGAATCGAACATCCGGTAAACAAGGCGCTGGAAGGATACGGAACGATTATTCAAAGGAGCAGATATGGAAAATATAATTAATTTACAAAAACAATATCTCATCAATATTTATCCGAGCAGAACTATTGCCTTTGTCAAAGGCGACGGTCCTTACCTTTTCACTGAAACGGGCAGCAAATATCTCGATATGATGAGCAATTATGGAGTAAATATTTTTGGCTATTGTCACCCCACTATCAGTCAGGCACTTATTGAACAGATCAATTCTCTTACCACTTTGCATTGCAGTTTTTCCAATGATGTAAGAGCCAGGGCTTCAGAAGCATTAGTGAATGTCTTGAATAACGGCTGTAATAAAATTTACTGGGCAAATTCAGGAACAGAAGCTATCGAAGCCGCACTTAAATTTGCCATTCTAGCCACGGGTAAGAAAAAGTTTATCGCTTGCAAAAACAGCTACCATGGCAAAACACTCGGTTCACTTTCTGCAACTCATGGACAAAAGTACCGTGAGCCTTTTCTACCTCTATTATGGGAATTTAATCATGTCGATTTTGACAACCTCGAA
>MFGW01000070.1:11905-12047 GCA_001780385.1 Candidatus Fischerbacteria bacterium RBG_13_37_8 | reverse complement strand
GTACGTGAATTATGCACAAAGAAAAATATTTTACTCGTTCTCGATGAAATTCAGACTGGCTGTGGAAGAACTGCAAAATTTCTTTCATCACAGCATGAATCTATTGCACCGGATATTGTTTGTCTTGGCAAGGGTCTCGGTG
>MFGW01000070.1:11488-11770 GCA_001780385.1 Candidatus Fischerbacteria bacterium RBG_13_37_8 | reverse complement strand
TTTCTACCACCGTTTATCATAGAAAAAGAACATGTTGATATAACAGTCAATACTCTGACAAATATAGTAGAGAAAATTATTTAAATATGTTCAAAGTGTAGGGGCGGACCTATGCGTCCGCCCTCAAAGCGAAAAAAAGGAAACAATCATGTGCAGGTTTTTATTATTGCAATCAAGGGATCCGGTTCAAATGCAGCCTGTTGTTGATGCTTTTGCTGAAGCAGTAAAAAATAGTTATTCATATGATGGTGACTGGCAGGGGGATGGCTGGGGTACCTGCTG
>MFGW01000070.1:10438-11463 GCA_001780385.1 Candidatus Fischerbacteria bacterium RBG_13_37_8 | reverse complement strand
CTTTATAAATCCCTTCAACCAATATGGGAAAGCGTAAGGGCGGAACCATGTGTCCGCCCTCAAAGGCACAGAGGCTCACATTGTAGAGGCACCGGATCCATGCCCTCAAAGGCACAAAGTTATGAAGGAGAAGCTATTCATCTAGCACCAGAGACGACCCGCATGCTTATTCATGCACGTAGTGCTTCGTTTGAAAAAGATAAGGATAATATTGATTTTAACCAGCCTTTTTTAAATTCTGAATATGCTTTTGTTTTTAATGGATTATTAAAAGGTGTGAGGCTTCCCTTCCCGGTTGAGGGTACTATAGGCTCGCAAAAAATATGGTCACTTCTCAATAATTCTCTTACTTGTAATAATCCACTCTCAGCTCTCAATGGATTAAAAGAGTTTTTACAAACACATTCAAGAGAAATCCAGGCACTCAATATAGGTATTGCTAATAAAAATAATCTTTATTATCTAAGTGTCTTTAATGCATACCCTGCTTATTATCAATTAAAATTACACAATTTAGATACGTTGACAATTATTTCCTCTGAAGCCATTGAAGGTTATCATTTCCAGCAGTTGCCGCAAGGAATTTATGAAATATGACAACATTATTCTTTTTCAGCGATGCAAGCAACATCAGTGACAAATGAACCCAAAGTACCGCTGAAAGCAAATGATACATTTGCAAGACAGTATGCTACTGCTCTTGTTACTTTCTTCCAGGATTTTCCTGCCTGAACGGGTCCAGGTACATAGAATTTTTTTACTTTCATACCTGTTTTCTCTACTAATTTCTTCATGCTGTCTTGATGATATTGAACAATATGTTCCCTCGAATCAAAAATATCCCACCCATTCTGATGCAACAGACTGATCAATATATGATATTTGAGGAAATTCCACCGCACATGAGGTACTTTTATAAAAAGAATGCCGCCAGGCTTCAATATTTTCATGATTATAGTTAATAGTTCGACCGGTCTGGACACATGCTCAAGAACATCAATAACCGTAACAACATCAAAGAAATT
>MFGW01000070.1:9612-10404 GCA_001780385.1 Candidatus Fischerbacteria bacterium RBG_13_37_8 | reverse complement strand
TGAACGTTAAGATGAAAATATTCGCGTGCAATTTCTGCTGTTGAAGGGGATGGTTCTATCCCGTATGTTTCCCAGCCATCCTGTTTGGCAAGGTTGAGGAAAAAACCAAGATAAGGACCTACATCCAGCAACTTGCCTCCAGGTTTAAATTTCCTGAGCATTTTAAGATGTTCCCGGTTGTTGCTGTCACGGGAATGAGTGGAAGGATCAGCAAGATTATTACGATATTTTGCCACTATGTTATCCCTCTCACCCCAATAATTCTTTTCAGAATCTTTCAAGCGTGGATTTACATAATATAATCCACAATCAAGACAACGTACAATTCCCAATGACCATTCTTCGACTCGTTTCATATACCTGGAGGATTCACATAAAGGACAACTAATCCATTCGATTTCTTTTTCTGAATAAGTGGTCTTCCAATTTTTTGCCATACCGCAGTTACCCTATTGCCTGTTCAATATCTTTAATAATATCATCAGGATGTTCTCCTCCCACGCATAATCTTACCAGGGTTTCAGGAATACCTGCCAGCCGCCGCCCTTCAACTCCCTGTTGCAAATGTGTTGATATAGCAGGAATAATTGCCAAAGATTTAATTCTGCCCAGATCGGTAGCAATAATTATCCGTTGCATCTTGTCAAGAAACCTTCTCGCATCCTTCGCTTCACCACGTATCACAAATGACATCAGATGCCCATAAGCAGGTTCACCATTATCCACAATGCGCATGTATTTTGTCGCAATATTATGCAATGGATGTTTTGATAATCCAAGATATTCAACACG
>MFGW01000070.1:8871-9426 GCA_001780385.1 Candidatus Fischerbacteria bacterium RBG_13_37_8 | reverse complement strand
GCAACTGCAGCCATATCAAAACATGCCTGCCCTGGATTGGATGGCATCTCTCCATAAATAAACCGCGTATCATCATCTATAAGTTTTTTCCATTCATCGATTTCCCACGGTTTGGTTACCCACCTCACAGCAGCTCCACGTTCTTTCATTCGTACATTAAATAATTGAAATGTGCCACCATATACCTGCGCTGATGAAACAAAATTAATATGTTCATCCCTGTGACCTGTTCTTGCAAGAAGCGGTTCAACAGCCTGCTTAATAGCTGCCATCCCGGAAGCATGACACAAGGCTGAAGCATCTGAATCACATCCATACGACTCAAGAAGTGCAAGAACATCTTCAAGATAACCAACCGTCGGATTATGAATCCTCGAATATGTCCATGCAGGTATTAAATATGCCTGGCTTGCTTCTAATTCATCACTGTCCCGGCAAGCCTGCGCTGTAGCAGGAATTATTGCTTCTATTATTGCACCGTTAGCTCTATTTATTGCTTCATCAACACTGTACATTCCATGCACCGCTATGGTATCAAATTTAAGCTTGCGCATC
>MFGW01000070.1:1423-8857 GCA_001780385.1 Candidatus Fischerbacteria bacterium RBG_13_37_8 | reverse complement strand
CCTTTTTGTAAATGTGTAAATGCCTGTCCCCCTCCGTCTCTTGAAAATACTTAGCTTCTGTAGGATAATAACAAAATGAAAAAGAAGATATTAATTATTGATGATGAAGTAAAAATAGCTGAATTAATCAAATTATTTCTTGAACAGGAGGGCTACCGAGCTGTTATTGCTTACAATGGCTTAATGGGATATCAGCTTATCAGTGAAGAGAACCCTGATCTTATTTTAGCTGATATGTTATTGCCTGGAATTCCCGGATTAGAATTATGTAGAAAAGTAAAATTTTCAACTGAATTCAGACATATTCCAGTTATATTAATGACAGCAGTTTATAAGAAACTCACGTATCAATTGGAAGCAAGAAAATATGGTGCCAATGATTTTTTAGAGAAACCATTTGAATTGCCACAGCTCCTTGAAAAAATTCAAAAATTCCTTCCTCCGACTGTAGATGCAGAAATAACTCCGGAAGAGATTCTTGAGCAAAAGTTACTTGAGATTGGGAAGGATTATCTTGCAGGATTACCGGCAAAAATTGAACAACTTAATGCTTTAAAAGAGAACCTGATGCCCGAAACGTATCAAGAAGATTCTTTGAGGTCAGCACATGCTATTGCTCATAGCCTCGCCGGTTCAAGCGCAACATTCGGCTTTGAAAAACTCAGCCAGCTCGCAGGACCTCTTAATGATCTTTTGGATTCAATTCTGCAGAGCGGAGCACCTCCTTCGCCAGATCAAAATGCACAGATAATTACCCTGCTGAATAATATTACCCAAACTTCAGAAAATTACCTCCAAAACCTCTCAGAATATACTCAAAAACAGATAGATACAGAACAATCAACCAGAACTCAAAGAAAAATAATTTCTGCTGCACAAAAACATGAACAGGTATTGCCTAAAACAATATATTTAATGAGTAAAGATGAAGACTTGATTCACTATCTCTCCATCCAGTTGGAACATTATGCATTTAAAGTAATTCATTTTGAAGACTGTGAAACACTTAAAAATAAGCTTAAAGAACAAATTCCTGAAGCAATAATAATGGATATGGATTCAGTAAAATCTGCTGAGGCTTGTGAAGAAATTACCAAGTTACTTCCGTCTCATCCCGAAAAGAAGAATCCCTGTATTGCACTTTCCAGCACTGGTGATATCTCTACTCGCTTGTCCGCAATAAAAACTGGCGCTGTTGCTTTTTTTCTAAAACCGGTCAATGCAGGAGATATTATTGATAAGCTAAATGCTCTTGCTGCTCCTTTATCCCGCCAGGAACCTTACCGTGTTCTTATTATAGAAGATGAAACTATCGTAAGTTCCTACTATCAATCCATTTTACAAGAAGCAGGAATGATAATTAAAACAACTGATGAACCATTAAAAATAATTGAAATTCTTGCCGAACATAGCCCTGATCTTATTTTAATGGATCTTTATATGCCTGATATAAACGGTTTTGAATTAGCATCTGTTGTACGTCAACATGAAGAATATACAAGCATTCCTATTGTATTTTTATCTGTTGAAAAGAATCTGGAAAAACAATTGACTGCGCTCAATTATGGAGGAGACGATTTCCTCGTTAAACCAGTTCAGCCCCGTCATCTTGTCTCAACAATAATCAGTCGAATTCAGCGTTCTCATGCAGTGCGTGCTCTCATTATAAAAGATAGTCTCTCAGGTTTGCTGAATCATATAACACTCAGAGAACATCTTCACCTGGAAGTAAAACGAGCAGCACGAGAAAAGGATATACTTTCATTTGCAATGATTGATATTGATAATTTTAAAACCGTCAATGATACTCATGGTCATCTTGCAGGTGATCTTATATTGAAAAGCCTTGCAAATCTTCTTAAAAGAAGAGTACGTGAGACAGATATTCTTGGAAGATATGGCGGTGATGAATATGCAGTGATTTTTCCTAAAACAGAAGGCCGCATGGCAGCGGAAATTATTGATTTAATCAGGCATGATTTTGCCGACATGCTTCACCGTTTTAATAATGCAGAAATTTACGTTACATTTAGTTGTGGTGTTGCCAGCCTTATTTCCGGCATGGATGCTATCAAATTAAATGAAGAGGCAGATAAAGCTCTGTACAAAGCAAAACAGAATGGCAAAAATCAAACTGTTTTACTGTAAAATTACTATAACTATAAATGAAAAAACATTATAAAAAACCATGTCAACGTATCACAGAAATCATGACCGAAGACTATATAAAAAATAATAATCACTCCAATCAACAATTAGACTCCATCCCACTTAAAAATAATATAACTGCCTACCGGGACATGGAAGAAAAAAAACTTTTCCTGGTTGAAAATGATGCAAAATCAGCAAAATACCTGATTCTTCAGTTGTGCCATTTTGGTTTTGATATAAAAAATTTTCCGGATTTTAAAGGATTTAAAGAAGCTATTTTAAAAACTGAACCGGCAGGAATTATTATCGATATTGATTATTTTTCATTCAGTTATGAATACCTGGAACCAATATCTCAGGTTTCGAAAAATGGAGAAAAAAAGATACCTATAATCTATATATCGAAAAGAAATGATTTTGATGCCCGTATAGAAACTGTCCGGGCTGGTGCTGATGCTTATTTTGTAAAACCATTGGATGTCAGTTCTTTAATTGGCAAACTTGAATTGCTTTCTGCTCATGCTGAACAACCCGAACCATTTAAAATTTTAATAATAGATGACGAAATATATAAAGCACAACAATATGCTCAAATTCTTTATCAGGCAGGCATGCACACAAATATAGTGAATAATCCTAAACAAATAATGAAACCATTAGTAGAATTTAAACCTGATTTAATTTTACTCGGTTTTTATATGCCTGAAGTAACAGGAGCGGAACTTGCCAGGATTATTCGTCAGGAAGAAGCTTTTGTAAGTATTCCGATTGTATTTCTCTCCACAGAAACAGATTTCAAGAAACAATTAGTAGCCATGGGACAGGGTGCTGATGATTTCCTAACTATTCCTATCAAAGCTGAACACTTAATATCCTCCATCACAAATCGTATTCAGCGCTCCAGATCTTTGCGCGCTTTTATGATTAAAGATAGTCTCACTGGCTTATTGAATCATACTGCCTTGAAAGAGCAACTCGAGATTGAATTTAAACGGGCAAACAGAGAACAATCAATGCTGTCCTTTGCAATGATTGATATTGATCGTTTTAAATTAATCAACGACAATTATGGACATCTTGCAGGAGATAATATTGTAAAAAGCCTGTCACGTTTACTGAAAAGACGCTTGCGCAAGACTGATATTATTGGGCGTTATGGAGGCGATGAATTCGCTATTATTCTACCCAATACAAAAGCTGCTGTAGCAGTAAAAATAATCGATGAAATTCGCGAAGGCTTTTCTCAGATTACCCATCAGTATCAAAATGAAGAATTCTCCGTGACATTCAGTTGCGGCATTGCTTCTCTTAGCAATTATTTTGACGCTATTGAACTGAATGATGCGGCAGACAAAGCACTCTATGAGGCAAAACAGAAAGGAAGAAATCAAACGGTAATGGCGAGTGAATAAAAGACTTGCTCATTCATTTCTTTATATCATATTTTTTATTTCGGGCTTCACCTCGCTAATCTATGAAATTGTATGGTTTAAACTTCTGCAGTATTTATTTGGCTCAACCGTATATTCCTTATCGACCTTGCTTGCTTCATTCATGGGGGGACTTGCCATTGGTTCTTACCTCATTGGGCACTTCTTGCTAAAGAAGAAATCGCCTCTTTTATTTTATGCTATCATCGAAATTTTTATTGGAGCATACGCTATAGCATTTCCTTATCTCTTCCAGCTTATAGAAAATACTTACCTTCATCTTAATTATCCCCCTCATTCATTTTATTCATTGCTGAGCCGTGTTGTTCTCAGTTTCCTTATTCTTGGATTGCCAACCATAGCTATGGGGGGCACCCTGCCGGCTATGGCAAAATTCTTCATACACTCCCCGCACAATTCATCAAAAAAATTAGGATTCCTCTATGCAGTGAATACTTTCGGAGCCTGCGCAGGATGTCTCATTGCCGGATTTTTTATGATCGAATATGCAGGAATTCACTATTCGCTCCTCCTGACTGCCCTGTTAAACGTTACCATAGGTGTCCTGACAATTTTTATTATACGTAAGCTGACACAATCTGATAAAACAACTCCGGAACTTAATGAAAAGCAGGAACAGGTTTTCAATACCCATGCAGTTCATCCTTTAAAACTGCTGATCATATTTGCAATAACTGGAGCTTCCGCACTTGCATATGAAATTATCTTCACACGTCTCTTCGCACTCATTACACTTAATACAGTGCACGCTTTCTCCATAATCTTATCAGCATTTCTGACAGGTATTGCAATCGGAAGCTTCATCATCAGCTTCCGCGTTGATTCAATCAACAAGAAATATTTTCTCCTGGCAATCCTGCAAGGTCTGCTTGCACTCCTTACCTTCACCGTATTTTATTACTATCCGCATGTTTTTACCTTATCTTATGCAATCGATAATTATTACCATGGTTCATGGTTTACTATTGTTAGTCTTAAATTTTTGCTCTTTTTTATAATCCTGCTTCCTATTACAATTATTTCAGGGGCTTTCTTTCCCTTAATAGCAAAAGCCATAATCAACAATATAAAAGCTGTCAGCAAACAGGTTGGTTTGATATACTTTTATAATACTGCCGGTGCAATAATAGGATCATTATTGTGTGGATTTCTATTACTGCCCGCTTTAGGTATATCAAGCACTTTTGTCCTTCTTATCGCTGTTAATTTAATGATTGCTTCATACCTTTTCTTTCTTGAAATAAAGCTCTCTAAATTTTTGAAGTATTGCCTGGTACTATTATGTTGGCTTGCAGCAATTATTCTTCCGCACCTGGCGAAAGATCCTGTGCAGTCTATAGCAGAATCTAAAATTCCAGAAGATTCCCTCCTGCTCTTCTTCAAAGATGGTGTTGATATTTCAGCTATGATTACTCTTAATCCAAAAGATAACAGCAAATTACTTTTTCAAAACAATGAATGGGTAGCAAATACAAAAGCGCCGGGACATAAAATTTTTGGTCATATTCCCCTATTTCTCGCTTCTTCCCCTGAGGATGTTCTTGTCGTTGGACTTGGTTCAGGAATAACGGCTAAATCGGTTTCACTCCATCCTTCTATTAAAACAATCGATATTGCCGAAATTTCAGAAGTAACAACACAAGGAATAGGTTTTTTCAGCAGGGATAATAATGATATTCTGAATAATCCGCGCAGGCATCTCTATCTTGATGATGTGAGACATTTCCTCCAGAAAAGTAATATTGTAGGGGCGGACCCGCGTGTCCGCCCTCAAAGACACAAAGGATCAATAAATAAATATGACATGATTCTTCATGAGCCTCTTCAGCAATGGACAGCAGGTACTGTCAACCTCTATACACAAGAATATTACAGGTTATGCAAAACTCACTTAAAAGAAAATGGCATGATCAGTCAATGGGTTCAACTTAATACACTTTCGGTAAATGATTTAAAAATGATAGTCCGAACGTTCCTCTCGGTTTTTCCTAATTCATCAGGCTGGCTTGTTGGAAAAGAACTTTATCTTCTAGGCAAGAATGGTGCTTCAGTACCTGTTCTGGATGATATTCTTCCCCAAACCATTTCTTTGGGGTTGGAGTCACAAAAAAATTCTCTTGATAAAGCATGGCAAGATGCCCTGTCTGATCCTTATGATAGCCCATGGGAAAATTCATCACCTCTTGATATCTTTGCTTTTTATTTCATGAACAATCATGAATTGAACGAATTATCAAAAGATGCAGCACTAATTACAGATGATAAACCTGCAATGGAATATAGCGTCGCACGATCTATTTATATGATTTCGCAGGTTGAATCTATTAATTTTTTATTATCCCGCAAGAAGTGCGACCAGCCGCCTAATCATTTTACATTTGCATTAGATACTTTATATAATCAATGGAATACTATTTGTTCAAGCCATCTCTTGTTTTACCAGGGACTGATAGCATTGCAAAATAAAAATGAGAGCAGTGCATTACAGTATTGGAAACAGGCTATTGAAATAAGACCGCAAGATAGAACCATACAAAAAGCTCTTGCAGAGCTTCTTGTTAAAAAGGGAGATGAAGCACGTTCCTCAGGTTCTCCAGAAACTGCATACAGATTCTACCAACAAGCGCTGCAGTCTTGTCCTTATTATTACAGTGCTTTGATTAAGACAGGTGAATTATTTGAATTAAATAACCGACAAAAAGAAGCGGAGCAATATTACCAGGAAGCGATTCAGCATCGTCCTTCTCTCCCTGAAGCATACAATCATCTTGGAATCCTATATTCCAGACACTCTTTTACTACTTCACAATCATATTTTAAAGAAGCCATTGCCCTGGCTCGCTATAACCAGATCTATCATCATAATTTTGCATTGCTCTATAATAAATACGGATATAGTAAGCAGGCAGTGAAAATCTGGAATGAGACAATAAAAATTAATCCACAATCAAAACTTAGCGCAACAATAAAAGAACTGCTTAATAAATAATGAATAACGAATCATAGACATACTATTTTCTTGATTTTCATACCATGTAATCTTATTATAATATAAGGAAAATAGCAGTGATCAATAGTCACTATCAAAACGCTTATGCGGGGCAGTTTCTGATTACTGTCCACTGGCCACTGATCACTGGTTTTTACAGGAGGAAGACAACATGAACAAAGAAGCAAGCCATTATTTAACTGTTTATGTATTATTTATTATTCTTGTTATGTATTCAGGTATTGCATATACGGCGAATTATTATGTTGCAATGGGCGGCAGTAATTCTAATCCCGGAACAATTGATTTCCCATGGGAAACTATTCAATATGCGGTAGATTCAGTCAATGCAGGTGATACAATTTATGTTCGGGCAGGCACGTACGTAGGAGCTCGTATTGAAAATTCCGGAGCTTCCGGAAAACCTGTCACTTTGCGCTCCTATCCAAACGAATTGGTCTTATTAAATGCAGCTGGTCCTTCCAATGCACATGATAGCATCCTGGAAATCGAAACATGGTCTGGTGATGAAAGAGTGTCTTACTGGATTATTGATGGTTTCGAAATTTCAGGTGCAGTGAGATATGGAATTGATATTCGCAGTTCATATTACATCATTGTCCGAAATAATAAAGTGCATGACAGTGTTGTGACTGGTATTTTTACTGCTTTTTCCTATTTCATAACGATACAAAACAATGAATCGTACAATAATGGTGAGCATGGAATTTATTCAAGCAACAGTGGTGATTATCCTACTATAAGCAGGAACCGGCTACATCATAATTATGCGTGTGGTGTACATATGAATGGAGATGAAAGCATGGGTGGTGATGGAATTAT
>MFGW01000070.1:869-1351 GCA_001780385.1 Candidatus Fischerbacteria bacterium RBG_13_37_8 | reverse complement strand
GGATGGTGTCACTAATTCAATTGTCAGAAATAATTTGCTGTACAAGAATCACGCCAGCGGTATTTCACTTTATCAGATTGACGGTGCAGTTTGTTCATCAGGTAACTGGGTAATCAATAACACTGTTATTGTACCTTCAGATGGCAGATGGGCATTGAATATTCCCGGTCCTACCTGCATTAATAATCACGCATACAATAATATTTTTTATAATTTTCACACATGGCGCGGGGTCATCACAATTGGTATCCCGGCACTTTCAGGATTTGGGAGCAATTATAATATTGTTATGGACAGATTTTCGGTTGATGATAACAACACGAGAATTACGCTAGCAGAATGGCAAGCATATGGGTATGACCTTAATTCAATTATTTCCACACCGGCGGATCTCTTCGTAGATTATGCGAATGATAATTATCATTTAAAACAAGGCAGTCTTGCTATAAATGCCGGTTATTCAATTCCCGATGTACGTGTGG
>MFGW01000070.1:0-822 GCA_001780385.1 Candidatus Fischerbacteria bacterium RBG_13_37_8 | reverse complement strand
GCTTATGAATACGGGACCGTATTTGCCGATGTGCCTGGTGATTACTGGGCATCGTATTGGATTGAACTTCTCTATCAGTCCGGACTAACACAAGGATGCAATACCAATCCAGTGCTCTACTGCCCGGAAGATCTTATCGCACGCGATCAAATGTCCGTTTTCCTCGGAAAAGCAATACATGGACCAATCTATGACCCACCGGCAGCTACCGGAATTTTTCTTGATGTACCCACTTCATACTGGGCTGCGGAATGGATTGAATTGCTCTACAATGATGGAATTACCTCCGGTTGCAATGTCGCACCACCTTTATTCTGTCCCTCTAATAATATTCACAGGGATCAAATGGCTGTCTTTCTAGTCCGTAGTTTGCACGGTACTTCTTATGTTCCACCTCCAGCAGTAGGTATTTTCCAGGATGTTCCTGCCAGTTATTGGGCAGCACCTTGGATTGAACAATTATTCAAAGATGGTGTTACCGATGGTTGTAGTTTAGAACCACTTTATTATTGCCCTTCTTCTACTCTTACCCGTGCTCAAATGGCTAAATTCCTTACACTCGCATTTATTACCGGCGTGCCGCGTCCTTTCCCCATCACAAAAGACGGTATTCATATTTTTAATGACCAGATTTCATCACTCGGCAGTCTTAGCCCTCAACAAGTACAGTTCGCTGCTTCGCATTACGCAGGTACACAAAAAATGACACGCACCGATGCTGATACTCTTCATGCTATCAATTCTTCTTTCGTTATTTTGCACTACAGGCTTGGCCAGGCACTCGGTTTCAGGAGCCCCGATGCTTCATGCAATCCTACGGGT
>MFGW01000069.1:28714-38613 GCA_001780385.1 Candidatus Fischerbacteria bacterium RBG_13_37_8 | reverse complement strand
TCCGTAAAATGCAACGACTATGCTAATAACTGTTAGGATAATTCTCAAAACAAGTGGAATATACTCGTTCAAAAATGTTGAGTATTTCAGAAAAAAGGAATCTGCTATCCATACACCAATAAACAGGAGAAATAATAATATCTGACCTGCATCGCCCGATGGGTGTTCGCCTGATAAATCAGGTCGATGCATGTGTTTCTTTATTTGTTTTTCTGCCATGTTAATAAGACGCCGATATGTTTGGATTTGTTCTAATGAGTACGATCCTTCTTGATAAAGGTGCCATCCTGGTATTCCTGAAATGCGATGCGCAATTCATCTTCTGTATTCATGACAATAGGCCCATACCATGCAACAGGTTCATTCAGTGGTTTTCCTGATATAAGCAAAAACCGGACAGGCTTATCCTCGGTTGAAACAAGCACCTGCTCACCATCATGAAAAAATACGAGCGTCTCCCTGTTTACAAAAGGCTTTCGCTCCATATCAAAATAATTAGCACCTGCAACCTCATATGAGAATGGATTTTTTTCCTTGCAGAAATACCCTTCCCCGTCAACAACATAAGCAAACACGGTGTATCCTCTATCTGTCAGATGCGCATATTCTGCATGCGGCGGTACTGTGATATCAAGGTACTGCGGATCCACAACAATATCACATACGGGTCCTTTCGTTTCATTGACCATTCCACAAATTATTCGTATTCTGATTCCATTCTCAAGCACAAGTTCCGGTATCTGGGCACTTTTTATTTCCTGGTAGCGCGGATCCATCATCTTGTTCTTTGCCGGGAGATTTGCCCAGAGCTGAAATCCCTTCAATCGTCCCTTTCCATCACCTTTCGGCATTTCCTGGTGAATAATACCGCTCCCGGCAGTCATCCATTGTACATCACCAGAATCAATTATGCCTTCATTCCCTATACTGTCTCCATGCTCGACCTTGCCTCGCAACATATACGTTATGGTCTCTATTCCACGATGCGGATGCCATGGAAATCCACGAATGAAATGCTCAGGATTATCGGAACTAAAATCATCCAGCAATAAAAACGGATCAAACAATAGTACCTCGCTGAATCCAAAAACACGCTTCAAAAGCACCCCTGCCCCTTCAAGCGTTGTCTTGCTTTTAAATACCTTGCGGATCTTTCTTGTCTCAGTCATGCAGTACCTCCTATGTAAATAAAGTGTAGGGGCAGACCTATGTGTCTGCCCTTTTAATAGTTTTGTTCTTATTATTTGCTCTCATCTCCGGGTACTCCTTTAGGGACATGGGCGACTCCTATGTAAACAAGTTCAATGTTCAAAGTTCAAGGTTTCCCAGAAATATGCTGTAGGAGCGAACCTTGTGTCCGCCCTGTAAGTCTTTGCGAGTTCTGCTGTAGGGGCGGACCTATGCGTCCGCCCTTACGTGGCAATCCCTGACGGACTAAAAGAAGCAGTTGTGGTTTTATTTACTAATATCTCTGAGAAGCATAGGCAATTCCTTTCTATAAATTTATAATTGAAATCTAGGCATACTTAATTTACCACAGAATCATTATGATGCAAAATACCATTTATCTCAACCTTAACCTGAACCTCATATCTTTTAGCTATTTTGAAGACAACTTTATGCCTACTCATTTGACATTCAATTCTGTGCTATTTAAAATAGCTTTGAATTAAAATGAAAGGATTAAATATATGAAATCATTTACTGAATATTTATGGTTCCACACCAGCAAACGCAGAGAATTTATATTAATAACTAATGAAGTTGCCGATATTGTTCAACAGAGTGGTGTTAAGGAAGGAATAGCGCTTGTTTCAGCAATGCATATCACAGCCAGTATATATGTCAATGATGCAGAAGATGGACTATTAAATGACATTGCACAATGGCTGGAAAAATTAGCGCCTTTCGGATTACCCTATAAGCATCATCAGACTGGCGAAGATAACGGCGATGCACACCTCAAACGCCTGCTTATGGGACACCAGGTAATCATTCCTATCACCAACGGTAAACTCGACCTCGGTCCATGGGAACAAATCTACTACGCTGAATTTGACGGCCAACGCAGAAAACGTGTAATCGTTAAAGTCCTTGGTGAATAATGCCTTTTATAGTCCGCCGGGGATTGCCACGCAAGGGCAGACATGCGGGTCTGCCCCTACTAATCCCCAGTCCCTATCCCGAACAAGTCGGAACCCAAAAGTATTAATAATGCAAAGCCTCCACGAACCTTGAACCTTGAACAATTTTTTCTTGCCAAAAATGCAAGAATTTCCCGACGAAGGGACTAGTCCCCATTTCGCTTGACATTTTGGACTCGCTTGGGCTATCCTACAACACTCTAATGGCTATTTTGGTTTACATGATAACAATTGAAGGAGTTGAGAAGGAATACTCCTATGAAATTACCGATGATGAAACTATCATCGGTCGGGGAAAAGACAGCCATATCGTACTAAAAGATGAAAGAGCATCACGTCATCATGCCTCTATTAATAAAATAGCAGAAGGACATCTCCTTGTTGATAATAGCAGTCTGAATGGTATATTGCTCCAAAATAAGAAAGTTAAAAAACATCTTTTGCGGCATGGTGATGTCTTCCAGATTGGCGGCTCATCGTTCCAATATTTCATGACTGAAGATGAAAAATCTATTGAAGAAGCAGAGCAAAAAAATGATGATGCCCAATCATATGATGTCTCATCCATTAGCACAACTGCCTGCCCGGGTTGCGGTGCCGCAGTGCCACAAGCATATAAATTCTGCCTCGACTGTGGAAAACCTATCGTCGAAGAAACACTTATAGCACCTACAACTATGGTGACCAGAAAAAAATCACGTAGCTACGCATGGCTGGCTTTGATCATTATCCTGACTGTCGTTATCCTGAGCACCATGGGTATTTTACTTATCCTGAATCCTGAAATTTTATCCTCGGCAAGTAATTTCTTCTCCCCACAATCTGCTGTTGCCGCTATTGCTCCTGAACTGGCTCCATATAATAACCTTGCCGAATTGCATAGCAACCCGCAATTATTTTCTGCTGGTTCAGATGGCGGAACCGCTACTCTTAACGATGGCGCTCGCGTCGAAATTCCTCCCGGTGTCCTGAATCAATCAACTGAATTTAAATCAGCTATTATAGACCTCAAAATGCAACAATTAACTGAAGATATTTCAAGTGCACGCGTTTACATGCTCTCTACTGAAGTACCAACAGGACAATTAAGCGAACCGGTTATTTTAGAACTCCCTTCTCCCGTTTCTTCCCGGTACTCAATCGCTGAATACCGTGATTCTGCCTGGCAACCTATCAAGTTCCAGGAAGGTACTAATCCTCGTATTGAAATATTCTCTTTCTCGCGTCATTACTATGTCGCTCTTAATTGGAATGATGCACCAGTCACTGCACCCAATACCATGCAGGATATGGATTTCACAATGCCCGCCACAGACATTAGTTCAAGAGATTCCTCCTCCTCTGATTTTAATATTGTCACAACCGGAGTTACACAGGTGCTTAGTCCAAGCATAACAGAACAAACATCCAATTACCTGACTAAATTCCTTGACTGGTACCAGAATAATAATTTCAACCAGGTTATTTCTCTCGGAAATCCTACAACATTACAAAATGCACTCATCAATAACCTCGATATTCAAATTGATCCTGACTTCAACATGGGTGGAAAATACTATCCCTACAATGCACGCTTCTTCGGCGGCGCTGGTCCACTGCAAATAAGAAATAACCTGCTCGTTGTCAAATCACTTCGCAATGATTATAATCAATTAAAAACACTCTGGCATGAATTAATTCATCATGTTATTAAATTACAGGGCGGCGCTGAATGCGGCCAGGAAGAAACCTACACGGAATTAATAGAAAATCGTGCAGATTGGTTAGGATATGCACAAGCCTTCGATAAAACCTTAAGCTCACTGCAATCTTTAAGCGTAGAACAATGCCGTGAACTGCAACGCCGCTGGGATGGCCTGGCAAAAAAATGGGGAGATTTCGAAGGAAATCACCTCTCGGGTCCTTTTCGCTGGCAAGACCCGGGCGGCGCTACTTGCGGAGAAAATGATAGAACTTATACTATTACACCTGATTATATCCAAAAAATGGACAGCAAACTGGGCATAAGTGTTGACATAAATAAAATACGTTCACTATACGAAAGCAAAATAAAATCACTCGCTTCCTCTGGTGGTACCGGAAATACATCAGATTGTAACTTGCGTGATATAACACCTCCTCCACAACAACAAGATGCCGCAACCCAAACAGGTGCACTGCCCTCACAACCTGACGCAACTCCACAACCAACTGCCCAGCCCCCTCAAGAACCGCCTAAAGAACAACCATGCCCCATCGTCGAACCGGTAAAACAACGATGCAAATGGTCCCCCGACGGCTACCAGGTACTGCCGTGCAAACCAGCCTTTTGCTTCGATACCGGACCCCGCGGCTCCTATATCTGTGTTCAGGCTGAACCTGTCCCAAATGCACGCCGTACCTATACCGGCCACCTTATCTGCAGCGATGGCTTCAAAACCATCACCGATAAATGCTCCGGACTCATCACCCAGTGCGTTCCCCAATAAAGGGGGACAGGCACTCACAAGTTCACACCTAACATCGAATAGCATATTTAATTTATGTTTATATGCGTTTAGTGTATGTGTAAAAGAGTAAAACTTTAGTTAATAAATGTTACTATTATGTTTAATTATGATATATTAATAAGTAGCTGTGAACTTGTGAACACCTGTCCGCCTCCTTTGAATAACTATAGTCGAAGGATAAAATGAATGCGGTATGCCAGTTATCATGGACTTGATAGTATTGCTGAAAGGCCAGATTACTGTTATGTCTGATTCCTCTGTTTCTGGTTCATCATCGGAATTCATATGCACTATATACACTTTATCATAATCTAATACAGGATCACTGCTTCTTCTTATTGCACAGTCAACCGGAGTGGATCCGTGCGTTTTTTGTGGTTGTTCTGCCGAGGGATTACTTAACAAGCTATTTATTCGTGTCCACGTATTTGTGAATGGATCAGTCTCATCTTTACCTGCATTGATCACAAAAGCCTTCCAGTCATCCTTCTTTATTCCGTTTAACTGGCGCACTTTTCCAATTGCGATTTGTCGTGGAGATGACAAATATTGACTCACATTCGGAAAAGGACAACTACATGCACCACTATTTATCACATCCAATTCATGCGCTTGTGGTGCGACATAATACAAACATTCATAGGCACTTTCTGGAGTACAATCCTGCTGCAATGAATCAGCTCCAATAGTAAGAAATTCCTCTATTCGTGATACCGGATAAACGGTATGTATTACATTTACTATAATAATCTCACCTGTCTGGTCATTGATTTCTGCATGAACCACTGCCTGGCAATATGGTTCACCATTACATTCCTGGGTAGTAACATTTTTTTTCAATGCAGTTACAAAAGCAGTATTTCCTGTCATTATAAGATGGATAGAGGATGATGCAGGCAGTTCTTGAAACATTTCATAATGCAGCACTTCCAGTGAATTTGTATCCATTGTTAATAGACCGGCTTGAGATGGAGCCGGGTAATCCAGCCATTCATCAGTAGCAATGACAAGGACATTGGAATCATTCATCACTGCAATATCAATATCTTTGTATTTGATCGAGGTTAATGGTCGAGGCGGAGAAAAAGGTGGTGATACAGCTATTATTTCATTAGTACCGGTGTCGATTTTTACCACTGAATGTTCCATAATGATATAAGCATACCTACCTGCCGGTAAATATATTTGCGAAGGTGCTTCAGCAGAGAAAACGACAGCACCTGCCGGCTCCGGCAATGCAACAATAGATTGAATACCGGACACATATGGATGAAAATCCACAAGCCTGTCTTCATCAGTATCTATTACATATAGTCCAGGCAAACTGCCGGTTACATAAGCAAATGTTGCATATTGATAATTCTGCGGGAGGGAATTACATATACCGGGGAATTTGCATAAGCACAGTTTTACCTTCACATAACCAAAAGGATGTGCAGGCACGCTAACCACAATTTTTCCCTGTTGATTATAAATGATGTGCGCTTCGTTTTCATCAATTTTCACCTTGCAGAACAAGGGAGCAGGGGTATCGGGGACTTGAATAGTAAGGCGTGTATTTCCGCTTATAGTACCGGTATGCGGGGAGAAGGGAAAATCTCCGGCAGCAATAGTATAATATCCTATCGCTTCGACAAGGCAATTTTTATTGCATCCAGCATTCTGTACACATACTGTCACCATCAATGATTTCAATGCAGGGTCGGGTGATGGAGGTGCCCAGAATGAAAGGAGTTGTCCTGATTGAACAGAGACTGACGGTTCATAAGTCCAGGTAGTGCCATTTGATAATTCAGCTTCCAGGATCACCTTCGTTTCTCCTGACAAAAATCCCTCGCCTGAAACAGAAATCACCCGGTTACCTTCAGCGGGCAATGACACAGGATACAGCGAAGTCATTGATGCACGCATCGCTAATTTTACTCCGCTTGTTACAATATCTTCGAAAACTCCGTCATAAATATGATTCATTACTTTTATTGATGCACTGCTTGAAACAGCTTCCGGGATATTTACGGTTCCCTTAATAGTGTCAGAACTCGCTTGAATAATAGCAATAGGATAATTTTCTATGAATGCTTCAGCATTAAAAAAATTTCGGCCCACTATAGTAATAGACTCATTGACTGTTGGCGTACATATAACATCTGGTAGCAGGTTATGTAAGGTCGGAAAAGGAAAATAATTGTACAAGATAGCAAGCGCTTGAGGATCATTTGCCTGGTTGCTTGAAAAACCGCTCACTGCAATATCCAATCGTCCATCATTATTGAAGTCGTCGACAACAATATCATCCGGATCATTGCATGTCATGTAATCCGAATCCTTCCTGAAAGAACCATTGCCGCGTGAAATAAAAACGGCTGCTGAGGCAGGCTGTATCAAATCATTGTAAGAAAGGACATGCTGTTCCAGCACTATCAAATCGTCAAAAGCATCCAAGTTCACATCAGATGATCGCAATTTATAAGGAGCAAATACAAATAGCGTAGTCGTATCATCAGCAGGAAAACTCCCCTTATCATTATATTTAACATGAACTTGCGTGCTGTTAGTTGAACCATATGCAACATCGGTCCAGGCATCTCCATTATAATCTCCCGCAGTCAGGCAATCTGGTAAAATGGCAATTGGCACATTTGCGTATTCTTGAAAAGTACCATCACCCATTCCCTTTAAAAAAATAATATTTACCTGCCCTGATTCATTGATCGCATTTATTTTCTGACCACCAAATGCCAGATCAAGAACATCATCATCACCCGCAAAATATCCTTTCACAACCTCATTACTCATAGTAAAACAATCAAGAGCAATCGGTGCCTCTTCGAAATTCAGATACCCGTTGCGTTTATTTTCTATAATAATAATATTTTCATATGGTTGCTTAGTAGGATTCAATAATACAACCACATCATCGTCTCCGTCATTATCGAAGTCCATTTTTGCAAGATCTCTTGCAAAGGACGGCAACGGCATAGAATGAACAATTTCAAATGTACCATCACCATGTGATTTAGCAAGAATTACGCCGTAACTACTTTGCAATGAACCTACGGCAACCAGGTCTGCTAAATCATCAACATCAAAATTTATTAATTCCATATCAGTCAGGTAATCAACCGCGAAATAATTTTCTGAGATGCTTTGAAAATCAAAACCGTCGTTCTTGAAAAATTCTATTTTCTTATTGTAATTGTACGAAACAATATCCACAAATCCATCAGCATTGATATCCCCGCTTGTAATCTTGCTGGTTATTGCCTTTCCTTGAATCCATAATGGAATATTGTTGAATTTTATTTCGCTGACAGGATGACCATCATAAATATTATGCATCAGACTAACGCCAGCCGGTTCACTATATGAAAACACTAAATCAGGTTTTCCATCGCTATTAATATCCTTAGTAAAAAGATCCAGTACTGGAATTTGACTGATCGGGTTACAGTATATTTCTTCCGGCCCTCCCGATCCTTGCAGTTCTGATAAAACTATTATATCAATTTCTTGTTTATTTTTTTCTTTTCGAACTGCAATAATAGCATCAACTTTATCATCTTCATTAACATTTGACAGTATGACTGCTGTTGGTTCTGTTAATTTATAATCATTTATCTCTCTAAAAGGATAAATATATTTCTCATCATAAAGCAAAAATTCAATTATGCCGCTGTCTCTATCAAGAATTGCCACATCCAATCTATCATCCTGATCAATATACCCAAGGGCAAAATCTTCAGGATTATCTGTAACTAAGGAAGCTGCATCTGTCTCAAAATCACCATCTCCTCTTCCCAGCAATAAATGCAGGTCTATATCATGTGTACCTGTTTCTGCAGCTCCTGTATGATATGGATTATTCATGCTAAACGACAGCATGCTTGAACTAATATAAATAATATCCTCTTTCCCGTCATTATTTACATCACAGATTGCTATTTTAACCGGACGACGGATAAATTCCGATATAGTATTCACAGAAAAAGTACCATCTCCATTACCAAGCAAAACATAGATCTTCTGCAAACAATAATCAGCTATTGCAATGTCAAGTGTTGCATTATCATCAAAATATCCCGATGCGATATCGGATGGCAGGGAACCAAGAAATGGCCCATCCAGCAACATGCTATAAATCGATTGAAACTCTCCATTGCCGTCTCCTGCATAAAGGGAAATAATATTTGATGTTTGATAACGCGCCCTGTACCTATCAGGATTCTGTGAACAAAACACATTCAACGATACATCCATAGCATAAAGTCCTGCTCCATAAGCAGCAACAAATGCTCTTAATCCTGACTCCTCCACATCATTCTCATAAACCGAAGCTGGAAAATCGGCGGAACATAATTCAACAATATCATCCTCGCTCACATCCACTAAAAGTAATTTTCCATTCTCCACACTGGAAATGTTAGCAGTTGCAGAATGAATACTAATGAAAGCAGGCGTCACACTGATATTTTTTTCATTTAATAAAACAGGATTATCTGGTTCTTCTATATTATATATGCGAAGAAAACTATTCTTATAATCTGCTGCATCAAAGGAAACCACGTAGAGTCTCTCTGATGTATTGAAAACACCTGCAACTATTTCACCATCCAGGATAATAACAGTCGGAACTTTATTCTGCAGATCACTGATAATATATGCTCTTCCCTGTGCAACATCACGTATAAACGTTCCTACGGTAATTATTGAACTAACTGGATCAATACACAAGCTGTTAGCAAATCCAATCATTTCAACTGGGTGCATCATCTCAACAGGATTGCCGATATCAGATAGATCGAATATTCGCAGATAAGTAGATGAAGTGCTCAGCATCTGGTAAATCGCATCCAGTGCATATGCTGTTGTGCCATTCAACCGTACATGGGTAAATTCTCTTTTTTTCGGTAAGATGCTGCTTTTTATGACAGGTGAATTTTTATCGTTAATGTCAAGAAAGAATAATTTATTCAAAGTAGCAGTTGCTGCAATTGTATTAGCATTATTGACATCAAGAGAACCTTGTCGCGTATAACCAAGCAACATAAGCTCAGACAGCAATTCAAAAGTACGTTCTGAATCATCATAATGGAATACCTGAAAATTGGCTCCTTCAGCAGATAATGCATAGATATAATCGTCCTGCCAGCGGACAGCAGAATAGAGATTTGCCTGTATCCCGGTAACTGCAAGATCTATATTAGGAGAATTTTCAATGAAATTCCCCAGGGTGCCCTGTGCACGGAATAAGGGTATTGGCAACTCG
>MFGW01000069.1:24126-28703 GCA_001780385.1 Candidatus Fischerbacteria bacterium RBG_13_37_8 | reverse complement strand
ATCGATTTTGAAGCTTCCCCCCGATTCTCCCAGATAAGCAGTAATATTTCTTGCGCTTACTAATTCAGGACTTGACAAGGCATTAGGAAGCAAAATGGTATCTGTTAGACCATCAGCATTTATATCTCCAACGAGCTGCTCCATGGTGCTCGATTCACTTCTGTACTGTTTCATAAAACCAGCAAAGATTGGTTGTTCCTGGCGTGCAATATTTTTAATAGGAGGCTGATGAATGTTTTTATCTTCAGATGAAAGAATTGAGGGACAGGCTAATATAAATAATAATACAGGCAGGATCACATCGCTGCGTAATATGAAAGCACCCTCGAATTTTTTCATAATCACACCATGCATGCACACGAGCAAATTTTACTTACTATTTTATAGTATCACCACCCGTTGGATATTGCAAGGAGGGGGGACAGGCACTCACAAGTTTACACCTAACCACCAATATTGCATTATAGCAACTATAAGTAACATGTATTAATTAAAGCTTTACTCTTCTTCACATACTTTAAACGTACATAAACATATATAAAATATACTATTCGATATTTGCTGTGAACTTGTGAACACCTGTCCGCCTTTATTTTTTACAAGGTATATGATATGCTTGCAGTATGGAAAAAAGAATAGATAATTATTATGAAAAAAAACTTGTCGAAAAACAGCAGAGGTTAAAAAGTGCCATTGCTACGTTAGGAAAGGAAGAATATTTACGAACGCTGTTGGACGAGGTTGATGCTGCATTAGAGCGTGTTGCAACAGGTTCTTACGGGATATGCGAGGAGTGTCATGAAGAGATCGAAGAAGATCGTTTATTGGCAAATCCATTACTTCGCTTTTGTCTTGATCATCTCTCCACGGATGAGCAGCATGCTTTAGAAGAAGATATCAAACTTGCTTCGCAAATACAGGGTGCGTTGCTTCCACCCAGAAAAATGCAACTATACGGTTGGGACATAAGTTATTATTATCAGCCGGCAGGAGCAGTAAGTGGTGATTTCTGTGACCTGGTAAAGAATGAAGATAAGCGAGAGTTGTTCTTTTTTGTTGGTGATGTATCAGGCAAAGGTATTGCTGCATCCATGCTCATGTCAAATCTTCATGCTATTTTTCGCAGTATCATTGATGCAGGGCTTTCCATAAATGAGCTGATAACACGAGCAAACAGGATATTTTGTGAAAGCACCTTACCGGAATCTTATGCCACATTAGTATGTGGAAGAGCTGGTTCTGGGGGTGCAATCGAGATAATCAATGCAGGTCATTGTTTACCAATTCTTGCAAGGAAGAGCGAATTAACTTCTGTTGAATCCATGGGATTTCCGCTCGGTATATTTTGTGTTTCACAGTACACTACCAGGACATTTCAATTATCACCTGGTGAGACGCTTCTTCTCTATACTGATGGATTATCCGAATGTGTTAATAAAGCAAATCAAGAATATGGGATTGAACGCATCCACAATGTATTGCGCGAGAATGAACATGTATCCCCCGAAGAATTATTGCATGCTTATATAAACGATTTTCAGTCTTTCCAGGAGAAACAGAAGCAGAAGGATGATCTTACAATAATGGTAATAAGGAGAATGGAATAGAAGTATTGAATTGAGGAAATGGCATATGAAACGCTATGATTTAATTGTAATAGGTGCCGGACCAGGAGGAGAGAAAGCGGCAGTAGAGGCAGCTTATTTTGGGCATAAGGTAGCATTAGTAGAGAGACAACCGGTAGTAGGCGGAGCAATGATTAACACGGGAACACTTCCGTCAAAGACGCTACGGGAAACTTCTCTTTTCATCGATGAATTTAAGCACAGAAACCTGTATGGCATCAAGTTAAGCATGGAAGAAAATATCACGGTGAAAAAATTCATGTACCGGGAGAAGGAAGTCATACGTACAGAACATAAACTTGTAATGGATAATCTCATTTATCATAATATAGATTTAATACAGGCTCATGGTTATATAGAAGATGCTCATACAGTAAGGTTGGAAAAATTGGATGGTCAGACAGACAGAATCATGGCGGATTTCATTTGTATTGCCACTGGTTCTCATCCATTGCGACCGGAAGGGATCAATTTTGATAGTGAGCATATTTATGATTCAGACAGCATACTCAAATTAGACAAGCTACCAAAATCGCTGGGAATCCTGGGTGCCGGAGTTATTGGATGTGAATATGCGTCCATATTTTCTTTATTAGGAATTGAAATACATTTAGTTGATCGCCGGCCAACGCTATTGCCATTTATCGATGGAGAAATCATTGCGAGACTACAGAAACACATGAAGGAGACGGGGGTTAATTTTCATCTTGGGACAGAATATACCGGGTTGGAAGTAAGTGGATCAGGCAAAGTAACGATTCAACTTGTTGGTGGCGACACTCTGGCTGTTGATAAAGTATTATTTGCCGGAGGGAGAGTCGGTACCAGTCAGAAACTGGGTTTGGAAGCATTAGGAATAGAAGCAGATCAAAGATGTCATATAAAAGTCAATGGATGTTACCAGACATCAGTGCCAAATATATATGCAATTGGAGATGTTATAGGATTTCCAGCACTGGCATCCACTGCCATGGAACAAGGACGCATCGCAGTATGTCATGCATTCAATCATACATATAAGAAGCAACTGACATCTATAATTCCTTATGGAATTTATACTGTGCCTGAAATAAGCATGGTAGGATTAACAGAGGAAGAGGCCAAAAAGCATGGCATTGATTATGAAGTTGGCAGGTTCGATTATGTTCATAATGCGCGAGGTCTCATTATAGGAGACACTTCAGGTCTCATAAAGTTGATTTTTGCTGCTTCTGAACAAACACTGCCGGGATCGGTTAATATCCCGGGATTAAAAAAACAACCTGATGGGACAAAACACCTGGTGACACAGCAGCTTCTCGGTGTGCACATTATAGGTGAGCTTGCCACTGAGCTTGTTCACATTGGTATGGGATGCCTATATTATCATGGGACTATCGATTACTTTATTCAATCCGTATTTAATTTTCCAACGCTTGCTGAAGCATTCAAATACGCCGCTTACGATGGCCTATCAAAAAGAAAAAAATGAATTAAGTGATTTCTTCCTTACTGTATTAAAATGAGAGAGAGGTAACTGCAGGGAGAGTCTTCAGTTTTTACTATTTCAAGTTTTAATCCATTATTATGTGCCGTCTGATAAACATCAATCCCGCATGCTTCCATAGAGGGTCTGGCAAGTTCAGGAAATTTGCATAATTCCGCTGTATCACAAGTCCGGCAAAATTTGCATGGACCGGAGGTCATGCCGAATGCCTTGTAGTATCCATCAAGAAAAATTTCTCGCTCAATATCTGCTACCATTCTCTTTAATCTTAATGCTATTTTCCTCTCTTCATGGGGCTGAATATTTTCAATTTGTAAAAAAAGGCCCTTTGAGTATTCACCCAGCATTTTTCTTGTATAATCAGGAGTCGGCGCATATGGTGGACAACTATAATATTTACCGTAACCTCCGCAACCATACTGACACTTCAATCTTACCCAGTTCTCAACTACAACTGTTGCTGGATCAATTATTTTTGCTTTAGTCGCACCCATTTTTAATGCACGTGCAACATATACATCTAACTTTTTCACTGCAGCAATCTCCTGCTTGCAATTAATTTGCACGGGTACAATGTGGTACGTCACACCCCTCAATAGAATGGGGGCATATAAGTTATATTAGGCATTATTTCAATATTTTCGATACAAATCCTTTAATTACAGGGTGTGGTATCCTGCGCATGACATGGACTGGAGGCGGCAGGTATTTGGCTGCCTGAAGAATTATTGCCGTACGAACCTTCATTCGTGGTATTCTGCGGTACTACCAAATAGTAATAACTGCTTGTTCCTGCTGAAGTTGAATATGAAGTAGTTGTTACCGCGCATGATAAGGAAGCATGATTATAAGCCGTCAACGGCAAAGTGCCACGATAGACACCATATTCCACAGTATTGCATGTGCCACCAGGTGCAGTCCAGGTCAACAACACATTAGTTCCTGATTTGGCAACAGTAAGAGTATTAAGTACTTTTCCTGGTGAGCCTGCACTTGCACACGTATCCGAGTACTGGTCGCATCCCTGTGTTACCATATTAGTAGCATAAATATCATCTACATATACACCTTCATTGGAAGTAAGATCATCAGTCATATAGCGTATTTCAATCTGAATGTTCTGTCCTGCATAGGCGCCTAAATTAAATACAGAATCACCCCAGGTAGTACCGGAGCCGGACCATCCTGCATTTGTTCCCATACTGCAATAACTCCAATTATAATAGGTTCCTGTTTGGTATAATTTGCCACTCACCGGGCTTATTAGTGTATGCGTTGCGCCTTGCACAGCCCATACATTACATCTATCATACCAGTATCCTCCGCTGGAACCTTCAATACTGTACCAGTTAGGAATATGCAATTGAGTAGTGCTGGTCGGTTGAAATTGAGGAGATACAAGGTAATCGCAGGCTAAATTGACAGCTTGTGATGAATGAACACTATAAGTACTGCCTCCAGGATTC
>MFGW01000069.1:23838-24092 GCA_001780385.1 Candidatus Fischerbacteria bacterium RBG_13_37_8 | reverse complement strand
CCACAGTCCAGCCATCAAGTCCAGTTTCAAATGGCCAGTTCACAGTACCCGTGGTAATATCAATTTCATGGACATAATTAAATGCATTCAGATCTGGAGTGGATTGACCCGTTGCTTGAACAGAAATATTAAAATCACCCAATTCCTGGCAAGTAGCCTGACTTGCACCAATTCCTACTGTATAGGTAAATTGGACATTTGTTGAGCCGCCTATTGGTATATTGCCTGCATTTATTGGCATGGGCGTCGTAATA
>MFGW01000069.1:23136-23818 GCA_001780385.1 Candidatus Fischerbacteria bacterium RBG_13_37_8 | reverse complement strand
GGCAATGTTAACCTGCACATTTTGTGCAATTGCTGAACCAATATTATCGATGGTAACCTGCGCTGTTACAGTTTCACAATTATCCGGATTGGCATCTCCATCTCCACCGGTAGGATTTCCTACAATTATATTACTGCCTGCATGATAGGCTGCACATGAAGTGCATGGCGTAGGAGTTGCCGTAGCACAATTGCTCATTTTAGACACACAGAAACCATCGCTGTGAA
This sequence comes from Candidatus Fischerbacteria bacterium RBG_13_37_8, assembly GCA_001780385.1. Taxonomy (GTDB): domain Bacteria; phylum Acidobacteriota; class HRBIN11; order MFGW01; family MFGW01; genus MFGW01. The sequence goes on along the minus strand of MFGW01000069.1, from coordinate 23,591 downwards.
CTGCTTCAACATAGTAATAATAAGTAGTACCTGCAAGAACATTGGTATCAATCCAGCTTGTACCGGTGGTTGAAGTTTGCTCGAACCATTGCCCTTCGCAACCTTGCGTAGAACGAAATACACGATAACTTGCAGCGCCAGCGACTGTTGTCCAACTGAGATTGACCTGCAGAACACCGGCAGTAGCTGTAAGAGTCGGTGCTGTCGTATAACATGCTTGAATAGGAATTGCCATTGCTGCAATGGAACCGAGCGCAGCTCTGAATACATCATAGCAGAAAGGAAGAGTTATCGTATTGGTAATGTTATCATTAGAAGTGTGATAGTAGGGATTACTTTCTGCCGCACCGCAGGTCGTGCCGGCACTGAAGAAATTTTCTGAAGTTTCAATAGCGCCTACATTGACATTCCAGAAAGAAGAATGATCGGATTGACCGGTAGCGCCCGTAGTAATG
>MFGW01000069.1:20730-23029 GCA_001780385.1 Candidatus Fischerbacteria bacterium RBG_13_37_8 | reverse complement strand
GTTATCATCGGCGCCGGGTGCAGTTCCGGTTGAAGGTCTGTCATCAAGATGAGCAGTGAGTACCACAATTTGACTTGGGGTAGTTTGACCCGGGATAGTGAGAACGAGATTTTTCCAACCCGAACCGCCGTAAGGGTCTTCTTCAAGATTGGAACCGTAATGGTACGACTGACCCTGCCAGAGACAAAAATCATATGCTTTGGCAGCAACATCACCGGAAAACATTGCAGAGGATGGTCTGCGGACTATTGTGTAAGTAGTGCCGCCGAGAACAATAGTTTCAGCACCAGAAATTTTTTGAATCCAGTCAAGCCATTTAACCTGGCTGGTTCTGCTGAGAAGATCAGCAATGGTGGCATTATAACCACAGTTATACGGAATTAAAAAAGTTTGCTCCGGGAAATAATATTCATGATGGTGTATGCGAATTGCGTGATACCCTTTGTCAATCCATTTATCAGCCTGCTCCACCGTCATTTCCATTATTACCTCGCGCCCATTTCGATACAGCACCTCATTCGCCCATTCTATTGGTTCTGCTTGAAAATCAACAATCTCAAAAATATAAAATGTTTGTTTTTCTGTTACATTTTTCATAATAATAGTTACCGGTACCGATAAAGTACTCATATCTCTGAGTTGAGCTGAATCCCATTCTGCTAGAATATACCCGGCACTTTTCCAAATATACGGCAAGTCGTTGCTTCTAAGAATGTCCGCATATTTTGCATCAATCGCTACAAAATCCCTTGAACGCGTCTCTTTGCTCACTGCATAAGTAGTGAGTACAAAAAGAGCTAACATGACACAGACTAATAATTTTTGTTTCATTATGTCACCTCTTTTTACTGTATTTTTTACTTGCATAAAGTAGTATACCAAGTAATATTATACTAGTCAAACAAATTTTCCCCATTCCCCATTCCCTATTTGACTTTACCGCCTGACTTAAGTAAACTCATAGTACGTTTTTACCAGTCGTTCAATCATATTATGAAGGAACAAAAAACTGAATTACAAACTATTGAAAAACGATACAGGCTCGTCATAAATGCCTTCCAAAAATTATTTACTATTTTTGATATAGACCAGCTTCTTAAAGAAATTCAGAACCTTATTATTCAAGAACTCAATCCGAGTAACTGCCTGATAATTCTCAAAAGAGATGATAAGACCAGCTATGAAATTATTAATATGGAAAAAAGTGAGGAACTCAATTTCAGCAAAAGTATTGTAAAAGAAGTTATAGAGAGTGGTAAATCCCGCCTGCTTTATAAAGAAAGCGGTCAACCTATATCACTAAGTAAATCAGCCGCTGCTTTAGGTATTTGTTCTATTATTTGTGTACCACTGCTTTCCTCATCACGAAGCGAATCGATTGGAGCACTTTATGTCGATAATAGAAATATTCAAGAACTCTACATGGATAATGATTTAATCTTTGCTGAATATCTTGCCTATATATCAGCAATGGCTATCGAAAATGCTTTTCTTTATAATAAAACAATTAAGGATGACCTGACTGATGTATACTCACGTCAATTTCTCATGCTGAAATTGCTGGAAGAATTAGAAAGAGTAAAGAGATTTGATATATCCTTGAGTTTCATGCTGCTCGATATTGATGATTTTAAAAAAATAAATGATACCTATGGCCATCCAATGGGTGATAAAGTACTGCAAGAAACCGCCAGGTATCTTAAAAACGATGTGAGAAGCTATGATATCGTATCCCGCTATGGCGGTGATGAATTCGCTATTCTCTTTCCTGAAGTTCATGCAAAAGATGCTATTGCCATTGCTCAAAAAATCAATGCCGGCATTCCCAATGCTACTAAAGACCTTTTTGAATCACATATTGTTACCGCAAGCATTGGAATTGCCTGCTACCCTTTTCACTACGCTCAACACCCGGAAGAACTTATTCAAAAAGCAGACCTCGCCCTTTATAAAGCTAAACATGCAGGCAAAAATACTTATTATTTATATGAACAGGAAATCTTGAACCATGCATCCACCAACATCAATGAAAATAACCTGAATTTTAACCAGAGAAATTCTTCACGACATAAAAATATCGAATATGTATTACCGGAAGAAGCACTGGCAAGCTCTATCATGCAATTATTAAGAAATTTAAAAGATTCTAATAATAAACTGAATTTCTCTTCTCTACTAATCGAAGAAAGCCTGAATATTATACAAAATACAAATTCTAAAACTCTAGATGAAATCATTGTATTAATTAAAGATGTAAAACAGGAAAAAAAAGAAATAGATGAACGATTCGATGCCTTGC
>MFGW01000069.1:19051-20465 GCA_001780385.1 Candidatus Fischerbacteria bacterium RBG_13_37_8 | reverse complement strand
AAGTTATGAATTTCTTCTCTCACAAGGAAGAAGTGCCTCTCTTTTATTGTGAAACAGGTGAGAGAATTCTTGGGATTGGTGAACCAAATCACAAGTATATAGTCAGAGGCTTTCATCTGCAATCAAAAAGACAATACCTGGATTTTCAACGTCATAAAGATTTCATAGAAATAACAAAAGATGAAATCGATTTCGTTTCATATAACATTGATAAAATGTTCGTTCTCCTTGTTAACAGCAACGCTGAAGTCCTGGAATGGATTCGATCACACATTACCTATTACAATACATTAGCTGCATGGAGCCAGATAAAATCTGAAATTCTGAAACATTGTGAAGTGAAAAGTACCTTTCATTATTATCTATCTCTTGCCAATAATCAATTAAAAGAATTAGAAACCAATCCATCACCAACCTATAATTCCACACTGCATTTTCTCAGAAGCTTACTTTCCGCCGAAGTAGCGAGCAATTTCATGCTCCCTTCTTTACTGATAAGTGATCTAATCACTGAGGCACATGGTTGCAAAGGATTAACTAATCTTGCCAAACTCTGTCTTGAAAAAAAACGCCTCTCCCTGGATGAAGAACCCCTTGCTGATAAACTCATCCTTCCATTTCTGAAAACCGAGCTTACCCGCATTTCAAAAAAAGAAGTCCTTAAATCAGGCCGCTATAAACTCCTCTCAGAATGCCTGACCGAATATGCTATCTTTATCAAAAGCAAATACTATAAAATGTAAAGGCGTTTACTTATGAAAATTGGCTACCAGGGAATACCGGGAAGCTACAGCGAGACAGCACTTGCAGTGCACCTGCCTCACCACGAATATATCCCCTGCACAACCTTTACTGAATTAATACGCGCAGGCGAGAATTGCAGCGTTGATGCAATACTGCTTCCTATCGAAAATACAACCGGCGGAAGCATTAAACGCGCTTATAGCCTCATGATAGAATCTTCATTGCTTATCTATGGCGAAGTGAATTTCCCAGTGCATCATTGCCTCCTCGCTCATCCTTCTGCTAAACGAAATAAAATTAAACGTGTCATCTCACATCCCGAAGCACTCCTGCAATGCAGAAAATATATCGAAAAAAATAACTGGATTAGCATTGAATACCGAGATACCGCAGAAAGTGCACAACTTGTCTCACGAAAAAAATACCACACAATAGCTGTCATCGCTTCAAACCGATGCGCTGAGTTATATAACCTGCATATCCTGGAATGCAATATAGAAGATGCTTCCTGCAATACCACACGATTCCTGCTCCTTTCCCGTACCGTCACAAATAATAATCCTAATAAAATAACTATCACCTTCCGCCTTCCACATGCTATCGGCAGCCTCACCTCTATACTTCAAATAATAGCCGAACATAACTTCAACCTAACAAAAATTGAATCGTG
>MFGW01000069.1:15728-19024 GCA_001780385.1 Candidatus Fischerbacteria bacterium RBG_13_37_8 | reverse complement strand
CGAATTCGTCCTTGATATTGAAATATATCAGAAAAACTGGCAGCAACTCATTGATACCCTAAAAAACAATGTTCTCATGCTTAAATTACTCGGCACATATTAGGGACTGGGGACTGGGGACTGGGGAATAGGGACTGGGGACTAGGGACTAGGGACTAGGGACTGGGGAATTATGTATGACTTTCTGTTAGTTATGCCGAAAAAGGAGGTCTTTTGAATGAAAGAGACATGTTGTTCTATCGAATGTGGAAAACAGACGCTTAAAGAATAAAACACGGTTTTTTTTCTTATTACTTTTCGCGAGTTAGAACAAAAAGTTCTTTACGGGTCCCCAGTCCCTATTCCCTATTCCCCAGTCCCCAGTCCCCAGTCCCTATTCCCCAGTCCCCAGTCCCTATTCCCCAGTCCCCAGTCCCCGTTGACAGATTGCCATTAGACTAGTACTATTAATAACTAAACTGACTGCATGGAATGGCTATGGCAAAAAATGTGAATAATTACCCCGCTTTCTATGCCGCTGAAGGTGATTTCATCTATAAAATATTCGTAACTGATAATGCTATGCTGGGCGCTAAAATGAGTAAATCAGGTACCTCTGCTAAAAATATCATCCTCGGTATTGCCCTTACGGGAAGTACTCTCGCTGCAAAAACACTGCTTGAAAAAGCTCAGATCAAATCAGATTTTTTGCTATTCCTTTCACCATTGCTGGCAGTCATCTTAATTGAATTATCCTTCAGATTATTTTATAGACCACACTTCGAAGAAAAAATACAAAAAGGCGAAAAAACATACTTAAACACAGATGATGATAAAGAAAAATTCCTTGGAATGGATGCACATAATTTTCATGTGGATGCAGCATGGGTCAGAAGTGCAAAATTGAATAAAATAAAACTTTGGTGGGAATATCCATCAACTAATATTGGTACTCTTGAGCTTAATCTCGATTTTCGAAAAAAGAAAAAATTAGTTCTGCTTGAAAACCAGAGTATCTATTATGTTGAAGATGTTATTAAAAAAATCATCCCGCATCTTAAAATCATTGAATAAAAGAATGCAGCTTACTTGACCAGGGAGCATATTATGGCAGAAAAAATCATTAATGATATACCTGATTATTTTATAAAATTCCTCCTGCCCTTAAATAAAATCACTGAATTTGATACAGAAACCTTTGGCGAAGCGTACAATAAAAGGTGGAATGAAACTATCGTATGTGAATATATACTGACAAAAAAAATTGAATCGGCACAAATTCATGAATTATTTGTCAGCAATAAACTCAACAGCAACCTGCTCATTAGAATGTCACTTGATCCCATCGATAAGGAATTATGTCTCAGGTTAATGCTGTCGGCATTGCATCTCAATGAAAAAGAAGCTTCAAAATTGCTCAAGCATCATGGGTACATGGAGATTGAATATATAACTGCGGTTGATAATATACGCCAGCGAGTTGATTTTGTCTGCAAACTACTTCTCTCCCTGCTGAAATATACTCGTGCACCCGGTTACATGAATAAATCAGCATTAGTGTACAGACCTGCATCATGGCTTAAGCCTTTTCATAAACGCAAAATGTTAAGCGATGCTGATTTATTCCTTCTTTCGACTACTGTCCATCTAAAAGAAAAAGCTGCCTTATACACAGCGCATACTCATGGCATGGAGCAATTTAATCTCCCCGATATTTTGATTAAATATATTGACTATAGAAAGACTTCTTATTACCTGGATGCTATCCATAATATGGCACTTTACGGCATAAATAAACGAGTCACGTTAGGTCCTGGTGATACAACAGAATTATGTAGCGATGGAACTCTGTTCGATGTCTTGTTCGTCGAAAAGGATCCCTTTCATCCCTTTGGCAAATATGGTGCTATTGAATTGAAAGAACGCATTGAAGAACTTTAAATATTTTTTGCGAGCTTTGCACAGCAAAGCGTGGCAATCCCTTACGGATTTTAACAAGAACATCCGTCAGTAATTGCTATCAAAAAGGAAGTGTCTCTTCCGCAGGAGGTGATTTATGAAAAGCTATCTAACAATTCTTTCTTTCATACTTTGTTTTACCTTGCAAACTGCCTGCCTTTTGACCGAGCCGGAAAATATCAAAAATAATGAAAATTCGCCTCCGATTCCTGTTCTTCCGGACAAGCAATTCATCCTCAAAATAAATCAAACAGCACTCCTGAAGTCCGAAAATATCCAAATTGAATTCCTTCGCGTTACTGCTGATTCAAGGTGCCCGTCTGATGTAACCTGTATCTGGGCAGGAGAAGTAACTATTGAACTGGCTATCAGCAAAGACGATGTTGATAAAGGAAAAATTACTTTGATTAATGGAGCCTCAGAAAAACTAAAATCCTTCTATAATATTGATGGCTATTGCATCGATTTACTTAAAGTAGAACCATACCCTTCAACTTTACAAAAAATTAATCCTGCTGATTATAGCATCACCTTAATTATAAAAAGCGCAACCTGCCAGGAATGAATTGAAATAAAAACGCACCAAGCTATCTTAACATTTTCAGGAAAGGATTTCGTTTGCACGGACTAATCGTTTTTGTACTTCTATGCCGAATGGACAGGATGCCGTACAAAATCCGCCACAATTTGCGCAATGCAATGGCTTGCGCGTACTTTCAAGAAGGGCATAATTTCGCATCCCTTCTTTCTCATGACCATAATTGTCATAATACATTTCGTACCGCATGATATCACTTATTGCCACACCTCCTGGACAAGAAGATTCGCATTGATTACAACTGACGCGGCAATACTTGCTGTGAACCTGTTCCTGGTAACTTCTCAGCATAGCGAAATCTTCCCTCTGCAGCTTTTTCAAGCTTTTATTGCATTTTTCAATAAGCTGCTTCTTATTAACCGGAGTGGAAAAATTGCGTATTCCAAAATGCTTGGTAATAATAAACACCTTGTCACGCAAACCTTTCAATTCTTCTCCAAAATACTCTTCCCCAGGTATAGCTAAACCTGCCAGCAATAAAACAAAACACATCGCACAACTAATTTTAGCTATATAATTCATTTGCACTTCCGATAAAATAGAAATCAATGGTCAGTATATTTGAGAGGAGGGGGATAGGCGTTTACAGATTTGTAAACTTGTAAACGCCTGTCCCCCTCCTTCTAATCTTTTGCATTTTGGCATTTATGGACTCTAATGTGATAGCATACTGATCAGCAAGAGTTTTATCCATAACATCCGGTAAAGAATGAACACGGGTTAACAGCGTGTGAATATTTTCAAATTCATTCAATGCCTG
>MFGW01000069.1:15567-15709 GCA_001780385.1 Candidatus Fischerbacteria bacterium RBG_13_37_8 | reverse complement strand
TCTTCCTTTTTATCTAGATTCTTCAGCAGATTTCTGATCTTCAATACGCATGTATCATAAATTATAGCGGTGATGTACCCGTTGCCGAGCAAAAATGATGCACTTGCATCCGAATTTGTTTCCGTGAATAGTACTAATGCAA
>MFGW01000069.1:8172-15560 GCA_001780385.1 Candidatus Fischerbacteria bacterium RBG_13_37_8 | reverse complement strand
TTTTTCTTCTGTCAGGTTCAAATATGTGAATGCAGAATCTCCTGCTTCCATGATCCGGCATACAAAAACAGCATCTTTCATTATCATGTGCGCTAATTCCTGCAGCCCAGCTTCATCATTTTTTAATTTGCGTTCTTCGAACAATGCCAGCATTAATTTAATGACAGCACGGTGAATATTTATGACTGGCTCATCCTCTAGACGTTTTTTCATAAGGGCTTCCTGGTAGGTATCTTCATTTATTCTATCTTCTTCAGTAATGAAATGCGGCACATATTCAGGAATTATATTAGCGATTGCAGTAAACAGATTATGACTCATGGTAACTCTATTTGAGATCATGTATCGAAGCAGTGATTCCAACATACGCTGAACGATATAGGCATGATGTGAATCCATTGATAATTTGCTTAAAGGAGCAAACAGAAAACTAACAGGTTGAGAAAGAATCATGGCATACTGAATAAGTGGATCTTCATCCTCTATTTCACTTGTATATACATGCTGGTATTCATTCCATAATTCTGTCCATAATTTATCAGTAGTGGGAATGAAATCACTAATAGCAACTTCATCAGCATCTTTCTTCATAATAATAGTATCATTCAACCGTTCTTCACTATGTTCCTCGTTCGATTTGCGTGTCGGTTCAGATAATTTTACCTCTCTCCCTAAATTCCTGAACTTATATTCCAGCAGCATAATTTTATCTTTATAACTGATAAGAGTATCAAACATGCTGTCATACTTAGTGCCGAGCACATTCTTAATAGCAAGAATTTTAGGAATATAACCTACAGCTTTTTCAGCATCATTTACATCGATAGCATCAAGTGCTCCATCAACTAATTCCATCAGTTCTTTAAACGGCAAATCATTTCTATTCATGGCATTATTGTACTGTTAAATCCTTATTATTTCAATTCATATTACTGATAAGGATTCAAGGGATCAAGGATTCGAGGATTCAAGTGGAAGACATTCTTTGCACACGTTCTATTTATGCTAAAAATTGCCACGCAAGCGCGAACACAAGGTCCGCCACTGCTCCTCTGCTCCCTGTTTCCTGCCCACTATTTCCTGACTATTGACAATCTGCATATCATTTCATATAATCCAGCTTACTCTTAAATAATGTTGCTATATTCATTATTAATTCACTCAATCTCTTGTTTTGAATAACGTAATTCATAGTATTTATCAGGCTGATTAATACTACCCACAATTTCTTGATCATAGCAACACCAGGTTTTTAATGAGCAGAATGAATATTTTTGCAAACCTGAAATTAAGGGACAGGATGTTATTTATTGTACTTCTGTCTATTGTAATTCCCCTGCTCATTATTGCCGTAATTATCTATAAACAACTTACCACTATTGAAAAAAATACTGAAGATGATACCCGTCTCCTCCTAAAAAAACAACTTCATTCTTTTGTGTCAGTTGAAACAAAACATCATGCACAAAGAATGAATAAATACCTTGAAGATATATCCCGAAAAGTACAGTATCTTAGTTTGATCGGCAGTAACATTATTGAAAATCCAAAATTTTATGCAAATAAGAGCAAATGGGATGTCCGCACTAAAATATACCGTGACCCTGAAGGTCGTTATACAAGCTATAAAAATGATACGGTGAATGTATTTTTGCCAAGACAGGCAGTTTTAAATGAAAAGGTAATAGAATTAATCAATGGAACTGCATACCTGGATGATTTTTTCTTTATTGAATATCATAACCAGGAAGATATTGTTGCTATCTGGTTAGCATTGCAGGAACAGCGATATGCACGTATATATCCCAACCGCATGCAAAGCGAAAAACTCCCGGCAGATTATCAACTGGAAGAACCTGACTTAGCAACATTAGCACAACTCCCGAAGTATCCGAATGTAAAAGTACTATGGGTTCCGCCTTACCAGGATCGAACCGGTGAAGGCCAGGTCGTATCATGCGTCTCCATGATTGTTTCACCCGATAATAGGTACCGAGGCACAATTGCAATTGATCTTTCCATGAAAAAAATACTGCAAAATTTTGTGCCTTATTATAAAGATAAAGATATTTTTTCCTTTCTGATAGATGCTGATACTAATATAATCGCTATCGAAAAGAAAAATAAAAATTATTTCGCAATTCCTCAAACTGCAGCAGGAATATATTCATTAGCCACATCATCTGATAATGAGATAAAAAGTTTTGCGCGGCACCTGCGTAATTCAGACAGTGGAATCGAAAACATTATGACAGACAACAGCGAACGTATTTTCTCCTTTTATAAAGTTCCTGAAACAAATTGGAAGCTCGTTGTATCAGCATCAATAGATGAATTAAGAAAAGAAGCTGCACCTATCATTGGCAAAATCCATAACAAGTTCAGGATAATTAAAATAATATGGATAGCGTTATTCGTATTTTTGCTGTTTCTCTGCATGGGCGGAATGGTAAAATTATCATCGGATATTGTACAACCGATCAGCCAGGTTGCTGATGCTGCTACACAATTAGAAAAAGGTGAAATACCGCATACTTTACTAGTGGAACGAAAAGATGAAATTGCCAGACTCGTTCATTCTTTTAATAATTTATTGAAAAGTTTAGTACAGCGTGAGCAGCATGTAAAAGGGATCCAGAATTACCTGGAAAGCATTATCAGGAATTCACCTGATACCATTATAGTCGCTGATTTGCAACTCAATATTGTAAATTTCAACAAAGCAGCAGAATTACTGCTGGGCTATAAAATCGATGAAGCAGTCGATAAAAATCTTGCCTCACTTTTCGATGATGATCGAATAATTAAGGAATTAGTCGAAAAAGCAAAAAAAGACACTATCATTCATGGACAGGAAGTTGTCTTCATCAGCAAAAATAAAACAAAAATAGATGTATTAATCAGTCTCTCCATAGTGCGAAATGAAGTGTTCAACATGGATGAATTAATACTGATTGCAAAAGATGTACGGGAAATGAAACAACGTGAAATTGAAGTAATGAAGAGAGTAAAACAACTGGAAATGCTGCACAAGACAATTTTTGCCGCACTTACTGCTATGGATTTGGATTACCTGCTGCAAAATATGGCAAAAACTATCCAGGAAACATTCCTGTATAACAGTGTGGGAATTTATGCCGTGGACAACAATCGTAAAGAACTATACTTAAAAGGAAAGGCAGGACCCTATAAACATTTACTGCCCGATGATGCTAAGCAGGAATTCTCTGAAGGTATCCTCGGCTTGGTAGCACGAACCGGCGAAAGTTACTTATGCCAGGATACATTACATGATCCTTACTATATACAGAAGGATATCCCAAATACAAAGTCAGAGTTATGTGTGCCTATTCGTTCAGAAAATGATATCGTGGGGGTAATAAATGTTGAAGAAGCACAAACAAATGCTTTTGATGCACATGATGTTCTCACCATAGAAGCAATTGCAGCAAGTCTTTACACTTGCATCAAAAATATTGATTTGTACCGGCATCTGAAAAACAGGATCGATGAACTGACCGCATTTTATGAATTCAGCCGTACCTTAATGTCTACATTAGACATGGATGTTTTAATTTCAAGAATTCTGAACATACTACGCACCACGTTCAATTATTCCACTGCATCTATATTAAAAATGGATGAAAAAGATAATATGCTCCGGCTGCTTGCTAATTTTGGCTATGCAACACAATCCGAACAATTCGACAGGCACATCGGTGAAGGTATAATTGGTCTTGCCGCACAGGAGAAAAAAACTATCGTCATTCCGGATGTGAACAAGGAACCTCGCTATATACGTCTCCTGCCCCATGTACAATCTGAAATAGCCATCCCATTAATCTATGGAGAAAAATTAGTAGGTATCCTGGATGTGGAAAGCGAACATATTGATTTTTTCAAACAAAATGAAATCAATATGCTCACTTCTCTCGCCACTCAAATAGCAATGGCTATCGACAACGCTTCTCTCTTTGTGCAACTACAGGAAGCACATAAAAAATTAAAAGAAAGCTTCATAGGAATTTTGAAAGCACTCACTGCTGCCATCGAAGCAAAAGATTCTTATACCGATGGACATGTACAGCGTACCTCGTATTATGCCGAAAAAGTAGCACGCGAATTAAAACTTAATGAAGAACTGGTTGAATCTATTAAATATGCCAGCATCCTGCATGATATCGGCAAAATAGGCGTGCCGGAAACCATCTTGACAAAACCGGGGCCACTCACCGATGAGGAACGCAAACTTATTCAAAAACATCCTGAAATAGGAGTCACTATAATAAAAGATATTGAATTTTTAAAAGAAGCACTTCCTTCAATTCTCTGTCACCAGGAACGCTATAATGGAGAGACACACGAAGAATTTCCCGGATATCCTGCCGGTCTGAAAGAAAATGATATTCCCATCGGCGCTCATATCATTGCAGTCGTTGACGCATATGACGCCATGACCAGCGACCGACCGTACCGCAAAGCAATGTCTCATGAAGAAGCTATCGCTGTTCTCCTGCGGGAAAAAGGCAAACAATTTCATCCAAAAGTCGTCGATGCCTTTCTCCATATCCTCCAAAAATAATCCTCCATTCCTCACTTTTTTGTTCAAGGTTCAAAGTTGACAGTGACTTCGCATCATCTATTCCCCAGTCCCTATTCCCTTACAATCCCTCCCGTTAGGCGCATAAGCTCCGTATGTGTGTCTATTACATTATATATTGCTTCCAATCGTTCGATGGCGATACTCTGATAAACCAACTGCACATCTCGGTAATTAAAAGAATTGATCGCACCTGTCTTGAATTTTTCATTCGAAATGCTCATGTTCAATGCCGCACTCTTTAAACTCTCCTCCGCTACTTCGTAAATTTGTTTCCTAACATTGTATAACTCAAAAGTAGTATATAATTGATTCTTCAAGATTAATTTCAATTCCTCGATTTCCAGCTCTCCTATTCTGTGCTGTATCTTCGCATTGGAAATTGCTCTCTTTGTGTTGCCGCCATTGAATAAATTAAAATCCAATGAAAAATTCACATAATAATCATAGGAGCTCCTATTGTAAGCTGTGCCGCCTGCAGGCTTCAACCTTTGAGCTGCCATATTGATTCCTGAATTTATTGATAAGGATGGATAAAGATAACTCTTCTGTATCTCTGCATCTTTCTTTAATAGTGCAAGATTGATATATTGATTCTTTAATGTTTTATTGCTCTCTTCCATTTTTAGTATCAGATCCTCTATTTTATATTCAAGCATTTCGGCTGAAAAAGTATCGGCTGGATTGAATGTTTTTTCAACCGGCTCACCCAACACAAGATTCAGATTCCGCAAAGCATTATGATAATTGGCTTGCTGCAGCAAGACATTAGATGTATCGCTCAGGTATGCTATTTTTGCCTGCAACACATCATAAGAAACCGATATGCCTAGCTCCCGTCTTTTCAGTTCATAATCATATCTGTCTTTGGAAAGTTTCTGCACCTCTTCAAGAACCGATAATTTTTCTTTCTCAAGCAATACATTGTAATATGCCAGTATTATAGCCTGGACGGTGCTCTCAACAATAATGGCAGAATTTCCCTCGGAAAACTGATTCAATAAACCGAGCTTATCTTTTGTGATCTGTATTCGAAAACCATTGAATAATATCCAGTTAAGATTGACATACGGTGATAGTTTGTTCGTTATAGTGGTTCCCGGAATATCAACATCCGGCTGGTAAGAAAAAGCATTAGTCTGATCCACGCCGATATTTATTGTCGGATATCTTCCGGCAGTGCCCCATGTATTATTATTCCGGGATATTTCAATATTTTGAACAGAAATTCGTATGCCGTAATTATTTTGCAAACCTGTTTGAAGGGCCTCGCCAAGTGATAAATCTTCCTGTACCACTGCTGTTATTGGCACTATAGCAGATGTGAATAATATTAGAAATGTAATGAGTAATTTCATTGTTCGATCATTCCATTGTTTTCTAATTCTTGTTTACGTTTTTGATGAATTACGGCAATTTCTACTTCTTCACGTTCTGGTTTTATTCCAGTCCATAAGTATCTGATATAAACCCTGACATCATTAAATAACATGATAATTACTGGGAAGAAAATAAGAATAAAAATTGTTCCGATAGCAACACCATAGGCGAGACTGATTGCCATAGGGATCAGGAACTGAGCTTGGACACTGCGTTCCATGAGCAAGGGGAACAATCCGACAGCAGTAGTAAGAGAGGTGAGAATGATAGGCCTAAGCCTTGATTTTCCAGCTCCGGCAACTGCCTCCTTTACTTTTTTACCTTCCCGGAGCAATCCATCATATTTAGCTAAAAATATGATTGCATCATTAATAATAACTCCTGTCAATGCTACCATGCCCCATAAACTCATAATGGACAGCGGCTGGTTGTGAATACCATGACCCCAAAACACACCAAGCATCGATAAAGGAATCATGAGGACAATCATTAACGTATGATTCACACTTCTAAAATGAAGTGTTATAAAGAAAAGCATCATGATAAAGGCAAGTGAAAAATAATGGCTGATTTTTCCGAGTGCTTCACGGCTGAATTTTTGTTGACCCTGGTAGACATAGCGGATTCCGGAAAATTGTGCCAACATTTCTGGCATAATTTCCTGGTCTATCTGGTTCAGAATATCTGGGATTGAAGCAAAAGGATCCACAGTTTCCGCTTCCACTCTTATTTCACGTGACCCATTGAAGCGGTTAATAGCAACAGGACCCCGTTCAAGATGATAATCAGCAAGTTCTGTCAACGGATATTCTCCCGATGGAGTTTTTATTTTCATTTTTTCCATCTGTCCGATAGTAAGACGACCGGATTTAGGATAGCGCACCCATACACGCAATTCATCGCGTCCCTCCTGCAGTCGTTGTGCCTGTCCGCCATAAAATCCCTGGCGAATTTGATTTGCAATCGCATTTTCATCTAATCCAAGAAAATAAGCCTTTGGTTTAAGCTTTAATCTTACTTCCTGTTTGCCTAATGCTACATTTTCATTAATATCTTTCAATTGCGGCATTCCATCCAGACGTTTCATCAAGTATTCCTTTGCCGCTTCCAGTTCAGCAAGATTTGGTGACATGAGTCCAATAGAAACGGGCGCTCCCCAACGACTATGTTCACCAATGGTAAATCTGCGAGCTTCCGGTACAGGACCTATTTTTTGACGCACGAGATTTGAAATCTCATACCCGGAAATTGGCAAGCCTTCAAGGTCGCGCGGATATACCCGTAAATGACCCGTGTGTGCTCCGGTTTCCTGGTGATCAAAAGCTTCTCCTATCGTAGTCCTGACTTGTTCAATTATATCTTCTTCCATGCCAAGCTTCTTTTTCAAATCATCATTTACTTCCCATAC
>MFGW01000069.1:7530-7946 GCA_001780385.1 Candidatus Fischerbacteria bacterium RBG_13_37_8 | reverse complement strand
CATAAAATTCTAGCGATAAATGAAGATGGTTCACCAAATTTTGATTGCAAGAAAATAACAGCTCCGCCAAATTCTTTAACACGTACTTCACTTAATGAAGCATTAAGCGATTTATTTAGAAGCGAATCAGACGTCGCAATGTTTTATTTTTCAGGACATGGAACTTCTAATATTTTGGGCGGTTTTCTTGTAACACAGGATGCAAAACAATATGATGAGGGGGTAAGAATGACTGATGTACTTACCTTTATAAACCGATCTAAAGCTCATGAAATTGTAATAATATTAGATTGTTGTCATAGCGGCGCATTTGGAGAATTGCCAGCAATAAATAATTCATATTCACATCTACGTGAAGGAGTTTCAGTCTTGGCTTCAAGCAGAAGTAATCAAGTATCGATGGGGAAAGATCACGG
>MFGW01000069.1:5237-7515 GCA_001780385.1 Candidatus Fischerbacteria bacterium RBG_13_37_8 | reverse complement strand
CGTCAGATGTAGAGCAGGGCTCATTTTTCACAGAATTTCTCTTTTGAATAACGCTAATATAATGTTACACTTGCGCCGACTTTGACGTATCCGTGGGGGAAAGATGAAGGTGGTATTTTTACATCATTAGTTTATTCTGCCCTAAATGGAGGGGCTTCCGATGTAATTGGAAACGTAACAGTCGCAAGTCTATATACATACGTTGATCAAGCTCTTGGATCGTGGGATCAAAGACCATTATTTAAATCACACGTGTCAAAATTAATTCCTCTAAGAAAATGCAAACCAGAAATCGAGCTTGATATTCTTAGATTATTACCAAAATATTTTTCTTCTCCTACTTATGAATTTAGCCTTGATCCGTCTTTTGAGCCTAGATCAGAACCGAAAAATCTTGAAAAAGAAGAAATATTTGGTAATTTGCAGAAATATCGCGCTGCTCGTCTTTTAATTCCTATCGGAGAGGAACATATGTATTATGCTGCCATGAATTCTAAATCATGTAAGTTAACAAGCCTCGGGCAATTTTATTGGAAATTAGCAAATAAAGGAAAAATATGATATTTATCATAATGATTAATCATTATTTACCTCAAAAGAGAATAAATAATTGATACACTTATTATAAGATATACTTTTTTGTTACATTTTTATTCTTCAGCATTAAAATCAAAATTCGCGTTTTAATTAAATTTGCTATATCCTGCACTCTTGACGCAGGGATACTTTATTAATGGATTCCAATGGCACGAAGTCTCTTGGTCGCCCGCAGGGTAAATACCTTGTGCGGTGCAAAAGCAAATTTATTAACTCAGGCCAGCATAAAGCTTTAAGAGTCGATTATAAAATAAAGAAAAAGAGGGAGGCATCTGTTCATTACTTCCTTTGACATGAAATAGAGATTATTATCTATTTATATTGAAATACTTCATGCTTATTCAGTCTCCTCCCGAGATTATTTTCCCTGAAAATATCATTTTCTTTTGAAATTGATCTCAATATTTTTTTGCTAAATTAGATATTGTAACTGAGCTTTACTTTAACATTTCTTGACTTTCCTTCATATATATCTTAGGATTAAAAATAAAATTGGATTATTTTTATGGAACCACTGCAAGCATATTTAAATGAATTACAAGACATACGGAGCACAGGGGCTGCTGTCCAAGAGACTTCATATTACCCTGCCCTTGAAAAGCTACTTAATGAAATTGGAAAAAGCCTTAAACCAAAGGTCCGTTGTGTAATGACTATAAGCAACCAGGGTGCGGGGATGCCTGATGGGGGATTATTCACTGCAGATCAATTCCAAAAATCTGGAGAACCATTGCCCGGTCAAATTCCATCTCGTGGAGTGATTGAAGTAAAACCAATGAGAAGCGATATTCAGAAAGTATCAGAAAGTGAACAAGTAGCCAGATATTGGGGAAAATACCATCAGGTGCTTGTAACAAATTATTGGAATTTTCTTTTAATAGGCCAAAATGAAAATGCAGAAATGGTCGAATTAGAAAGCTATAGTCTAGCAAATAATGATATGGATTTCTGGAATAACCAGATTCTACATCCACGAAGAATAGCAGAAATTCATAAAGAGCGATTTGTTGAATATTTAAAAAGAGTAATGATGCATGCTGCCTTGCTTGATTCTCCTGCTAATGTCGCATGGTATCTCGCTTCTTATGCGCGAGATGCTAAAGCAAGGATAGAGAATACTGATTTGCCTGCTCTTTCATCAGTACGAGAGGCACTTGAAGAAGCATTAGGTCTCAAATTTGAAGGAGCAAAAGGTGAGCATTTTTTCCGTTCAGCTTTCATTCAAACGCTTTTTTACGGAGTGTTTTCCGCCTGGGTATTATGGCATCAAGAAAATCCTATAAGAAATGATAAATTCGACTGGAGAACAGCATCTTATTATCTTCGCGTACCTATGATTCAAGTTCTTTTTGAGCAAGTTTCTACTCCGACTAAATTAAAGCCTCTCGGACTTATTGAGATTTTAGATTGGACATCTACAGTATTAAATCGAGTAGATAGAGCTTTATTTTTTGAGGTATTTGAACAAGAACAAGCGGTTCAATATTTTTATGAACCTTTTCTGCGAGCTTTTGATCCAGAACTGAGGAAGGAGCTTGGTGTTTGGTATACTCCGCCTGAAATTGTAAAATATATGGTAAGCAGAATAGATAAAATATTGCGAACAGAGTTAGCAATTGAGGACGGACTTGCTGATAAGCGGGTATATGTGCTTGATCCCTGTTGCGGTACGGGAGCATAC
>MFGW01000069.1:3605-5168 GCA_001780385.1 Candidatus Fischerbacteria bacterium RBG_13_37_8 | reverse complement strand
GAGCTAAAAAAAGCAGCAATAGAACGAGTCTTTGGTTTTGAAATCATGCCTGCACCGTTCGTTGTCTCGCATCTGCAATTGGGATTATTACTGCATAAATATCACACATCATTGTCAACAGAGAATAATGAGCGCCTGGGAGTGTTTTTGACGAACGCTTTAACTGGATGGGAACCACCGAAAGGACCAAAGCAACATTTAATATGGACTGAAATGGAAGCAGAACGCGATGCTGCAGACAAAGTAAAACAAGAAAAACCCATACTCGTTATTTTAGGAAATCCTCCATACAATGCTTTTGCTGGTGTAAGTCCTTCTGAAGAACACGGATTGGTAGAACCATATAAAAAAGATTTAATAACCAAATGGAAGATTAAGAAATTTAATCTTGATGATCTCTATATTCGCTTCTTTCGCCTTGCAGAACGTCGTATAGTAGAAAAGTCAGGTCAAGGAATAATTTGCTACATCTCAAATTTTTCTTATTTA
Source organism: Candidatus Fischerbacteria bacterium RBG_13_37_8 (assembly GCA_001780385.1). Lineage (GTDB taxonomy): Bacteria > Acidobacteriota > HRBIN11 > MFGW01 > MFGW01 > MFGW01. Next base: position 4,679 of record MFGW01000069.1, on the reverse strand, counting down.
AGAGAACCTTCTTTTGTAATAATGAGAAAAAAATTCTTAGATGGATTTGATAAGCTATGGATTGATTGCATGAATGGGGATAGTAGAGAAACTGGGAAAATTACTCCAGAAGGCAAACCGGATCCAAGTGTTTTTTCAACTGAGCAGAACAGGGAAGGCATTAGAGTTGGCACAGCAATATGTTTAATGGTTCGAAAATATAAAAGAAATCCAGAATCTAATGTTCTATTCCGCAATTTCTGGGGAGTAAATAAAAGAGATAATTTATTAAAATCGATAACTCTTGAAAAATTTGATTCACATTATGAGATAGTTAATCCTGATGAAAATAATCGCTTTTCTTTCCGTCCTTCAGTGATAAATCAGGATTATTTAGGATGGCCACGAATAATAAATCTATGTAGAGAATCCCCCATTCCAGGCAGCTTAGAAGCAAGAGCTGGAGCAATGATCGATATTGATGCCAACTTGCTGGAAAATCGAATGCGAAAATATTATGATCCTAACACTGATTGGGAAGCACTTAAAAACATTGTACCAGGATTGACTAAAGATGCTGGATGCTTTAATGCTAATGAAGCTCGAATCAAAATAATTAAAGCAGAATCTTTTAATATATCCAATCTCCGATCATATGCCTTGCGCCCTTTTGATATGAGATTTTGCTATTACAGTTCTATCAATCCCTTGTGGAATCGTCCTCGTCCTTCTCTATGGGCACAATACTGGAAAGGCAATTCATTTATTATTACAAGAATGAAATCTTCTACAAGAGAAGAAGGTGCTGCAATTTGTTATAGTCATTTATATTGCGAATATCATTTTTTGCAGCCCAACTGTGTTGCAATTCCTATGTTCCTGAGATATAAGCAAGAAGGCAGCTTGCTGGAAGATGACAATAAAGATTGGCTAATACCAAAGAATAATTGGGAATCTTCAGCTATTTTGCCTAACCTTTCTCAAAAAGCACTTAATTATCTAAAAAATAATGGCATTAGATTTAATAAAGATAATACATCAATAGCTGAGCTAATATGGATGCATGTATTAGCTATAGGATACTCTCCTTCATAT
>MFGW01000069.1:0-3597 GCA_001780385.1 Candidatus Fischerbacteria bacterium RBG_13_37_8 | reverse complement strand
AAATGCAGATGGAATTCGTCAGGATTGGCCACGAATACCTTTACCGGATTCTGCTGACCAATTAATTGCGTCAGCTAAATGTGGAAAGAAAATAGCTGCGCTTCTTGACGTTGAAAATGCTGTCACAGGTGTTACAGAAGGACAAATAAGAGAAGAATTAAGATCAATAGCAGTTATTTCTTCAAAACGTGGGCAATTAAATCCTGAGGCAGGGGATCTTGCTCTCAGCGCCGGATGGGGTCACTTTGGTAAAAACGGGATCGTGATGCCGGGAAAAGGGAAATTAATAAAAAGAGCATATAGCAATAAAGAACTTCAAAAATTCGAGAAAGGAAGCAAAATTTGCGGGATTCCGGAAAAGAAAATCCTTTCATTTTTTGGTGAAAAAGCTTATGATATTTACTTTAATGACAATGCTTATTGGAAAAATATGCCAAAAAATGTTTGGGAATTCCGTATAGGAGGTTATCAGGTTATAAAGAAATGGCTAAGTTATAGAGAAAAAGAAATATTAAGCCGATCTTTGACTCCTGAAGAAGCGCATTACATTACTGATATGGCAAGAAGAATAGCCTCAATTCTAATAATGCAGGATGAACTTAATGAGAATTATCTATTATGCAAAAAGAATAGCTATCCATGGAATGAAAGATAAATATACTTTATCAATTAGAAAGAGCTATTAAAATAAAGCTGAATAACTATATTTAAGAACATTATCATAAAAGGAAGAATTAGTAATATTAGAAACAAGGAGATTTTCTTATGTATAAATCTTTTGAAATAAAGAATTTTAAATGCTTCAAGCATTTTTTAATCAAAGATTTAGATAGAATAAATATTATTACGGGATTAAATAATGCAGGAAAAACTGCATTACTTGAAGCATTATTCGTTCATTTCGGAGCTTATAATCCTAATCTGCTGTTAAGAGTACTTAGTTATCGAGGTATAGGACAAGGACAATTATCTATAACTAAATGGGAAGAAATGCCATGGACTTCATATTTTCACAAATTCGATTTTTCTAAATCTATTTTTCTTAGCGGTCAGCTTAATACAGGATTTGAGAGGAATATTCTTATAAAAGAATTAAAAGAACCAGAAGAATTATTAAAAATCAGTCAAATGAAAAAAAAGGGATACCCTGATGATGCACTATTTTCTTCTTCTGCCGAAGCGATACAGGTACTTGGTTTTAAATATAATGAAAATGGCAATGAAGGAATATATTATTTAATTTTATGGCCAGAGGGTCTCGAAGTATTCCCTTTTGTTCCATCTCCTCCTAAGCCAGCATTTTTTCTTAACGAACGATCACGTTTAGTTTCAGATGCAGCTGATCTATATAGCAAGTTGGAAATAAACAAGCAGGATATCCTTCTTAAGTACCTTAAACAAATGGAGCCAAAACTAAAAAAGATTGCATTAGCAAATTTCAACAAATTAACCTTAATACATGGAGACATTGGATTGAAGAGATTATTACCGCTCGCTTTCATGGGTGAAGGAATGGTTCGCTTATCAACTATCTTGCTTCATATTGCAAATGCTCCGGGAGGCTATGTTCTTATTGATGAAATAGAAAATGGCATTCATCATTCTCAGCTTATTAATACCTGGAAAGCTATCTCCGAAATCGCAAAAGATTTTGATACGCAAATATTTGCCACCACTCATAGCTATGAATGCATAGCTGCGGCACATAAAGCATTTACTGAATGTTCTTTTGATGATTATAGATTGCATCGCTTAGAACAAATTGATGATTCAATAAAGGTAATTACCTATAATAAAGATGATTTAGAATCAGCGCTAGAGTTAGAATTGGAGGTCAGATGATTAAAATTGAAAATGAAAATATCTTGTTAGTTGAGGGAAAGGATGATAAGCGTTTCTTTTATGCTGCAATAAAATTTTTTAATTTTACGGACATACAGGTCGAATCTTACGACGGTAAGGACAATTTTAAAAATAAAATAGAAGTATTTACTAAAAAGACGCCAGGATGGAACAAAGTATCATCTTTAGGAATTATACGTGATGCAAATGACAATCCTAAAGGAGCATTCCAAAGTGTTATTGATGCTTTAAAAGCGCTCGATCTTCCAACTCCAGAAGAACCTATGAAGGTTGCTCCAGGAATTCCTAAAGTGAGTATCATGATTGTCCCAGCAATTGACAAACAAGGAGAGCTTGAGGATATGTGTCTGGAATCATTAATAAATGATCCATCTCTACCATGTATCAACCAATATTTTTCATGCCTTAATAATAGCAAAATAGAAATTCCCATAAAAGAAGCCAAAGCAAAAATTCAAGCCTTTCTTGCATCGAGAAAAGATCCAAGCAAAAGATTAGGAGAGGCAGCAGAAGCACAGTACTTTAACTTTGATGATGAAGCTTTTCTGCATGTAAAATATTTCTTACGTAAGCTCTATTTGTAACAATAGATCAAAGTCAATGTTCCGGACACAAGATAATTCAAAAACAACCTCAATAATATTACAAAGTAAAACCGAAGCCATTCACAATGAATTTGGACATTTGTGAGCGGTTTACTTCAAGATTAGGACAATATGCATTTGATGAGCAGCCGGATATGACACCCTTGTTGTAAAGCGCTTCGATGAAAGGACAGAACGGATTGCTGGAAGGCACATCTGTGAAAATGCCCGTGCACCCCGCCGGAACACACGCGCCCGGTATCGCAATCTCCATGGCTTTGCAAACGAATTTAGCCATTTCCTGACGCTGCGTGTAAAGCAACGGACAGAAAAGCAGCGGATTTGCCTGGCAACCGTCCGCTACACCATTCTTATAAATTGCTTCAATATAAGAACAAAAGATATTGCTGAACGGAACATCATCAAAAGTACCACACCATGATGAGGTAACACATGAACCGGGTGATACAGTCTCCAGAGAACGGCACATGAATTTCGCCATCTGCTGCCGCTCAACATTCAACTCAGGACAATAATTCTTTGCGGTGCATCCACTGGTAATACCGGCATGCAATATCTTCTCGATAAATGAATAAAATAGATATGTCTGTGGCACATCTGTAAAGCTGTTGCCAACATGAAACGTGTAGTTATAGTAATTGACGGAACATGCCGCACATGATGGCGACTCGGTAACAGTAAAATCCCAATGTGTTGCCGGTCTGCTTGATGCGTAAGCAGTAATTGTGTAAGGTATGCTGGCGTCTTGTTGAGAGCCGGGCACAATATCTGGATACACTGCATCTGCATTATCAATAGCGATCGGATCCGAAGTAGTGAGCACACCTGTTACAGAAGTTGCTGGAGCGCTTCCCAAATTTTCTAAATTTCCCACAAGGTTGACTGTTTCATCTTCTTCAATAATTCCGTTAGGAGCGCTGCTTGACGAATCATCAACCATTGGTTTATGCGAATATAATAGCGGCGGCACGGTTGTACAATAATCATTCCATTCAACGAGCACATCATCAACATACCATTCACTATTTGTTGCTGCTGTATCCGTCGCAAACAAGTAGCGCAGTTTAAGATTTTTCCCCTCATAAGAAGACAGGTCTGCATTATACTGTGCCCAATTTGTACCGTCACC
>MFGW01000068.1:41631-45300 GCA_001780385.1 Candidatus Fischerbacteria bacterium RBG_13_37_8 | reverse complement strand
AATTTCGGCAAACAGGAACCAGAACATTTCGATGCACCGCTCTATATCTTTTCCGATACGGCAACAGCTAATCATACATTCCTTCACTATTTGGCAAATCAAAATAACGGCACTTACTTTAACCTGAATTCACTACCGGTTAAAACAGTGTTGGAACGCATCGGGAAACCTTCGTTCAATCTCCTGTCGATCACTTCAAATGAAGCAGAAGTTGAGGAGGTCTACCCTGCACATTCACGTCCCATACAAAACCACATTCTTGTTACAGGCAAACTTTTTGCAGACGAAGCAACTATAACAATTAATTATGGTATCAACCAAAAAATTGCACAGAGTCATATTTATCATATTAAGAAAAGAGATGCTTTCGAAGATAACTTACTGCAGACATTCTGGGCACAAAAAAAAATCGAGGAACTTATGATTTTCTCACGTACGAACCAGGAAGCACTTCTGGAAACCAGCCAAAAATACGGACTGGTTACTCCGCAAACTTCACTTATTGTTCTGGATAATTTAAATCAATACGTCGAACATAATATTCCCCCTCCTCCATCCTTGCCGGAAATCCGCAAACAATACTTTCTAATTATGGAAGAACGTGCTGGTAAAGCGAAAAATAACAAAGAATATAAAGTAAAACAAATACTGAACCTTTGGCAGGAACGCATAAAGTGGTGGGAAACAGATTTTCCGGTGACAAAGAAAAATAAAAAAGAAGAAGGAGAAGAGCAAGAACATACGCATGTACCAAAAAATGATATAGTATTACCTGCTTTTCGAACCATCAATGTTATACCAGTCATTACTCCACTGCTCCCTGCAACTTCACTTTCTGAACTGGCAACATCAACAATTATTGGAATCACTGTTGATGAAATCGGGGGACCATTACCAGGAGTTACTATCACTGCTAAATCAAATAGCGGAAGAACTATAAAAGGATTCAGCAATGCCCTGGGAGAATTTTCCCTTCCTGCTCTGACAAAAAATACTTACACATTGAAAGCAGATATGAAAGAAATGGTTCCGGTGGAAATACAGGCAATTGATGTGCCTCACAATGCAATAGTCGATATAGGAAAAATACAAATGTGTCATAGCAAGCTTTGTCCGCCGCAATCTCAGAATAATTTACAAGATTTTCTGAGGGACGAACTGGTCTACACTGATTCCGTTCCCGGGGGTATTCCTTCAGAAATTGAGGGAGGTGCGGATACGACTGAAGCATATTTAGAAATGCCAAACAGAATGGTAGCTCATGCAATGATATTGCCCCAACCTGCAATGGAAAAAGCAAATGAAACAAATATAGGAGAACCTGCTGCCGAAACACCCCCAATCATCGTACTGGAATCATGGAACCCAAATACCCCTTATATCAAAGAATTGAAACAATCTCCCCGCAACAAAACCTACGATACTTACCTTGCCCAACAAATGAAATACGGAAATTCTCCCGCTTTCTATCTTAATTGCGCCGATTTCTTCTTCAAAGAAAAAGAAAACACAATTGCCCTTCGTATCCTTTCCAATATTGCCGAAATGGAACTGGAAAATGCGAGATTGCTCCGCGTACTTGGTTATCGTCTCGAGCAACTGGGCAAGCTGGAACTAAGCGCCGCTGTCTTCGAAGAAGTATTGAGATTGCGTCCGGAAGAACCACAATCCTGGCGTGACCTTGCTCTTGTCCTTGCATCATTGAAACAATATGAAAAAGCAATTAAACTGTTGAAACATGTCATCATGAATGAATGGGATCGGTTCAATGAAATCGAACTATTTGCTTTGATGGAACTAAATGATGCCATCAAAAAAGCAAAATCTGCTGAAATTTCTGACTTCGCAATTATGCCACAATTCATTAAACCTCTCGATGTCGACCTTCGCATTGTACTAACCTGGGATGCTGATATAACCGACATTGATCTCTGGGTAATTGAACCCACCGGCGAAAAAGTATTTTACAGCAATCAAAAATCTGCCATGGGCGGAATTATCTCAAGTGACTTCCGTGATGGCTATGGTCCAGAAGAATACCTGATTAAAAAATCACAAAAAGGCACTTACACAATCCAGGCAAATTATTTTGGAACAACATCACTGGAACTAACCGGCCCTGTAGTTGTAAAAGCAGATATCTTCACCAATTACGGCCGCCCGAATGCCCAGCATCATTCCCTCACCCTTCGTCTGTCCACTAAAGAAGACACCGTAACCTTAGGCCACATCAGTCTCCCCGAGTAGGGGGACAGGCACTCACAAGTTCACAGGTAACATCGAATTGCTTATTTTATGGGTGTTTACATATGTTAATGCACTGCTAATTATGTCTTCTAATCATGTCTGCAGAAGATAGCAACCGCTTATATTATACAATATTCGTATATATTTGATATTAGGTGTGAACTTGTGAGTGCCTGTCCCCCTACTTCAGGAGCTCGATCTCGCGCTTGATTTCAGCACGGTGGATAAAATGCTTGTTTGTTCCTTCGCAGGTTATTTGAAGCGGTGTCTCAAGAAAAATGGCACTTATTTCTGCATCCAGTGTTGCTTCTTTGGGCATGCGCAAATTCAATTCAACTTTGTGAGTTTTTTCCGGGAAGCTGAACCATCTCATAACTGCCTTTTTCTTTTTATGGCGGTATTTTGCATTAGCTTTCTCAATCTTATAAGCTTTGTTAGATTTTAATTCTAATCTGAAGGAATAAGGTTGTTTGTCGAATTCAAGCTGTAACGTTAGACGAACTAGCTTTTCCTTTCCCTCCTCTTTTACCTCTTTCGAAATTTTCTCTTTCAGCCAATCTAACTTGAAGCTAGAATCAATTTTCTTTAGACAGCTTCGTGTATTAATAAATTCCTTCTTTCCATTAATAGTAGCTGTAATTTCTTTCAAATAATCGCTGCTTTTGAATTCGATAAAAGGCTTTTTTTCTTTGCTGTCCAGTTTTTGAGTAATGAAAATTCTTTGTTCCCAGATAGAGGTATAAACAGATAATGGATACAAATAAACAGCACCTGCAATAATCAGTATTCCTATGGGAACAAGTGCGACAGAACAACGGAAATGTTTTAGTGCAAACAAGTCACCAGCCTGGCTCCGATATACAGCAGCAAAACCAAGTAAATATGGCATCGACCAAAGTAACATGAAAAGAATGAAGATTGCTGTAGCAAAAAGTGATTTTCCGAATGTATTAACGTCGACGAATCCCATGCCAGCCATGGTTGTGTATACAGCTTCATAATATTCAGGAAACACAAGCATTCTGAACATAAAATATGGTGAAAGCAGCCAGAGAATTCCTTTAAGCCATGAATAAGGGGCAAGACAGGCAAGACTGAGGAACAACAAACCAAGTGCAGGATATAAAGCGAAACGTGGATTTACCAGTGCCCATGCAAGCAGAATCAAAACGGTGAGATAAATAAATGCACGGATGAAATAGAAAAACGGATTTTTTCGCAATCTCCATTTCCGCAGAATTTGAAGTGCCAGCCAAATACCAAGAATAAGAAATAGAAAAGCATATAGCATTTGTGAACCGGGATGCAAATACCATGGAAAACGCTGCCCTTTAAGCAACTGCATGAGCCATACTGAAGCAAGTGATGTGACGATAATGACAAGGTGAAGGACAGTCAGCTTAGGCCATGAAAATCTGATCT
>MFGW01000068.1:38092-41620 GCA_001780385.1 Candidatus Fischerbacteria bacterium RBG_13_37_8 | reverse complement strand
TCAAGGTCAACTATGTCTTTCCTCTGGCGTCTCAAATGCATCAATGTATAAATGCCAAGAATTATGCTAAGTATTATGACTATAATCAATAGAAAATATGGGATATATAATGGTCTTTCGCCTATTAACAGGAGCATATAATGGCTAAAATTTTTTTCTGGTTGCTCACGATCAAATTGCCTAATCAATTCTAAAACAAGCTTTCCACTCCGTTCAAGTCCGTCAATTTTAAAGTTTTCAAGAGAATCACTTCGCGAATGGATCGGAAATCGTACATCACTGACAAATGCAATAGCTGGTATGTTCCTGTCTAAAAAAGGTGTATGATCTGAACCTGCACCTCCTAATGAACTATTCAAGCTTTGAAAATGCGTCGGATAATCAATATTTTTATACCCAAGAGAATGAAATGTATTAATACTGGCATTAACTAACCAACCAGGACTTTGTTTTTTTTCTGTGTCAATCCAGAGCATAAGAGGTGAATCATTGCTCGTCATATCTAGTTGAAGCATGAGCTTAACATTCTTCAGAGGATATTTCTCGGCAAAAGTACGTGAGCCTATTAATCCTGATTCTTCTCCACAAAATGCAACGAATGTCATTGTAGAATAATGCCGTTCCTGGCTTATTACTCTTGCCAACTCAAGCAATGTTGCTACTCCTGAGCCATCATCATCAGCACCAGGAATCTCCGGAGATAAAGAATCAATATGCGCACCTATGACAATTTCGCGTTTATTTTCGCCGGCAAACCGTCCAATTACATTAAAGCTATTCGTATTCAATCCATCCATGTATTCTTCAGCCTTGGAACCACCTTTTTTCGCTTTCATAAATTCTGTGACGGGCTGCCACTCAACCTCTGCACCATATTCAGCCATCTTCTCAGCAAAATAAGTCAATGCAGCTTTTTCATTCGGTGAGCCAAGCGGCCGTGGTCCTATCGTCTCAGCAATCATCTTAAGATGTTCAAAGGCTTGTTCCTTGGAAAAATCCTCTGCATCAAGACATGTCGGGATTATCAACAATACACTCATCAAAACAAATAACGTAATAAGCTTTTCTTTCATCATATCACTCCTGTTTTTTTATTGTAGCAAAATACGATTGATATATCAAAGCCCCCAAGCAGGGGGACAGGTGTTCACAAGTTCACACCTAACATCGATTAGCGTATTTTATGCTTGTTTATTTATGTTAATATTCAGTATTAATGCCTTGCTGTAAAATCGACAAAAGATAGCAAAAGCTGGCATTATTTAGTATTTGTATGTATTCGATATTAGGTGTGAACTTGTGAACACCTGTCCCCCTATGGGATCTGAGCATAGTTTGTGAGGGGTTGGCAACCATCTTTCGTAATAACATATGTATCCTCAATGCGAAGCCCTAAATTCCAGTACTTCTTATCTACCGTTGAACCCTCCGATATATACAACCCGGGTTCAATGGTAACCACCATGCCTGGCTCTAATTTGTCAACATGCGGGTCATGTACTTCTATTCCTACATGATGTCCGAGACTGTGCAGGTAATATTTCTCAAATCCTGCTTTCTTGAATATCTCAATTACTTTCTTGTTCAGTTCACGTAAACTCGCTCCCGGCTTCAATTCTTTCACCGCTGCCTCCTTCGCTTTTACCACCAGTTTCATTAACTCCATCTCCGCTTCGGTGTATGTTCGCATAACCGGAAAGGTACGCGTCATGTCTGAAGAATAACCATCCACCATGCATCCTATGTCCACCACCACGAATCCTTCTTTCATGACTGCATTATTTAACTCATAATGCGGCAATAATGCATTCGCTCCAGATCCAACCGTTGATTTAAATGCAAAACCTGTTGCTCCATTTTTGATAAACGTCTGCTCGATAATATCCGCAAGCTCCTTTTCATTAATACCCGGCTTAACCACTTCCCCTACCGCTTTGAACGCCTGAGAAGTAATGTATCCTGCCTGACGCATTTTGCCAAGCTCATAGTCATCCTTGATTGCACGATATTTCGTAAGCGGTTTAGAGGGACTTCTTCCAATAAAAAGTACCTTGAGTCTTGTGAAAAATGAATTGTCTTTACCAACAAGACTAACAGGTATCGCTTCTCCAAATAAATAAAAATTGTATTCCTTTGAAAATATAAATCCGGGATGATTGAATAATCCTGCCTTATTTATTTTTTCAAGATGAGCAGCATGATATTCATCACCAGGCATAAGCTGTGGTGAAAATATTGCTAAAAAACCAAGAACTGCAATTAACACTAGTGCACATACTCCTGCTGACATAGTAAGATCTTTACAGAAAGTACTCTTTCGTTCCTGGAATTTCTGCACGGGCAGCTTATGTTTTTTGGCAACATAGAAAAAATCCACTGCCTGAATAATAACACCAAAAGCCATCAGCCCTGCAAATAGCCAGAATGTCTGCATGCTTTCCCATATTATAGTAAGCAATAAAGTCCCCAGTCCAGTTGAAATAAAAACAAGACTGAACCGAGGCAGGACTGCACCAATAGCTACCCCTCCCGCCATTAATCCAAAAAGTAGTATATAATTTACCGAAAATGAGCCCTTGAATAATAGATAAGCACCATAAATTAAAACGAATGGCAATGCATTCATTAATGCTGTTATGACACGTGGCACAATAAGATATGCGCCCATAAAAATAATAAAGAAAATTAAAATAGCTCCTATGCTTAATAAATAATTTATAGAGGATAATCGAGCATTTAACAGCACAACGCCTATAAGCATGAGAAAAAATCCTGTTGTAAAACGAGGAAACCTATGTCCAAATATAAGCAGTATGATAGCAACGAGAGTAAAGAAAGTCTTTATAAACAAATAAAGCAATGAAAATGAAGCTTCAAGACCTACAGGTAAACTTTCCTGAATCACTGTATCCGCTAATAATGCCGGCATGCCAAACATCATTAATGTTACTGACATATAACCTCCATTCCTATAAGACGTAAAAGACGAACAGTTGTTCATGACGCTTACTATTTAGAATTCTCAGGGCTTTCTCTGTGCCTTCTCAGTGTTCTCTTTGGTTCCCTTTTTTGAGCAGCTTGAATAATTTTGTGAACAGATATTTTCCTACATCATAAAGGAAAAGGCATTGACGAGGAACTTAGCCATGGCGGCGCGTGCCACATCACTGTAGGGGCAGTACAGGAGGGGCAAACTCTGGCAACCATTTATTATGCCTGCATTGTAAAGCGCTTCTATGTAGGTACAGAAAGGATTGGATGTGGCAACATCCGAAAACAGTCCATCACATGCAGCAGTAGGACATGAACCAGCCTGTGCAGTCTCCATTGCAAGACACACTACTTTCGCAAGCGCCTGTCTCTGCATATTATTCACAGGACAAAACAGCAGCGGTGAACTTTGGCATCCATTCACTATGCCTGCATTATACAACGCCTCAATATGTCCGCAGAATGGATTGGATGCAGTCACATCATCAAATATGCCACTGCATGAAGCAGGTATGCATGCACCAGACGATTTTTTCT
>MFGW01000068.1:37884-38040 GCA_001780385.1 Candidatus Fischerbacteria bacterium RBG_13_37_8 | reverse complement strand
CGGACAGTACGACACTGCATTACATCCTGCCGTAATACTAGAATGAAGCAATGTCTCAATATGAGCATAGAACATATTTGAAACTGGCACATCCGCAAAACTTGCCCCTATATGATACTGGTAATTAAATGCAACCGGTCCATAATAATCAGCAGA
>MFGW01000068.1:37188-37863 GCA_001780385.1 Candidatus Fischerbacteria bacterium RBG_13_37_8 | reverse complement strand
AAGGGTGACCTGCTCATCCGGCTCAATAATAGCATTGGCGGTCGGTGAACCGCTGTCATCCACAATCGGTTTCTGCCCATTATGCGGCTGTAGATCAGGCAAAAGGATATCGCACGGTGTGCATTCCCATGTTGAAGCAACCACGGTTATATCATCCACTGCCCACCCATCAAAATTATTATAAAAATCATCGAGTGAATCAAACCGGAATCTTAAATGCACTGATTGCCCTGCAAATGATGCAAGTGAAATGGCACCGGAATCTGTCCATACAAGATTTGGCGGATCAGAAGCATCCATATACCAGACCTGCGTCCATGTTGTGCCGTCATGAGACACGAATACGACGGTCTGATCATAACTGCCGCCGGCAGGCTCCACTTCCCTCCAGAATTGAAACCACATCTCTGAAGCGGAGGTTAGTCCTTGTATGACCTGTGATTCCATGTTTCCTGATACGGGAGTACCTGTGCTGTAATCACACTCTATATCTCTGCCGAAATATGCGACATGCGAACTTGAAGGATAAGGTTCCGTAAAGCAATCCTGCAATGCTTCATACGTTGTATGCCATAATCCGGACATGGTCCAAATATTTCCGCTATTCTCCCAATCCTCCTGAAAAATTGGCGTGGGCGCTCCAATCTGTCCAACCTGCTGACTAAATGATGTCAC
>MFGW01000068.1:23108-37149 GCA_001780385.1 Candidatus Fischerbacteria bacterium RBG_13_37_8 | reverse complement strand
TATAACTTCGCCGCAGGTAAAATCATGGTCGAGGATGTAAGTATAATGCGGCGCATCACATGAACCAGTGCTGCCTATTGCAATATCAGGAAAAGAAGCATCCGGATCAGTAATTAACACACCCGAGGTTGTCGCACTGAGCAAACCTTGAACCGCCGTTAAATCCGTAATCCCATCATTTGCTATACTGACATCCACAACTATCCGTTCACCAGGATCAATAACTCCATCACCCGGCGTATCACCACAATAATCAAAAATTGCATTAGATTCATACGAAGCATGTGGACCAATCGATGGTGTGGCACTCTCGCAATTACTCATTGCCGTAACACAAAATCCATCATCTGCCACACCCTCTACATAATAATAATAGGTCATTCCTCCGCTTACCTGAAGATCTACCCATTCAGTACCTGCTACTTCTGCCTGCTCAAACCATTGCCCCTCACATCCTTCTATGGATCGGTACACACGGTACGCTACTGCTCCTTGAACCGGTGACCAACTCAGGCTAACCTGCAATGGCAAAGGCGCACTGGCAGTTAGAACCGGCGCTGTATTAAAACATGCTTCTATGGGAATTGCCATCGCAGCAATAGTTGCTAATGCCGCCCGCGCAATATCATACGCATACGGTAATGTCAGATGCGGTACATTATCATCAGGTGTATGATAATAAGGATTGAAATCATCCCCCATACATCCTCCCGGTTCGCTATTGAGATCTCCATTTTGAAATACATGCACCGCCCCTACGCCCACATTCCAAAATGAAGCATGATCACCTAAAGGCTGAGCATCATTTATCAGCAAGTCGTGCGGCAAATTTAAATTATACGATGCAACACTATTATCAACACAATTTCCCACATCTTGCGAGGTAGTCATGGTACCAGCATGTATTTCAAAACACCGGTCAGCATCGCCATCCCATCCTGCCATATCCATATTCACCACGCCCAGAATATCGCTGAAAGGATGATCATTGACATATGCTTCGCTGCCTTGCATCCATTGTTCCTCTCCAGTGAAAAATATTAGCTTGACTGTCCTTTCAAAACGATATTGCCGCATAAGACGTGCTGCTTCGAAAAGTGTAGCGGAACCTGTGCCATTATCATCCGCACCCGGCGCATCATAAATGGAAATATAGGAAGTCGAATCATAGTGTCCGACCAGCATAACTATTTCATCCGGTGAAACTTGACCCGGTATGGTAAGAACGAGGTTTTTCCATGTCTGACCAGAATAAATGTACGGATCCTCCTCTATGTTTGCATCATAATGCCAGGATTGTGCCTGCTGCAACGCATAATCATACCCCTTCGCATTCACATCTCCTGAAAACATTGGCGATGAATGACGCGTTTCAATCGTATAAGTTGTACCATCAATCACCACTGGTTCTTCGCCGCTCATTTTATCTATCCAGTCAATCCATTGCCCCTGGCTTGTTTTACTCAGCATATCATCAATCAATGCATTATATCCGCAATTATAAGGAACTGTTTCTGTTAATTCAGTCACATAATAATGCGTGCGCGGCAATCGTATGCCGCGGTATCCTTTGTTAATCAATGCTTCTGCTTCATTTTGCGGTATGCTGAGCAGGACTTCTTTGCCATGCCTGAACAGTATTCTTTCTGCCCATTCTGCAGGGACCTCCTGTTCACTTCTGATATAAAACAAAAACAATTCCTGCTCATCAGTTATATTATGTATGACTGTTTCAAATAGTATTGCTGCTTTCTTCGCCTCTTTTTGCTGGCCGCCATCCCATTCTGCAAGCAGATAACCGGCACTACGCCATATATGTGGCAAGTTGGCAATCTGTAATTCTTTCGCATAACCTACGTTGATCACCACCAGGCTTTTTCCACTATTCTTCCATGCAGCAAAAGAAAAACTATGCATCAACATTGCTATAATAATTATGCATAATATATATTTCATGCTCATTTTCTGCTTTTATTTTAACACTACTCTAATCATTACCATAGCGGGTTGTGTTTCTCCTCTCTGATTTGCCGCTACGAGAAAATAATTAGCGTTTGTTTCCGGACACACTTCATTTGAAAAGCCATACATTTGCACTTTATTCAGAAAAACCTTGCTTGCATTCTGTACCTTCCAGTGTAAAACAGTGCATGTCCCTCGCAGAATAAGTACATTATCAGCTTTAAATTCTATGATTTTCGGCAAGCTGCTCCCATCATCAACCCATGTTTCACCAACTGACCACGTTTTGCTATATTTGAATTCAGTGCTGGCAAAATCCTGCATATTTCCTTTCGAATCCTTCACTGCCATTTTAACCGTTATAGCACTACTGACAGCCTGCGATTCTTTTCCGGCATATTCCAGAACAAGCACGGCTACGCCTTTCTTCTGGTCAATTTTCATCTGCGTTGTTTTTACCATGACTATTGAACCATTTGCAGTAACTGGATACGCATAAAGATAAATCTCCTTATCCCTCTGTGTATTATTTATATATTCCACCTTGAATTCAAGTTTATTCACCGTTTCAGTCTCCTTTACAGGTGTAAACTTGGTAATAGCATTTTTATCCTCACCAGCATAATCCGGATCATTAGACCATATCTTATCATAATCAAATATTTCTTTTGCCAGTATGTTGTCTTCATTTCCAGCAAACATAATCACTCGGATACTTTTCCCTTCCTCATATGTCTTTTTACCATCATATTCCATGGTAAGTGTGACAGTATTTCTTCCTTCCTTGATTTTTGCCGGCTTGCATTTTACTCTTATCTCATCCCTGCCATTACCCAGCGGTACTGCAGTTATATAAGCAGTTTGTGTAGAAGTAGTAGTAGCTGCATACACATACCGCACTTCAAATTTCAGCATTGTTGCATCTTCTGAATCCCTGTCCGGAATAAATTTCATAATTTTATTAGTTTCTGCTCCACACACCACTGCCATACTCAAAATCATTAAACACAATGCTATAATAATGCTTTTATTTTTATCTGTATTCAAGTGAAACCTCCTGTTTTTATTTAGTCTACAATAAAAAAACGTACAAGTCAAAATGAAAATCTTCGGGGGCTGTCCAATAAGGGGGTCAGCAGGCTGTCCAAAAACTGTGCTTTAGCTTCTTTGGCATACTATATATTGATGTTTATTAAATGCCTATAACGACATAATGTACAGCGAGGTGAGTAAAATTGAGTTTTCGGACAGCCTGCAGGTCCCTGACTTGACCAGGTTCTTGCTTTTTGTTAGCATTAGCAAATAATTACATGGAGATGACACTATGAGCATTCGAATTCTTATCACGGGCGGCACATTCGATAAAGAATACAATGAAATCAATGGTGAGCTTTTCTTTAAAGATTCCCATGTACCTAATATGCTTATGCTTGGCAGATCACGTGTTACAGTGGATGTGCGAACACTGATGTTGATTGACAGCAGGGATATGGTTGAGGAAGATCGTGAAACAATTGCAACAAATTGCTTGAAAGCAAAAGAAGATAAAATATTGATTACACACGGTACCGATACGATGGTAGAAACTGCCGCGGTGATTGCAAAACGCGTGACCAATAAAACAGTCGTGCTTACCGGCGCTATGATTCCTTACACATTCGGTAGTTCCGATGGAATGTTTAACCTCGGAAGCGCTCTTGCATTTGTACAGGCAATGCCGCCAGGTGTATATGTGGTAATGAATGGACGTTGCTTCAACTGGGACAATGTCCGAAAGAACAAGAAAACAGGCGAGTTCGAACAACTCACATAACCGCTATTATAATCCCCTATTCCCTATGCCGAACAAGTCAGAACCCAAAGGGGATAAACCGCGAAGCTCGCGAAGAACGCGAAGAAAATTAAATAATGATATGCCTTTAATTATTGCACCCGGCAAATAAAGAATTCGTAGCCATAATAATCAGAATAGTCACGATAAATATCAATCTCCATTTGTGAGACTTCAATTATTTTCAGGGCTTCCGGATCACCAGCATATTTTGATCGAAGTACCTTATGCCGTTCTTCCTGTGGTGTATAATAATTCTCCCACCATGCTTCCACCGGCAAAGTAAAATGCTCCACCAGTTTGTATCCACAGGATTTTATTATCTCTACATTTGCTTCTATATCTTTCAAGTCAGGATATTCTTCCCATAATTTTCGCACTGGCTCCGGTGCGCCAGTTTTCAACCATACAGCTTCTGTGACAGTTAAATATCCGCCGGGCTTAATAAGTGATTTCCAGTTCTTTAGCGCATTC
Organism: Candidatus Fischerbacteria bacterium RBG_13_37_8; assembly: GCA_001780385.1. GTDB lineage: Bacteria > Acidobacteriota > HRBIN11 > MFGW01 > MFGW01 > MFGW01. Next base: position 32,882 of record MFGW01000068.1, on the reverse strand, counting down.
TCAAAACCCATCAAGTAGGCTGCTCCTTCACTCCAGATACAATCAAAACTCCTGTCCCTGAACGGCAAATTAGTCATATCCCCAACAAGTGCCAGCATTCGATGCCCAAGATTATGAGCCGCAATTTTCTGATCTAAATCCTGAATAAAAGGCGCGTGGTTATCCAATCCAAGAACTACCCCTCTTGTATGCTGTGCCAGGTCTACAGTCTGCGTCCCAGGACCGCATCCAATATCGAGGATGCAAGGATCCTGAGCCAGCTCCTTCATAAATGACAACGCTCGCAATAACGATGCTTCATTTCCCGGTCCTTCTCGCGGCATATCACTATGTATCGCAAAAAATATTTCCTTAAATTTTGGATCATTGAAATCCATATTCTCTCCAATTGAGGCGGACAGGTGTTCACAAGTTCACAGCGAACAACAGATACAATCAAATAGTGCATTATAGTAACGTATGTTAACCTTCCTCAAATACTAATACTCGATAAACAAATATAACCATATATAAACGCATATAATATACGCTATTCATTATTACCTGTGAACTTGTGAACACCTGTCCGCCTCCTTAAAAGACGCAGCCCGGCAGCCACATTGCGGGCAGCGCCAAATGCACCAATACGCTGGGCATATTGATCACTGATATTAGGTCCGCCAATAATCACACGGGTATCAAGATGCTCTTTCGTAAGCTGATGAATGACCTTCTCCATCTCAGGCATCGTAGTGGTGAGAAGTGCACTTAATCCTACAAAATTCGGATGATGATCTTTTACTGCCTGTATAATGCGTGTATCAGAAACATCCTTACCTAAATCGATAACATTGTATCCTACGGATTGAAACACGGCTCCAACTATATTCTTGCCCACATCATGCACATCACCTTTTACCGTGGCAAGGATAATTGTACCCTTTTTTTGTTCCTTAGGGAGATAAGGCTTTATAACAGCAAGAACAGCTTGGGCTGCTTCTGCTGCCATCAATAAATCGGGAATATAGAATGTTCCTTTTTCATAAAGTTCTCCAGCTTGTTGAAGGCTTTTCGTAATATATTGCTCGATAATATCATTAGCGGGTGTTCCTGATTCAAGAAGTATTTGTGCGCCTTCTACGCTAGCGGGGGTATTGCCATTCAGCAAGCATTCAGCAAGACTTTGCTGTGGTGTTTTTTGCAACGGAATCTTTTGCATTTGTTCCTTTTTTCCCGGAGCTTCAAGGTAGCTGTATCCTTTTTTGAAAAGCATGCGTGATGATCTGATAGCAGTCATTACTTCTTCACTCAGGGGATTGACTATGAGAAAGTTAGCGCCATTTTCAATTGCAGCGATTGCCAGTGCTGCATTCAGTTGTGGACGATTCGGTAATCCGAAAGAGACATTGGAGATGCCAAGAACAGTTTTAATGCCCATAGCATGCAGTACATTCACTGCTTGCAGAGTATGCTGGAGCTGTTCTTTTTCTGTAGCGGCAGAAAGAACCAGCGGGTCTACTATCAGGTCAGTTTCTGGAAAACCAATTTCGCGGGCAACATGGAGCGCAAGCAATGCATTGGTTATTCGTTCCTTATAATTTGCCGGAATTTTCTTTCCAACAAGCGACACGACAGCTTTAAAGCCATATTCTTTTACCATGGGGAGCCATTTTCTCAATTCACGTTTACGGGCGGGTATGGAATTATATACGCCTATGCCGGGATAAAAAGAAAGGAGTGTTTCTGCTGCTTCATAATTTTGTGTATCGATAAAGACCGGCAAAGAGCTGTTTTTAATAACCTCATACATAGCATTAAGGAGTGCTTCTTTTTCATCAGCATCAATAGTGAATGCATTGACATCAAGTGCTTCGGCACCATTTTCCTCTTGCAGACGTGCTTCTTCAGCATAAACGGCATATTTTTTTTGTTCCAGTGCTTCTTTCACTTTTTTTCTGCCCGATGGATTTAATCGTTCACCGACCACGCATATCGTATCAATATCCATTGTCTCCATTTTATTTGGGGAAGTCAGACACCATGTTTTCGTTATTTTGCGTGTTCTAGGCTTAAGTTTTTTCCCGGCAATCAGTTTCAGGTATTCAGTTGTGGTACCGCAGCATCCGCCAACGAAATTAGCTCCTGCATTGACAAATCGTTCAAGATAATTTGCCATTTCTTTATTTGAGATGGTATGTTGCACCTGCGTGCCAATGATTTCCACTTTACCTGCATTTGGTTTAGCGATAAGCGGCAGTTTCGTCACTTTTGCCATGCGTTCAATTGCTTCCACGGCCACATCAGGATGAGTGCAGTTCACACCAATACCTTGCGCACCCAATGCTTCAAAAGTTACCGCAATTGATTCAGGGGATTCTCCCATCAAAGTACGTATCCCTTCCTCCATGGAAAAACTAACAAATATATTCTTTGAAAATTCACTTGCAGCAAGAAAAGCGACTTTTGCTTCAATCATGGAGGTGAATGTTTCTATGAAGAATATTCTGACACCTGCCTGGTACAGCAATTTAAATACATGGCGGAAGAGTTTGCGTGCTTCATTGAAATCAAGGTTCCCGTATGGTTTCATCAATTCACCCAGCGTGGTTACATCACCCCATACCATGGCTTTTTTATGAGCTACGCGTCGTGCGATTCTCACACCTTCGCGAATAATATCAGCCAGTGTATCCTCAGGAAAATGCAATGGGTCAGCACCAAATGTATTCGTAAGGATGATATCAGCGCCAGCATTCACATAGGCATTCTGTAAATCATAGATAGCCTGCGGATTTTTTATATTCAGAAGGCTCGGTGATTCACCCGGCGCACGTCCCTTATCAAGCAAGTTAGTGCCCATCGCACCGTCAAGTATCACTATTCGTTTTTTGAGCAAACCATGTAATGTATCCATGGGAATATTGTAGTGAAATATAATGGTATGTCAATATGTAAAGAAGAAGCGGGCTCCGCTGCATATTTATATAAACCATTTCAAGCCACTACTCTCTATAAAGTTATTTACAAATTATTTTCAAGCAAGACACAGTCGATAATTCATGGTCACCATGAGAAATCAGGTATCATCCACGTTTGCAGAACCATATTCCAGCCAAAATTACTGCAGAGCCAATAATCTGAATAATGGAAACCTGCTCACCTGAAATAATAAAAGCGGCAATAAAAGCAACGACCGGTGCAAGGTTGCCTACCACAGAGGTTCTGGTTGCGCCAATTCGCTGTACTGCCCATGACCAGCAACTATACCCGGCAGTCACGGCAAAAAAAGTAGAAAAAATAATAATAGCCCATATTTTTCCACTGATAGCGTACCAATCCTGATGCAAGGTAGACGGCAATCCTGCAATGATTGTACCGAGGTATCCTATCGGCATCATAAGAGCAATAATTCTCAATGGGCTATAATGCACGAGCAATTTCTTGGTTATAATAGTGCCAAGAGACCATACCACGGCAGACAAAAGCATGACCAATTCGCTTTTACTGGCGGTGCTGAGCACAAGTGAACGCATCCCTCCGCCTATCACCATGACAACTCCTAAAAATCCAACAATAGCGCCTGAGACAATCCATCCATTAATTTTTTCAACTTTAAAACTCCAGACCAGGAATGCCGTCCAGAGCGGTGTAGTCGAAGTTAACACTGCAGCAATTCCGGATGAGGTAAATGAGAGATTGTTAATGAAGAGTAATTGGTAGAGAAAGACATGAAAAAAACCTTGAATAGCTAATAAAATCCAATGTTTCAATGGAATTCTTTGCCACCCTTCCCAGATAAGCATTATAATAATAAGCGAAATTGAAGCCACACCAAACCGTATAATATTGAACGCCATAGGTGAAATCTGGCTGAAGGCAATTTTCATTAAGGGAAAATTTATACCCCAAATTATGGAAATACAAATATAGACCACTACCGCCCAGAATGTTATTCGTCGTTCTCTTCTGGCATCACAGGATGGTTCCCGCACAAAAGTATTCTTTGTCATCATAGTGTTTGTCAGAATTTTTCCCATAAAGCATATAGTGTACTCTTTTTTTTTTTCTTGTCAAAAAAGTGAATGGGGATTCTTTGCGAGCACACCGAAGGTGCGCGAAGCAATCCCTAACGGACTATAAGAGGCATAGCCTCCTTCGCAAAATAACGAGAATACGGGTGACTTATTGCCTTATTCACTATCGAGGAAATGCTTATCATGAAAGAACATGGTTTTTCATTGGCGGGGATGAAAGATTCTTTCATGAAAGGTTACGTTTGCCTCCGGCAAACTCACAATGACATAGAATCCAGGATTGCGTAGTGGCAAACCTTGTGTTCACCTTACTAATTTTTAATGTATTTTGACGATTCCAAAAGCCAACGGGTTGAAAAAGAAATAGGAGACGGGAAATTAGTCTTTTTCCCAGGTTTTAAGAAAAGAATCATACGAAATGAAGAGCGCAGATTCAAAAGCTGTTTTTACATCACCGGTCTTGCCAATAGCATACAGTAGTTCTTTCATGCGATATATGCTGTACCGATCTATTAAATAAGAAACAGCGGAATAACTTTCTACATACGCAATAATCACTTGTTCAGTATCACCGGGAAAACTATCTTCAAGAGTTTGCAGGGGAATAACTTGTCCTATTTTTTCCATATCTATCTCTGAAAAATATTGTGCAAGACCTTCATTAATCCATAAAGGACATTTGGGTGTAATTGTATGAACCAGTGCATGAACATATTCATGAAAAAGAATGCGTGTAAGGATTTGTTTTTGTTCTTCCATGCCTTTAATTGGCAGTCTGATTTTGCCATCATAAAGTCCGCCTGCCCATCCGGGCGAGCGTGTTATATCGAAGAAATCTTTTTCATTATAAAGAATTACAGTAATTGGTTGTGATGGATAAAGATCCAATCTGCCACCGATGGTACGATAAGCCTCATTCAAAATATCCAGAACCGTTCGTTCTGCAGAAAGAGTTTTCTCCTTGCTGAATAGAATCTTGAATTTCACACCACTCAGGTCCGAATATCCATCCATCACCTTGCGCTCTTCCAAGAGCATTGTCTGGAGTTCCTTTAATTCATTATCATCCATCAACAATAGCGCTTCTTCCATAAGTTTCCTGGCACGCTCAAGATCATTTAAATTATAATAGGACAATGCTACATATTTCTTTGCGATAAAATCAACTTTATTGAATTGCAATGCCTGTTCAAAATATGTTACTGCATTGATATAATCTTTCCGCCAATAATAACAGAGTCCGATATAAACGGCTGCCATTTTATTATGTGGTAATGCCAGCTTATACAATTCAATAGCCTTATTGTAATCTTTTTTTAAATAGTAATCACTTGCCATAGTAAAGATAACCATGCCGGAAGAAGTAGGTGTATTGTCGTCATCTTTATGGGAATATGAAGCAATTTCCGATTGAACATCATCAGCGGTTTTCCCGGCATATTCCCGATTTTTAGCGATATTATTTTCTCCTTCATGTTCCTGCGGTGCAGTTTCTTTTATTATCTTTTCTTTTTTCGGAAACTCGTTAACTCTTTGTGAAGATTTGCCGCTCGCATTCTTGGCAATATCTGGAATTTCCGATTCTCTGGTTTGATACATATTTTTCGTCATATAAAAGACAACCACAGCTACAACAATAACTATAGCTATATAAACCAGATAAAATCTCCATCTCATTTTTTTGGGATATACCTTCTTACCAACAAGTGGCTGCATAATTCATCCACCTCTAAAATAAAAATTCTATAAACCATTATATATCAATTTATTGCATAAGCAAAATATTAATGAACCATTCCCCCAATTCCCTATTCCCCATCCCAAGCAAGTTGTAATCCTAAAGTAAAGGGAATATATTCTTTGCGAGCCGTGCGAAGCAAAGCGTGGCAATCCCTAACGGAATAAAAGCTGCGTTCCCTCGATAGTGAATAAGGCGATAGGTCGCTGTCATCCTCATAATTTGTGTAAGAGGTTATGCTTCTTATAGTCCGTTCGAAATTGCTTCGTTCTGCTTCGCAGAACTCGCAAAGAATACATTTTTTTGACAAAAATGCAAGAATTTTACGTCCAAGCGACTATTCCCCGCCCATTGCCCTCCCCCATTTTTTTATAGACGATTGTCCAGTCTTGATTTGAATAGGTATGAGATTCAACTCATGAGAACTTTACAAGCGGTATTATTTATGATATCTTACAGTATTGTAACTGTAAGACAGGAGGTGCTCTATGCATCATATTGATACAGTTTTGCTAAAAAAGAGAGCTCACTAACTGAGATCTCAAATGCGGTCTATCGGGCAAATGATTAAAGGCAGCATTGTTATTAGAACTATTACCTGTGGAAAAGCAAATTGTAAATGCACAAAGGGAGCTCTGCATCGAGCCATTTGTATTACCTACAAAGAAAAGGGAAAGACAAAAACAATTTACATCGCAAAAGAACATGAAGCCGAAGCATTATTGATGTGCGCAAATTATAAAAGGATGAAGGAATTACTTCAAAAGCTTACTTCCGTCAATATAGATATTGTAAGAACGCCAAGGAGATACAATGTCAAGAGAAAAAAGCATTGATTAAACAATCGAGCTTTTTGGAGAATAACTCAATAGAATAGTAAGCAAGCATTTTGAAGAAATGACTAAGCCTGTAAGAAACAACTTAAGGGCAATAGTTATTGCGGTACTAATATTTTTGAGGGCAGCACGAGTCTGGTATGGTCGCATGAAATTATGCAGCATAGCAAGGTGCATGAATACCAAAGGAACGCCAAAATCAAGATATAAACGACTGGATCGATTTTTATTGAAAGCGCCATTTGAAATAGCCGAGGTAACCAAAGCATTTTTGGGCATGATTCCTTATGAGAAGATTGGAGGATTAGTTCCTGTATTAATTGACCAGACAGATGTGTCAGGAGTCCAAGTTATAGCTGCCAGTATACCCTCGCAGGGGCGAGCGCTGCCATTAGCATTTACCACTTTCGAGAAAGAAAAAGAGGCAAAAAAAGCATGACACCTCTAAAACGCGTAGTGTACTTAGTATTGCTTTATATATAGCTTCCGATTCTTATTTGCTAACTCTTCATAATCTTGTGGCCTTGCTTACCAATATTATCTCCTCCCTACTGCATCTCTGATCTTTTACCATATCAGTATTCGCTCTTGTACATCAATGAAAATCAACATAAGATTTGGGCAGGTTTCGCTGAAGCCGCTTAAAGCGTGCGGCTGAAGCAAAACGCTGCACAAATCTCGTTGCACATATTTGGTCCTCGCTTTAACGAATAGAACTTTTCCTCCCTATAATTCAATCTTATGCCTGCTCTCTACAGATGAAATATCGTTCCGGCTACCACTTAAACAAAAAGAGGGGGATGGCAAGGTAAAATATCACTTGACAAAATAGAAACTCTATGCCACAATGTAAAAATTGATTGATGAAAGAATCTGAATAGGCTTCATTGAATATAATACATAAATTCCTATATAGGAGGTAAACAAATGAATATATCAAAAATCAAAATTTATCTTTTTCTGGCTCCATTGTTTTTTATTTGTTGTTCGCTTTTGAATTCACTAAGTAGTTATGCTGCTCTCATCTCTTGTGGGGGACCAAACAATATACGATGCCCTGATGGACTAATATGCGTTGATGATATAAGAGATGATTGCGATCCAGATAACTGCGGGCGGCGCTGCTGGGGAGTTTGCTTAACAGTCCCACCTTTATGTGGAGGCATTGCACAATTACCCTGTCCTGAAGACATGACCTGTGTTGATCTTCCAAATGATGGCTGTGATCCAAAACAGCATGCTGACTGCCCAGGAATATGTGGGTATAATTGGTATAAACTATTTTCAAATAGTCGAATAGATTATAATTCCGGTGCTGATCCGCATGGCGTTGCTATAGGTGATCTTGACAACGATAGCTATGCTGACATCGTCGCTTCAAACGAAGATGATGACAGCATATCAATTTTCCTGAATAATGGCGAAGGGCTTTTTCTACTCACTGAGACACATGAGATACCTCAAAAAGTTACATATACTCAAATCGCTGATTTTGATAACGTAAATGGGCTTGATATAGCTGTTACGGGATATAAATATATTACTATCTTCTATAATAATGGTGATGGGACTTTCGGTAATGGTATTGAATATGGACCAATTATTTGCCCCAATGGTGGGTGTGGGGATCACATGAGATTTGCTCCTGTTGATCTAAATTGTGATAACTTAATTGATATAATTGCGGGATCTGGTATGGAATATGGTGCAAATGAGTTCTTTTCGTTCATTAATCAAGGAGGCAATCCACCATCATTTATCATAACAACATATGAGAGCAACGAGGGCGATGACCGAATTTATGCCCCTATGGGAGTAACTAGTGCTGATTTCGATGGGGACGGTGATAACGATGTAGCAGCAACGAGTTACGGTAGTCATGAAGTGTTTATTTTTCAAAGCGATATCTGTAGCAATGCTGCTTGTGACTGCAGTACCTCTTGCAATTGCACAGGCCATCCTGTTCCATCATTCTTGCAAGGCGAAGTATATTCAGTAGGGGAAGACAGTTATGATGAACCTTATGCCATTACCTATGGCTATTTCAATAACGACAACATTGTTGATCTAGTAGCAGCAATACAAGGAGATAATTTGCATCCGAAAAATTCAATTTCTGTTCTTATTGGAAATGGTGATGGAACTTTTATGCAGCCACAACGATATTCAGGTGGTTTAATGGCAACCTATTCAGTTACTACTGGCTATTTCAATACAGATGATCAGTGCATGGATATAGCTGCTGCAAAAGAAGCCGGGCATAGCATCTCTATCTTCTTGAATAATACGGTTTATCCTGGAATTTGCCAAGGTACTTTCACCTACTTAAAGGATTTTGCAGTCGGAACATCTCCTCATGAAATTGCTACTGCTGATTTTAATAATGATAACATACTAGATTTAGTTACAGCTAACAAAATTTCTAATGACATTTCAGTACTTTTTGGCAATGGCGATGGAAGTTTTACTGACTTGCCAGCATACGCGACTGGTGATCAACCTAATTCCTTAGCCATTGATTCTTTCAATGTAAATGTTGATGACACTCCTGACATAGCAGTAACAAATGGAGGAAATAGAAGCATATCTCTTTTTTATGGTAATGGTGATGGAACTTTCAGCCAAGGACCAATTTATGAAGTAAGCAATGCCGGTCCACATGATATTGTCACTAGTCTATTTGATAGTGATAATTATGTTGATTTTGTTATTGCGAAATCATACTCGAATGAATCAATCACTACCTTTCTCGGAGATGGTTATGGCTACTTTGAATCATTATATCCTCAAGGAATTGCCAGCGCTACAAGAGAACTATTAACCGCAAACTTAAATACCGACAGCATAAAAGATTTAGCTGTAGTGAATCAAATAACTCCATCATCCCAAGTATATATTATGCTGGGCAATGGTGACGGTACTTTTACACAAGCTGGCTCATATGAAGTTGGTAGCTTCTCCACAGATATAATTAGTGCAAATTTTACAACTGATGGCAACTATTGTTATCCTGACCTGGCAGTAGCAAATCTTTATGCAAGTGATGGAATTTTTATTATCTCTCTTTTAAGGGGTGTAGGGAACGGAACATTTACTCCTTTGATTGATTTACAGATGTGCGAGGCATGTAAAGGGCCTAAATCAATTACAGCTGCTGACTTCAATTTTGATAATCTTATTGATCTGG
>MFGW01000068.1:22281-22979 GCA_001780385.1 Candidatus Fischerbacteria bacterium RBG_13_37_8 | reverse complement strand
TTCATGGAGATTTCAATGGTGATTTTTGGATTGATTTGGCCGTAGCACCTGATTGCAACCATGGGAATAACTTCATTTGGATATTATTAAATAATGGTGACGGAACTTTTCTAAAAAGTCCTGGTCGATTCGGATCTGCAATTGGTGCACTATGTTTTCTGAGTGCAAGTGATTTCAATAATGATGGAAAAATTGATTTGGCAGTAACAAATTCTTGTCCATTTTCAGATGATGACAGCGTTACAATTCTTCTTAATACTAGTGGAAATTAATTGACATCTGGATACAGGCATTTAAAGTTATAAATTAATGAATGCCTGTCTCCCTTACAATTTCTCCTCTATTTCCAATACCATTTTATCCATCTTATTCCCTTTTTACTTTATAAAATACAATTTGTTCAGGCTGAGGTACACAGCAAGCACCTTACACAACTTATATTCGTACATCATCCTAATGCTATAGAATAATTATACCTTATTTATTCAACTATTTATGTTTTGCATAAAGCCTTTGTTTCTCTTAACCTGAAACCTGCTTTTCGTAATCTCTATAGCTTCCATCATTTCATTCTGCTCATATTGAGTAATTTCTTTCATTCAATCACACGTATTCCTCTTAGAGTCTTACAATTGCAGACTCTGCATAATACCTATGCACCTTTATCATTCATAATTTCAATTTCTTGCAGGAAAACT
>MFGW01000068.1:22114-22234 GCA_001780385.1 Candidatus Fischerbacteria bacterium RBG_13_37_8 | reverse complement strand
TATTATTGCAGCATTTGTTTTTATGATGCTTGCAATAAATGTTTGGAGATTCACTATTGATGATGCTTTCATTTCCTTTCGTTATGCTGAACATTTAGCACAGGGAAAGGGGCTCGTTTG
>MFGW01000068.1:18122-22009 GCA_001780385.1 Candidatus Fischerbacteria bacterium RBG_13_37_8 | reverse complement strand
TCTAAGTTTTATTGCTTTGCTCAGCATAGTGCTTTTATATTGGCAAATTTCAAAAACTATCTTTTCTGACTGCAAAAATGACAGGTATGTAAGTTTTTGCTCCAGCATAGCCTTTCTTCTTATTAATCCAATAACTGCTGTCCATATATTTTCCGGATTGGAAACCATGGCTTACACCGCCTTACTTTTAGGTGTTCTATATTTTGCAATGAAAACATTAATTTTTAAAGAAAAAAAGGAAATTTTTTCTTTCTCCATTATGGCTCTATTCCTTAATTTGATGAGACCTGAAGGCGTTTTAGTCTCTCTTGTCTTGTTCACCTTAATCTATGTCAGCTTCTATATGAGCAATGAAACATTGAAAATCAGAAAAACACTTACCTATTGTTATATATTCTTATATTTAATACCAATCAGTCTATATATGATTTTTAGATTGCTTTATTTTAAGGAAATTTTTCCCCTGCCATTTTATGTAAAGGTATTATCTCACTATAATTGGTACACGGGGCTATACACTGCAATACTAAGTATAGGCGGTATTTCAGCATTTATAATAATTATCCTGTTAAATTTATATCTAAACATAAATGATAGTAGTAATAGACAACAAACTAGCTTTACAAATCTGAGTATATTAAACAAGAGTATTTTAGTAACATTATTAGCAGCTAACTGCATTTATCCGTTTTCTTTTCTCTTAGCTAATTTCGCAAATAGATTTTATTACCCCTCTTTTGTAATTATTTATACAAGTACAGGTATTTCATTAGTCTGGTTGCTTGCAAGAACTAAAAATAATATATCTGAGCACAACATCAGCAAAAAATACATAAAATCCTTATCTTATTTTATGGCAATGGTACTGCTACTGATCAGCAATAGTTTCTTTATTTCGGATTTAAGGGTAGCATTAAGTGATGACAAACGCTATCCATACCCCCATATTACTCTTGGAAAGGTGCTCAAGCCTTTTGCTCCTCTAAAATTAAGGTTGTCCTCTGCTGATGCTGGTGCAATAGCTTACTATTCTGAATGGAAACATCTCGATATATTTGGGTTATGTGATAAGTATATTGCTAAAAATGGGATTGCATCTAAAGAATATCTTGATGAGAAACATCCTCAGCTTATTATCTTAATATCACCAGATGGTAAAAAGCCCTTTTACGGAATAAACCAGAAACCATTTATTGACTTTATTGAGGAGAATAATTATAAGAAATTGCCTGCTTTTAAGAATAAAGAAGGTTATTTTCTAATTCCTTATATAGATCCGACCATAGATTGTTCCAGTGATATTGAAAAAGCTATTCGAGCAGCGAGTAATGTTTCATTTAAATCACCTACCGAATAGCGGGATTGCACAATGGCAGACACATGGGTCTGCCCCTACAATGTGCTCGTAAAGAATCCCCAGTACCTATTCCCCTCTTTTAAAACAGTTGCAGTGGCTGTGATGTGTGATATAATAAATGAGCGAGGTAATATATGCGAATAGTATTTTATGTTCTAATTATCTTCTCCACGGGATTATCATTATTAGCGATCAATGCACAGGCAATTGTAAAAATAGATAGCATCAATCAACAAATATTGTTATTTTTCATTGATAACAATTATGTAAGAGCCACTGAAAGAGAAGGACTTGCCGACACATTGCAAAATAATAGCCGAGAAGAGCAAATCACATTATTAGCCAGATTATTGCTCCAAGGACCAAATTTATCCGAACAGGAAAATGGATTCACGAACCTCCTTCCTGCAACTACAACTTTTGATTCTATGAGTCTTTCAGGTGAAACAGTAACGCTGTATATGAGCACCGAGTCAGCATTTCTCACCTTTCCGAGCATCAATGCACTTGCCTCAGATCTTATCACGAAACAGTTCGTGGAAACATTATTACAGGTTGATGGATTGACTGGGTTCGCACTTTGGTTCAAAGCACATGGTACGGCTGGTGACTATTATCCATTGGATCACTATTTGCCGAAACCGGTATACACTAGTAAACCATATGAAGAAGTTGCCACGGCACCTGCTCAACTTGGTGGACCATCCGGATATGGACAGGGCCAATCGACCGGAACACTAACCGGGCGCACAGTGTTCATTAGTCAATCGCATGGCTGGTATTGGACGGGAAGCAGTTGGACAACGCAACGCGGTGTTAATTGCGATATAGTGGAAGATTTTCATAATGCAGAGGCAATCAATCAATACTTGCTTCAATATTTATGGAATGCGGGAGCAAGTGTATTTGCTATCCGGGAACGCGACATGAATACCAATATGATCATTATTGACAATGATGGTGCAAATGGAACCAGTACTTACCAGGAAACTGGCACCTGGTCAAATTCCACATTGAGCGGATTTGCCAATGGCTATTCACCTTACGTAAACGGCCAGGACCCTTTCAGTTTTGGAACCAACAGACTTGCAAATACGAATCCTACAGTGACCGCGCAGGCTATTTGGACTCCCGATATTTCGGTTACAGGGTACTACCCGGTTTATATTTCTTTTTCCGGATACAGCGCCAGGGCAACTGATGCACATTTCATAGTGAAACATGCCGGCGGTCAAACTGATATTCATATTAATCAACAGATCGATGGTCATACCTGGAAATTCATTGGTGAATATTATTTTACAGCCGGATATAATCCCGCTAAGGGACAGGTAATTCTGCAAAATGATTCCACCAGTGGGACTAATGTATCAGCAGATGCAGTACGGTTCGGCGGCGGTTTTGGCCAAATAGCGCGAGGTACAGGAACTAGCGGAAAACCAAAATGGGAAGAATGCTGCAGGTACAATGCGCAGTTCCTCGGTGCCGATGAGAATGCATACAATCCAAGCAAGCCCATTCCTGATAACGACGATAATACGGATGATGTGACATGCCGACCGCTTTATGCAGAATGGGAAAAAGAAGCAAGCGAAACTTCGGTATTCATTTCATGGCATACCAACGCAACTGTGGGCGGCTGCACAACTACCACAAACGGTACTTCCACCTATGTATGCTTGACCTCAAACAGTACCAGTTGCACAGATACAGAAGTTGAGAGCCAGGTACTGCAAAATTATGTTCATAATGAATTGATTAATGATATTCGTGCCGAATGGGATGCCGGCTGGACAGACAGGGGTAAGTTGAATGCTAATTTCGGTGAGATGCGCACACTTTCAACCATGCCGGGTGTGTTAATAGAGCTGGCATTTCATGACAGCAGTGTTGATTCAGTTCATATAAAACAACCCAAATTCCGGCAACTGGCAGCACGTGCCATTTACCAGGCAATCGTGAAATATTTCGGCACATCGACCACACTTCTGCCAGAACCACCAAGAAATGCATCCGCGCACAGTACACCATCAGGTACGATCATGGTTGATTGGGATGCCCCACCCTCCGGCGGTGCAGGCGGTGATGCAGCAACCGGCTACCGTATTTATGTAAGCGAGGACGGATACTCATTTGCCAATGCCATAGAGACAATCAATACAAGCTACGAATTAACCGGACTATCACTCAATAAAGTCTATTACCTAACGATAAGCGCAACCAATGCAGGCGGTGAATCATTCCCCGCCGAAACGCTTGCTGTCAGAGTTACGAACGCTACTCCCCCACTTCTCGTTGTAAATGGTTTTGACCGGCTCGATGGTTCTGCACTGATCCCAAAAAATGATACGATTGGCACGAACCTCCGCATGGTGCTGCAACATATGAATTCATTCGATTATATGGTGCAATTCGCAAAGGCAATAGACAGCAACGGGCTGAATTTTGATTCAGCATCCAATGAAGCAGTAAAGCTTGGATATGTGTCTCTGAATAATTATTGTGCCGTGCTATGGATTTCAGGAGAAGA
>MFGW01000068.1:14732-18083 GCA_001780385.1 Candidatus Fischerbacteria bacterium RBG_13_37_8 | reverse complement strand
CATAGTGCAGAATTATCTCAATGCAGGCGGCAACCTGTTTGTGAATGGTGCAGAAATTGGCTGGGATCTTGACTGGCTCAACAACGGCAGATTATTTTACCAGAATTATCTGAAAGCGCTCTACAGGGATGATGATCCATACAGTACTGATCCGCCTATTAACAGTGTCTCCGGAGTCACCGGTACTATCTTTGAAGGATTGAGTAATATTCTCTTCGATAATGACAGCAGCAACACTTATAATGTTGATTACCCTGATGTTCTTGATATTTCTGGTGGTTCCCTCAAAAATTTGAATTATAATGGAACCAGCGAACCATACACGGGTGCCGGCATTCAATACAGTGGTACTTTCAAGATCGTCAATATTGGATTCCCATTTGAGACTATTTTATCAGAAAGTAACAGGAATGTCATGATGGACCGAATACTTACTTTTCTAACCAATAATTGTGTACAAGCGCCACCCGGTGAAGTTCCCATGATTAATGGAAGTGGACAGCCATTCACCGTGAGCAAGAGCGGAGCTAATTTATACCTCAGTTGGGCTGCTACAGGCGGGAGCTGTCTTATCAGCGATTATGCCATTTATCGTGGCACATTGAATAGCCCATTTTCATACACGCACACAGCATATCAATGCACCAATGGCGGTGCAACCAATGCGACAATTCCATCAGATACCGGCTCCTATTATTATCTCATCGTTGCTTGGAATGACACTTCCGAGGGATCGTATGGCAGTAGTTCCACCGGTTCGCAACGTCCTGCTGGTACCTCCCTCTGTAAATCCACTCAAAACACCAATCCCTGTTAAAATAAAGCGGACAGGTGTTCACAAGTTCACACCTACCATTTAATGTAAACTGATAATAAATAATGTTTACAGTTATTAATTATTGTTAGTCAGGCATCACACATGCATTATCAGTAAACAAACAAATATAAAAGTAGATAAAAAATACTATTCGTAGTTAGGTGTGAACTTGTGAGTGCCTGTCCCCCTCACTGCCAGAAGTAGGCAAAAGATTTGTTTTTTTGAATGGCGATGGTAATGTCATAATGCTTGAGTAATTCATTCATGAAATCACGCCGGGAACGAAATTTAGGTGGGATGAGTGCATTGAAATCCTCTTTTGTGATATCATCGGTTGATTCCAGAACCGGCAACTGCAGTTTGCGCGACCTATGGTTGCCTATGCCAGCAAGATACCAGCTTTCTATTTCCTTTATTACTACTACTATGGCACGGCTATCTATTATTCTTAAGTACCCCACTATGTCTTCTTTTTTTGCTCGCACACATGGGAAATAATCTATGTCTACTACAAATAAATAGTCAGCCCGCATTTCATGCATGCTCCTGATGTAATTATATTTCTTTTTTGTGGAGAGGCGTGCATGTTGAATAATGAATACGCGACGGTAATAGTGCACCAAATGCGGTTTGACTATCCGTTCAAAGAACCAGACATCGTCATGTCCTTCGACAAAAATATATAATTTTCTGCGACGCACTCTTATCCCTCTAACAAATTCTGAACAAATAATTCTTCAAGCCCAATTTCATTTTTAATAAATGCACGTATTTCTTTGCGATTGTGTGGCCTGGTTATTGACGAAAAGCCATTTTTATCACGAGCAATAAGAATCACATCTTCCAGGGTCGCATATTTAATTACTTCAGGATTATGTGTGGTTATAATAATTTGTTTCGCACTGGAAGCATCTTTCATCATATTGACCAGCCGTGACATAAGGTAAGGATGAACATTGCGCTCAGGTTCCTCTATGATAGTTATTGGCTGCTTTTCAAAGTAAAGTGTTATGATCAATGCAGTTGCATTAATAGTGCCATCAGAAAGTAAAAATGCGGGAAGAAACTGACTGCTGAAATATTTCTCTTTCACCTTGAAAAATAAAGATTTATCCGGTCGTTCTTCAATGTCCAAATTATCGACAAAGGGGAGTAATTCAGCAAGCAGATTAAAGAATTTTCTTCTTGTTTCACTGTTTTTTAGAATTTTTTTAAGAATTATAGCAAGGTTGCCTGCATCTTCTTCCAGCATTGCTTTTCCGGTAATAGGAATAGCAGCTTTCGGTAATCTCGGATTTATATTATAAATCGATACACCATTAAAGGTTTCCCTGATAAGGGGCGCAGAAAAAAATGAAGTTTCTGCCAGGAGTGTATGAGGAGGCAATTGTTCTTCCCGCAAGAACGAAGCAAAAATATGGTCAGCATCCAGATGTGAATGAGCTGGCTTATGCATTATTACATTTATTTTACCTTGCCTGCTCGAGATAATAATTTCACCATCACCAAGCTTCTCATCATTATATGTACCTATCCTGGTTTTTGTGACCTTAAAGAATTCGCACCTTAGATGTAATCTATCCTTACTGATAGCGTAATCTATGCTTTTTTGTTTAAAATTCAGTGCAAATTCATAGATCAATTCATGCATCTTAATTTTTTCTAATTTATTATTCACTTTTCCCGTCCAGCTCATTTCCTGGTCAAAGACTGCCGTAACAGAAAAATCTTTGCTTGCACCGATATTCATATTTCGCAAGTAGTTGATTCCTCCCTGCATAGATATCGCATTATCAAGACCTGATGAGATAACTTCTTTTATAAATTGAAAGATCTGAATAAAATTTGATTTGCCTGCAGCATTAGCACCTATGACAACATTAAATGATCCAAACTGCATTTCAGCCTTATTAAAACTTTTAAAATTTGTAACTTTTAGCTTCTTCAATGACATAACTCACTCCTAAGAAAAACAGTCTATTCCCTATGCATTTTTAAGTCAAGGAAGGTTAAGGTTGAGGCTAAGGTTAAGGTTAAGATAGACCAAGGTTAAAGCTAAGTAGGAGTTGAGGCTGAAGAGAGGTTGAGGTCGAAATCAAAATAAACAAGGTCTTTTCCTAAACCTCAATCTCGATTCCGACCTCATATTCAACCTCGACCTTTCTTAACCTTAACCTTTTTTTTACCTTATTGACAGGCGTATTCGTTTTTGTGTATTCTATAATAGTACAAGGTTAGCATATTTTGAGTTGTGCATAAGCAGCAAGGGGCAAATATGGTCAAGGAAAATAAGACAAAAGAACAGCTCATCAGGGAACTGCAAGGATTCAAAAAGAAAACTGGGAAGCTGGAAAAACAGTACAATAATTTGAAAGCAGTCGAAGAGATTCTCGAGGAAAAGGATCGTTTTCTTACTGATGTATTTTCCAGCATTCAAGATGGCATTAGTATTCTTGGTAATAATCTCACCATTATTCAAGTAAATGCTTCCATGGAGAAATGGTATGCACATGCGATGCCGCTGGTGGGCAAGA
>MFGW01000068.1:14495-14693 GCA_001780385.1 Candidatus Fischerbacteria bacterium RBG_13_37_8 | reverse complement strand
AAATTTGTCCATCTCTGCAGACGTTACAGACCAGTAAAGCTGCGTATGAAGTTGTTCTGAAGCGGGGAGCTCGAGGAAAAATAGTAGGTTGGCTTGATTTATACAGCTTCCCATTATTTGATTCATTGACGGGAAAAATGAAAGGCGTTATTGAATATGTACGGGATATAAGTGATCGCAGAGAAGCAGAGGAGCAAC
>MFGW01000068.1:12194-14426 GCA_001780385.1 Candidatus Fischerbacteria bacterium RBG_13_37_8 | reverse complement strand
TATTGTATCCTGCACGCCTGTTTTTAATAAAAGAGGTCAACTTGAGAAAATAATTCATATTTCTACAGATATCACAGGTCTTAAAAAAATTGAGGTAGCACTGCGTGAGAGCCAGGAACGTTATCAAATTGCAGTTTCATCCAGTAAATCCGGAGCATGGGAAATAAATGTTCAAACAGGCAAAGTATATATGGATCATTCATTTACAAAATTTTATGGTTATACAGAAAAAGAACTCGAAAATCTTGAACAACTTTTCGGATTACTCGATTCACAAGAACGTAATGAAGCAAATCAATTTATCGAGCAATTTGCGAAAGGAGAAGTTGAAGAAAATTCATTTATCTATCATATTCACCGCAAGGATGGCGCTATAGCCTGGTTTCAGACCAATGGCATTCTTGTTCGTGATGAAACTGGACAACCATTGCGTATTGTTGGGATTAGCAGGGATATTACAGAGCAAAAAAGAGCTGAAAAAGAGATGGCTGCTTTGCAAGAACAATTACAGCAATCACAAAGAATGGAAGCAATAGGAAGGTTAGCAGGAGGAATAGCACATGATTTCAATAATCTTCTCACAATTATTCAAGGCAACTGCGAACTTTCATTGAATATTCTTCCGGAAAAAGATCCATTAAAAGCAAATATTGAGGAAATTAGCTTATCAGCAGAACGCGCAGCAACACTGACACGTCAACTCCTTGCATTTAGCCGGCGCCAATTGATGGAAATGAAAGTAATGGATTTAAATATGACACTTCATAATCTTGATAAAATGCTGCGACGTGTCATCGGTGAAGATATTGAATTAATAACTATTTTAGCTAAAGACCTTGGCAAAATTAAAGCTGACCAAGGTCAGATTGAGCAAGTCATAATGAATCTTATATTGAATGCACGCGATGCAATGCCCCGAGGTGGTAGTTTAATCATGGAAACATCCAATTTTGAACTGGATGAACATTATGTTCAAGCCCATATAAATGTCGCTCCTGGCCAATATGTTCTCCTTTCAATAAGTGATACTGGCTGCGGAATGACTCCGGATATTAAAGAAAAAATCTTTGATCCTTTTTTTACAACCAAAGGAAAAGGAACAGGATTAGGTCTATCTACTGTTTATGGTATCGTAAAACAGACCGGGGGTAGTATCTCGGTATACAGTGAACCAAGCAAAGGCACGACCTTTAAAATATATTTGCCGAGAATAGATGAACCCTTCCAAAAAGAAAAAAAACAAAAGATGAAAGAATCAATGTCAGGCGGCGGCGAAACTGTTCTCATAGTTGAAGATGATGATATGGTCAGAAAATTAGCGGTTCGAATTCTTCAGCAACGTGGCTACAAAATAATAGAAGCAGAAAATCCTAAGCAAGCCCTCTCGCTCTGTAAAAAACAATCAGGAAAAATCGACTTAATATTGACCGACGTAGTAATGCCATCAATGAGCGGAAATGAACTGGTAAAAAAAATAAAAAAAATACGCCCTGAGATAAAAGTGCTCTATATGTCCGGCTATCCTGATAATTCATTCAATCATCATGCTTTTCTTGAAAAAGGAATTAATTATATCCAAAAGCCATTCTCTACTGCAAACCTGGCACAAAAAATACGGAAAGTCCTTGATAAATAAAAAGAGGGAATTATGTCATTATGAGTCCCGCGCCAGCGGGACGTAATAATCCGCAACGGACTATGCTTCTTATCCCGTTACGGATTGTTACGTTTGCCTACAGCAAACTCACAATGACAAAGCGTTCGAGATTGCTTGGTAAGGGCGGACGTATAGGTCCAGCCCTACAGCAGAACTTGCAAAGAATACGCTAAAGAGCAGGAGTTTTTGACTTTTGATGCATCCTGAGTTATATTTTAACTGCTATGAAAAGTAAGAAAAAGTTAGTAATTATTTTATTTGTCATAAGTTGTGCTTTGTTAATTTCCTTCTATGTAAAGGCAGAAAATTTAAAAAATAGAAGTGACTACTTTTCCGCATTAAACAAATCCACATTATTTGCATCATTTGCTAAAGGTCCTTACATGCTCTATGAGAATAATAATACTGAAATGGTAATTTTATGGCAGGCAGATACCACTGCAACAATTTCTCGAATCGAATGGGGCACTACCCCGTCATATGGAAATGGTCCATTTAATGTTCCAGAATATGGTGATTTTCAATATAAATACACAATCCAGGGATTAATACCTGCAACATTCTATTATTACCAG
>MFGW01000068.1:10206-12163 GCA_001780385.1 Candidatus Fischerbacteria bacterium RBG_13_37_8 | reverse complement strand
CTTTTCGTTCTGCACCACAAAGTTCAGAAACAACCATAAGCATTTATGTATATGGTGATACGCGAACACAGCCCGACCAGCAAAGCGCCGTGCTGGGTAGTCTCCTTTTTGATATGAGCCAGTTGCCGGAACGAAGACACACTATTATTTTGCATGTTGGTGATTGGGTAGAAAATGGCGACATAGAAGATTATTGGACAAATGAATTTTTTAACCGCGCCTATCCGAATTTTTTAGAAACTCATAGTACATTGCCTATTATGGGCGTAAGGGGAAATCATGAAGGTTCAGCAGTACTGTTGCGAAAATATTGGCCTTATGCTTACCAGGATAGTAGCGGATGTTATCATTCCTACGACTACGGACCTCTTCATGTTACTGCTATCGATGACATGTACCCTAGAAGTTCAAGTGATACACAGTATAATTGGATTATGAATGATATTTCAACTTCAACGAAACCATGGAAAATAGCAATGTTTCACATGCCAGCATGGGGCGCTGGTCCATCTCCAAATAATACCATTAACCAGACTCTCGGAACGGATATCTTTGAACCCGAGGGTGTACAACTAGTGCTTGCAGGACATAATCATAATTATATCCGCTGCTATAAATCACCCATTCGTTATATTACTGCCGGAGGCGGAGGCGCACCTCTGTATGATTTTGATACAGGAGCCCCTTACTTTATAACCGGAAGTAAAAATCATCATTTCGCCAGAATAGATATAGACGGAGATCAATTATGCTTCACTACCATCGGCATTGCAGGAGAAATTTACGATAATTTCTGCCTCGATAAAACAGCACCAGGTGACATTAGGAACACTTTGCTGGTATCCAAATCAGGAGGTAATAACATCCTGTTAAGATGGGATCCATCAACCGGCGTATGTTCACCTACGGAATTTAATATTTACCGCGGTACGTTACCCTTATCCATATACGACCATGACGATATCTCCTGCACTGTCACCACCACTACATACACCGATACCAATGCACCCAATAGCTATTACTACCTCGTCGTGCCTTCCAATACCACTGGCGAAGGCTCCTATGGCACCGACTCCTCAGGCATCGAACGCCCCCAGGCGCCAAGCCCCTGCAAATTACAAAATAACTCCGAATGTTAGCGCAAAACCCTTCTCATTCCTACGCTATCGTTTTCTGCGCAACCGCATGAGCATTCTCGTATACAGGCGTCAACCATTTATGATACGCAGTATTTCTCCCGCGTACAATTCGATAGAAATGTGATTGAATCTCCTTGTATAATTTACCACCATCACCTTTTCCTATTGGTCTGTGATCCACTGAACTAATTGGCGCTATCTCTACTGCCGTTCCGCAAAAAAACATCTCGTCCGCCTGGTACAATTCACTCCTGTCAATTGCCCTCGGTACCGTCTCCATTCCTAATTCCCGCTTCGCAATTTCAATAATCGATTCACGTGTTATTCCTTCCAGTATATTATGAGTGACCATGGGTGTATTCAATGCTTCATCCTTTACCATGAAAAGATTCATTCCCGGTCCTTCAGAAACATGTCCGTCCTCATTCAAGAAAATTCCTTCATCAAATCCATTATCGCGCGCCTCCTGTGCCGCAAGCGCTGAATTCACATAAGCACCACATATCTTTCCTCTACCCGGGATAGCATTATCATCTATTCGCTTCCATGAACTGATACATACACTGAGCGGCTTCTCTGTCTGATAATAATGCGTCATCGGTAACAGGTAAATGCATAAATCATGCTCTTCCGGTAATCTTACTCCTATCTTCTCAACCGATTTGTAAGCAATTGGTCTTATGTAAATATCACATTTATAGCCATTCTTTATCACGAGCTGCCTTGTTATTTCCGCTAATTCTTCAGCCGTATAGGTCAGGTACATCTTGAGAATACGACAATTTTTTATCATGCGGTCATAATGCTTGGTTAATCTG
>MFGW01000068.1:9899-10161 GCA_001780385.1 Candidatus Fischerbacteria bacterium RBG_13_37_8 | reverse complement strand
CCTTCAAAGATAGCCGTCCCATAATTAAAAGCATGCGTCTTTATGCTTATTTGCGCTTCCTTCTCGGGTACTATATTTTTTTGAAAATAAGCATA
Organism: Candidatus Fischerbacteria bacterium RBG_13_37_8; assembly: GCA_001780385.1. Lineage (GTDB taxonomy): Bacteria > Acidobacteriota > HRBIN11 > MFGW01 > MFGW01 > MFGW01. Next base: position 10,066 of record MFGW01000068.1, on the reverse strand, counting down.
TTCCATAATATCCCTCCATGTTCTAATCTTTATTTTTCAAATTCCGGCTTTGCCGGTGCAACACACCGAGCACCGCCGTTTCTGAAATGATGATATATTGTTTTGTTTTCCTTTTCATACATACTAATTTCACATCATTGGCACGTATTCTGCCGCCTTCTCCTTGA
>MFGW01000068.1:9549-9801 GCA_001780385.1 Candidatus Fischerbacteria bacterium RBG_13_37_8 | reverse complement strand
TCGTTGTTTCCTCTCCGTGAATGATAAAAAAGTGAACCTATACTGAATAAAATACCCTGTCGCACACTTTCCTCAAAAACAGGCGTCAAATCTACACCTTCCGGAAATTTCACCCATGTGAATAACCCGCCCTCAGGTTTCACCACTGTTATATCATCCGGAAAATATTGCTTGATGCTGCGCAACATTATGTCCCGTCGCTCTCGGTATTTTTTCCGCACCTTCTTCAAATGCGTTTTAAAATAACCACGT
>MFGW01000068.1:9206-9532 GCA_001780385.1 Candidatus Fischerbacteria bacterium RBG_13_37_8 | reverse complement strand
AACAGCCTGGCATATTATATTAGAAGTAACATCTTCCAAACCTTTAAAGGCAATAAATTTTTCCCTGAGTAGATCATTGATAACTGCCCATCCAATTCTGAAAGCCGGGACAAGACTCTTTGACCATGAATTTATATAAATTACCTGCCCTGTTCGATCAAATGCTTTTAAAGATGGTAGATCCTCACCTTCAAATCGTAACTGCCCGCATACATCATCTTCTAGCACCGGCACATTATATTTTCCCGCTAAATACAGAAGCCGCTTTCTTTTCTCAATGCTCATGGTAATTCCCGTAGGATTATGAAAATTTGGAATGACATACA
>MFGW01000068.1:5134-9199 GCA_001780385.1 Candidatus Fischerbacteria bacterium RBG_13_37_8 | reverse complement strand
TGGATGATATCGTTTCAACATATCTTCCAATATTTCTAAATTCAATCCATCCTTCTGCATAGGAATGCCGATTATTTTTGCTTTCAATGTTGAAAAAATACTTAATGCTCCTGTATAGGTCGGTTCCTCCGTAATGACATAATCACCCGGATCAAGCAAAATCTTTGCGGAAAGCTCTAATGCCTGCTGTGAACCACTGGTAATAAAAATATCCTTTGCAGTCGTCTCAATACCCATCGTATGCATTCTTTTTGATACATATTCCCTCAGCGGCAGGAAACCCTCCACAAGGCCATAACTGAATATCGCGTGTTTTTCTTCATTTACCGCAAGATTGAAGCATCGCTTAAATAAATGAAGCGGAAGCAGTTTTTCATCAGGCACTGCTCCGCCAAATGAGATACGCGTAGGAGTAGTAGCAATTCTATATAATTGGACCATAGAATAAAGAGCATATTCATCATAATTGGTCGAAAATAGATTAGGCCAATTAAACTGTTTATAGATTACTTTTTCTTTTTCTTGAAGGTAGGAGTCACTATCTTCTACAAAGGTACCCTGTCCTACATGGGAATAGACCAATCCATCCGCCTCAAGCTCCTCATACGCAGTAAGAACCGTATTCCTGTTTATCTTCAGTTCATCAGCTAAATGCCTCGTGGAAGGCAGCCTCGTGTCAGGTTTCAACACTCCTGAAAGTATTAATTCTTTCAGTTGCTCCTTCAATTGAAGGTAGATAGGCGTTGTTCTATCCTTGTTTATCGAAATCATAATTTACTCCACACCTTATAATAATATCTTCTTGTACATTATGCAAAGAGCCAATTATGACAATTATAATTCAGACACTTTAAGAAAAGGTAGAGGTCGAGGTAAAGTTAGAGTAAAAGTTTATTATTGTCTTAACCTCTTCTTAACCTATACCTCTGCCTCTCCCCTTGCATTTCTGCATAAAATCAAGTATCTTATAACATTAAATTTTTTAAAAAAGGATATTGTTATGAATGAAAAACAACTATCAAAATACATTCTTAATAGGTGGTTTTTTTCACTGAACTTTCTCATTTGCTTTCTTGCAGCTATATCATTTTTGCAGTGTCATGCGCAGGATTCATTAAATGATCAATTACTGCAGGCAGCAAAAGATGGTGATGTAAAAAAAGTCATGGAACTGATAAAAAATGGTGCAGATATTAATGCGAAGGACAGTTTTGGAGACACACCTCTTATGAGAGCTGCATTATATGGACCGATAGAATTAGTAAAAGATCTTATTGCGGAAGGAGCTAATGTTAATACTAAGAATAATGCAGGATGGACACCTTTGCACAATGCTTTATGGTCAATTGAGATAGTCAAGGAATTTATCAAAGCGAAAGCAGATCTTAATGCATGGGATAATGAAGGAATGACTCCGCTTCATCTTGCTGTTCGTGATAACAAGGAAGCAGCAGCTCTTGAATTGATCAATGCCGGTGCAAATGTGAATGTAGGAAATGCAAAAGGATGGACACCCTTGCAGCTTGCCGCAAAGGAAGGATATCTTGGAATAGTGAAGGCGTTGATTAAAGCAGGAGCAGATTTAAATTACAGGGTGACAATACCTGATATAAGGAGCAAAGAAGAAGGTATCCTTGCTGCTATTTCAAGATTTTCAGCACTTCATCTTGCTGTAGAAAATGGTCATACCGATGTGGTAAATGCCCTTATTGAAGCTGGGGCTGATATGGATATTAAAGGCAGGTATGGCATTGCAGCATTCATTATCTCAGCATGCGGGGGATATACTGATATTATGCTGAAATTTATTAATGCAGGTCTCAGCGTAAACGAACTTAATGCCAATGGACTCACAGCGCTCTGGTGTGCTGTTCTTTATGGTAATCACGACACAATCAAAGAGTTGATCAAGCTTGGGGCAGATGTTAATAAGCCAGATTTAAAAGGTCTCACGCCGCTGCATATTGCCGCACAACAAGCTGATATAAAAGCCATTGAGGAATTACTGAAAGCCGGCGCTGATCCAACGATAAAAGACTTGCGAGGAAAAACACCTATTGATGTTGCCGAGGAGCAGCGTTTTGATGTCATCGTTGACCGCTTGAAAGCTACTGCTAAATCTTTACCTCCCAAGAATCAAAAATAGCATAAGCGAATCGTTTCTCTCAGAATATTCAATCAGGCTATACCATGTATTTTTTTGTACTCGAGCCAGTTTTTTTTCAAATCCAGAAATGAGTTGAAGTCAGGCTGAAGCAAGAAAGGATTAGTCTTTTTTTCAATTCCAATGGTTGATTCCGGTGCGGTTCCATAATCATGTCCCGGGAAGACACGTATATCATCGGGTAATGCGAGCAGTTTTTTATGAATTGATTCATATTCATCCCGCGCCTGTTTGCCAAAATCCGTTCCGCCTACTTTGCCAACAAACAAAGTATCACCGGTAAATAAGGCATCGCCAACATGTATGCATATTGAATCGTACGTGTGACCAGGTGTATGCAGAATGGTAATAGTAAATTCTCCCAGGGATAACAGAGCACCATTTGTAATTTTTGCATTGGTTGCAGAATCAATACTCAGATAATGCAATACTTTTAAACCCGTTCTACTTTCTATAAATGAATTCCCATTTGTATGATCACTATGATTATGCGTGTTGAAAACATATTGAACAATATAATCATTTGTCTTTACATAATCAAGAATTCTTTCCGGCGAAAAAGAGGGATCGATAATCACTGCTTTCTTTGATATACCATCAGCCGCTAAATAGCCAAAATTCCTATCACCGCCTACTCTAAATTGCTTTGCAACTATTCTTTTATTCATACCGCATTGTACTAAAAATAGGTACATAATGAAAGCCAACTATCATGCAATTATCTGCGACTACCCACTGTTCGCTGCCCACTGTTCGCTGTTCACTGATCACTGTCTACTGTATTTACTTATCACTTAAAATAGCTTACTATGGCATTTATTATGAAAGAAAAAATCAAAAGAATTAAGCGAACAAGTCTCATTTTTGGAGTCCTTGCTGTTATTTTTTTATACTTATATCCACCCTATTTTGGTATAGATAAAGCATCCGAGGACAAGATTCATGCATATATTGGGCATCATCTTCTCTGGCAGCCTCCGAATTCTGAACAGGTCTTTCATGCACTTCATCCTGAAGAATCATCCCTTCCAGATGCAACACGTCTCGCTGATTTTGAAGCACGCCTCAACATGGTGCGTCTGGCTATGGAAGTATTTTTCATCATGATAGTCATTGCTCTTGTTCTTACCGTGTTACACAAGATTGAATTAAAAAAAGTAAAGAAATGATACCAAGGTATCATCTTGAATTCCTGTCCCCTGCCTTCAGGATTACGCGCCAGACCCAGTTGCTGAGGTCGTCTAATAAAAGATAGATTTCAGGCAGGATCAGCAATGTCACGAAGGTGGAAAATAATAAGCCTCCTGCAATTGCACGCGCCATTGGATAATACGGCGGTCCATTGCCACCTATCTCTACTGTGCTGAAACATAATGGCGAAAGACTGAGGATAGTCGTACTGGCAGTCATGAGAATGGGTCGTATTCTGTTACCGCCTGCTTCAATAATTGCATCATGTCGGTTCAATCCACTGGCGCGGAGTTGATTCACATGATCTATTAAAACAATTCCATTATTCACTACCACCCCTATTAAAATAAGCACTCCTATCCATGCCATCAGGTCAAAGGTTGTCCCGGTTATCAGGAAAAACCAGAATACTCCTACTATGGCAAAAATAATTGAACTCCAGATTCCTGCAGGAAAAACTAAATTTTCAAATAATGACGCCATGACAAAATATATCAGTGCCAACGCCAGGAGTGTGTTGATCAACATGGTCTTTTGTACTTCCTCTTCGAAATCAAAGGAACGACCCCAATTCCAACTGATACCGGCTGGCAAATGATACGCTTTCATAAATCCGGTAATTTTATCTTTTGCTTCATTAACGGTCATATCCTGCAAGTCAAGTGAAATTCCTATACCGCTTACCCTGTCTTCACGATGTATCGTATTCG
>MFGW01000068.1:2600-5069 GCA_001780385.1 Candidatus Fischerbacteria bacterium RBG_13_37_8 | reverse complement strand
ATTTTCAAATCCTGCAGTTGCATGAGGTTCTGTTTATCTTCTTTCTGAAATTCTACTCTCACCTCAATTTCACCTTCATCATCATGAATGCGTCGGAGATTAGCTCCACGCATTGCTATTGAAATGGTATTTGCTATCTCTTGCGGCATAAATCCGTACATACGTGCCCGGTCACGATCTACCGAAACATGGACTTCTTTTCTTCCTATCGTAGCTTCTGAACGTACATTACGGAAGCCCGGCATCCTGCCAAGTGTCCAGGCAAGTTCTTTTGATAGTTGTATTAACTGTTCTGTGGAATTTCCTACTAATTGTATCCTCAATTCATCGGTGCTTCCGCCTGAACGTACCCTGTCAAATGTCAGCGTTCCGATTGCTATCTCAGGTAATCCTTTCTCTATTTCGCGCTGAATCTCTTCTTGCGGTCTTTTCGCCTCCTTACCCTTCTTCAGCGTAATAGTCGTCATGGCAAATCCGCCTTCATAATAACTATACACGGAGTCTAATTCAAATTTTTTTTCATTATCGAACAGGAATTTTTCTACTTTTGCTACATCCGCTTCTACTTTCTGAACGGTAAATACATCATTTATATTATATCTTAGTCTTAGCCTCCGGTCTTCCGATGCTGGAAACATATCCTTCTTCACAAAATGAATCGGAATAGCTACGCTAGCAAGCAAAAGTAATATTATGCCTGCTGATGCCCTACGATGATTGAGCAGCCACCCAAGCGTCTTCTTATAACGCACAATTAATTTATCTATCAAGAGTGTTTTATTATTCTTGCGTTCGGTCTTAAAACGCGCCGCAAGCAATGGCACTATTGTCTGGGCAATAAGTAATGATGCACCTAATGCAACACATAATGACATCGCTATATGTTTCAAGTATATAGTAATAGCATTTTTATCACTCACTATCATAGGCAAGAACACAATGGCAGTGGTTGCGGTGCCAGCAGTTATAGCAAGTGCAACCTCACCCACTGCTTTTATAGAAGCTTGCTTCCTGTCAGGCTCTATTTTCTGATAGCGATGGATATTCTCCGTCACAACGACAGAGTTATCCACGAGCATTCCTACTGCCAGCAATAATCCAAGCATTGTTAATATATTCAACGAAACACCAAAGAAATACATGCAGGCTAGTGTTGTCAATAAAGAAAAAGGCACACATAATGCCACAATAAGTGTACTGGACCATTGCCGTAAAAAGAAAAAGAGCATGAGAAATGCCAGCGATGCACCTAGAAGTCCTGATTTAACCAGTTCTCCGAGAGAACTGGTGATGCCTTCCGCAAGATCATCCATGGGAAAAATACTGATCCCTGTCATCCTCGGATCTTTTGCAATATCCGCGATTTCTACTTTCACCCTGTCAGCAATTTCTACTACATTAGCTCCTGCTTCCTTGAATACATCTACGCCAACCGCATACGTTTGATTGAGATGCCTGCCATAGGTTAGCTCCGGCATCTCATAGCTTACATATGCTACATCTTTGAGTCGTATATTATTTTCGCCTATTATAAGATCATTTATCTCATCAATACTTTTGATTTCACCCATAGGCCTGACAGTGAATCGCTTGTTTGCATCCGTAATCCGTCCTGCCGTCACCATGAAATTTGCATTGCGCAATGTCTGTGACAATTCATTGATATTCACCTGGTGTGCTATGATACGGTCCGCAATAAGCCGTATAACAATCTGCTTTTTTTCTACGCCATACAACTGTACCTGTGAGACACCATTTATTCGCTCAAGACGTCGTTTTACCAACCGATTTAACATATCATACGAATTGGAAAGATCAACACTGCTGGAAATCCTGTACACGAGGATCGGCATATCCGATGTGGCAAATTTCTGAATGAATATTCTTTCTAAATCAGCCGGAAGCTGATTCCTGATATTCTCAATTTTCTCCCTCGCCTCAATAGCCTTTATATCTGTATCTATTCCCCAATCAAATTCTACAAAAATCTGGCTGGAGTTATCCGATGTATCTGATGTCATTTGCTTTATATCACCTATCGTCGCAAGCACTTCTTCAATAGGTCGAGTGATTTCCCTCTCTATTTCTTCCGGGTTTGAATTAATATACGGAGCATTTATTGCAATAAAGGGTGCATCCAGTTCAGGAAAAAATTCCAGCGGCAGCATCGTAGCTGAGATAAATCCAACGACTATAAAACAAAGAAATATCATCAGAGCTGTTACGGGTCGTTGTATTGTAGCTTTTGCCAGGTTCATGCTTTTCTATCCATTAAACTATAAACAACCGGGATAACTATTAATGTCAATCCGGTTGAGACAATGAGTCCACCGATGACGGTAATTGCCATTGGAGCGCGTACTTCTGCACCTTCACCAATGCCCAGTGCAAGTGGTATTAATCCGAGAGCTGTCGTCAGCGCTGTCATTAATATCGGACGTAGTCGCGATTGCCCTCCTTCTATTATCG
>MFGW01000068.1:0-2582 GCA_001780385.1 Candidatus Fischerbacteria bacterium RBG_13_37_8 | reverse complement strand
CTTTTGCCCGGTATTGATTAATCATATCGATGAGCACAATCGCATTGTTGACTACAATTCCCGCTAGTAATATCGCTCCTATGAACACTACCACACTGATCTGCGAGCCGGTAATAAATAATGCAATTATTGCTCCTACAAATGCCAGCGGTATCGTGAACATGATCACGAATGGATGAAGAAATGATTCAAACTGCGATGCCATCACCAGGTATACAAGAAAAATTGCCAGCAGTAACGCAAATTGAAGTGAACGGAATGATACGTTCATTTCTTCATTCTGCCCTGATATGCTCACCATTAACTCCGGCGGTACGTCTACCTTGTCAATAATGCCCTGTAATATATTTGCTGCTGTTCCTAAATCACCATAGGTAAGATTTGCACTGATCACTGCAACCCGCTCCTGGTCCACACGACGTATTTCACTTGGTCCAATACCTACAACTACCTCGGCTACTGAATCCAATGGGATCGGCTTATTGCTCTCAGCATTTACTATCAGCTTGCTTATGTCTTTTACCGAAGCACGGTCTTGATCCTGCACCCTTACCAATACATCAATGCGGCGATCATGCCAGGCATAACGTGTTGCCACTTCTCCACGGACTTTCTTAACCACGCGATCTGCTATTTCATATACGTTTAAACCAAGCACCGAGGCTCGCTCTCGATCAAAATAAATCTGTATCTCCGGATACCCCTGTTCCATCGATGATTTTATATCTGCAAAACGTCCCACTCCTCTCATGTTCCGCACTATTTCATCACTGACCTGCTTGAGTTTATCCAGATCATACCCGGCCACCTCAACTTCAATAGGGGTTTTAAATGTGAAGAGCGCCGGACGATAAAACTTGTATTGAAAACCAGGCATCCCTTCTAAGACAGCCCGTATCTGATTCATGGCTATTTCTTCATCTTCTCTCGTTGCACCATGGGCAAGCGCTACATTTAACTCACCCCAGTTCTCGCCTCCCTGTTCCGGATTTGCATCAAAACGATTGCCACTGCCGGATATCGCAAACGTTGTTTTCACCTTGTCTATTTTCTGAGTAGCAGCTTGAATAACTGCAATATTCTGATCTGTCTTTTCAAGAGGCGTACCGGGCGGCATGCGAAATTCTACCCTGAATTCACCCTGCGATAATTGCGGAATCAACTCCACGCCTATGTATGGAAGCATCGCAATGGTTAGCGCTAACAACGCTAATGCAATTACTATGATTGATAACCGGTGATTAAGTGACAAACGCAGCATGCGTGGATATATTTTCTCCACCTTCGCATATACTTTCGTAAATGAATTCAAAAATGGATTGAGAATGAACAGTAATCCACGCGAAACACCTCGATAACAAATAAATATTATCCTGAAAACAAATGTAGGCGCCGTGCCTAAAATAAAAAGCCGTATCTTGCGTACAATCCTTCCGAAACGGGTTCGTGGCTCTCTTAATGGTTCTGCCGGCGTTGGCTCCCTTCCTATTCTTGCTGTTGAGGCAAGCATTGGAATTAATGTTAACGCTACAAATAGTGAAGCCAGCAAGGCAAACGTAATCGTCAATGCTTGATCACGAAAGAGTTGTCCTGCAATTCCCTTAACAAACACCAGTGGGAAAAATACTGCTATCGTGGTAAGCGTTGAAGCTATTACCGCTCTTGATACTTCGCTGGATCCTTCACTTGCTGATGTCCTTGCATCTTTCCCCTGATCACGATGCCGCGATACATTCTCCAATACAACAATGGAATTATCTACAAGCATCCCTATGCCGAGTGCAATGCCACCGAGCGACATGATGTTGAGCGTTAAATCAAATCCGTACATGAGGTTGAATGTCGCAATTACCGATATAGGAATCGAAAGTGAAATAATAACCGTCGTCCAGAAATTACGTAAAAAGAAAAATAGAATAATAATGGCAAGAATGCCGCCTATAATACCCGCATAGATTACTTCTTTTACTGCCTGCTGAATGAATATTGACTGGTCATATACTTTCTCAATTTTCATATCCGCCGGCATTATTTCTTTGACACGCTCAAGCCGCTTCTCTACTTCCCGTGCCACGGATACCGTATTCGCATCGCCTTCCTTATAAATGGCAACTTCAACTGCCTCGGTACCCATCATGCGCGTTATCGCCTGCCGTTCCTTGAAACCATGTCTCACTGATGCTACATCCCTTAAATAAATAGGCGTGCTATTATTAAAAGCAATAATCACATCTCCCATTTCCTCAACTGATTTGAACTGGTTTAATGTTCGCACAAGAAATTGATGCGATCCTTCCTCTAAGCGTCCCCCGGATAGATTGACATTTTCCGCGCGTAGTATATCAGCTACCGTCTCCAATGTCAGGTTTAATTGTGCCACCTTATTTTGGTCTATATAAATCTGCACCTCGTCCTCTAAACCACCACTGATCTTCACTGCCGCTACACCAAGCGCCGCCTCAAGTTCTTTCTTGATTTCTTCATCTGCAAAACGCCGGAGATATTTCAATTCATCTTCATTAAATGCGACTGCTTTGACCGTCGCATCTTTTTTGCTTTCATCTTTTGGTATTTCACGGTAA
>MFGW01000067.1:7634-8358 GCA_001780385.1 Candidatus Fischerbacteria bacterium RBG_13_37_8 | reverse complement strand
GCAGCCGACTGATGCAAGACCCTTCCCAAATCTCGTTGCAATTGCTAACTCGTTACGTGAAAACTAAGGACTTAAACCTTTTTGCAGTTTCGCCACAAATATTTTTTTTCGCGGAATATGATGTTAGCTTTAGAGGAATTGATATAAGGGAGAGGATGGAAGTAGCTATCAGAGTCAAAGACGCCATCAGAGACGAGGCAATGAATATGAGGATGCCAGGTGAGGAGATCACCGAAGGTTTGAATCGAGAGGATGAAACCAGGAGTAAAAGATTTATGAGGGAAGATGGCGCGAAATAGTTCATAGATAGTTTCGGCAGCACATTGAGCCAGGAGAGCGAGTAGAGATCTATCACGATAGAAGAGTGGCGCTACCGGAAAAATTATTTTCTTTTAAAATTATGAATCTCTAAACAAGATTAGCATAGATTAGATGATATTTGCGCTTGGGTTGAAGAAGATATTGAAAATAGGGCATGGCATTTAGGCTCGTTTGTTCCCCCTTATTTATTTCAATCATCTGATAGGATTTGCTATGCACGAGAAGTTCTTGCGCGATATGGCTATAGAAAGGATGTGCGAGAAAGCTTATCCGATAGCTTTTTCTCCGAAGGATTAACAGGATCCTTTACTAATCACTACGAACTAATCAAGCAGGAATTAATAGAACTTGAAGTATATTTTCAGTTATGATAGCAAAGGCCAATTGAAAGAAATAAAGGATT
>MFGW01000067.1:2291-7619 GCA_001780385.1 Candidatus Fischerbacteria bacterium RBG_13_37_8 | reverse complement strand
TAAAAATTGAACGTGATGAAAATGGAAAAGCGTTTGCTATTATTTCTGCTTTTAATCAACGTACTAATTTGACTCTTGATGCAAATGGATATCTTTCAGGCTTGATTAATGAAAAAGGAGAAGCTATTACTTTGGAATATACTGATGATGGTTTGTTGAAATCTCTTATTGATCCCAATGGTAATCAATATAAATATAATTATACTCCTTTTGGACGTTTAATTAAGGATGAAGATCCCATAGGAGGATTTTCAGCATTTCAATTAGAAGAAGAAGAAAATGCGCGGAAAGTAATAATGACTAATTCTTTAGATCAAGAAACATCCTATTATATTGAAGACATATATGATGGTAGTCAATATAGATCAAAAACGCTTCCAAGTGGAATAAAATCTGAAGAATTTATTGGAAATGATCGCAGCAAAAGAGTCGTGTATGCAACAGGAACAACAGGTTTTTATATTGAAGGTCCTGATGATCGTTTCGGTATGGAAGCGCCATTAATAAAGCACATGAATATTTCAACACCGAAGGGACTCGAGTATAATTTAGATTTTGAAAGAATAGTCACTTTATCAAATCCATATGATCGCTTAAGTTTGCTTAGCCAGGTCGATAATCTTTTCATTAATCCTGAACTTCAGAGATTGGGAAAAGTTACAACTCGCCTAAACACATTCTGATTGCACTAGAATGCGTTTTTTTTAATTGATTGTTGTATTTTCTGGAATTATACAAATGCTATACATTTGTAATCATAATTATCATGCCTGTTAGTACGTATTATGCATGTAAAGGCATGTACAAATGCCAGGTATTAAAAATTCGGATTGATATTCCGATATTTCATGGTATAATAAAAAACATAAGCATCGCTTCTAAAATCAAGGAGGATGGCGCCGTTCCATTTGTCCACGATAAAACATGGATCTCAACTAAACGAAGTAGAGTAATCGTTCTGGACTAATGCCATTGTCAAATAAGTTAAGTATTTTTCTTTTAAGGAAAGTTATTTTATTGAGCTTGCGTGGAGCGCTGATAAAATGATATACTACCTATATAAGCATGATAGATGAAATTTAGTGAATTAGTACATATGCATATTATTTGGATAATATAAGGAGGTATCACACGATGGAAGCAATCCAGGGAATAGGGGCAAAAATATACTCTCTACTCCAGGGAGTATCTCCACTTAGGAAAAAATTATTCGGACAAATGGCAGATGACATCTGCAGATATATTGCATCAGGGAATATTCTTGATGTTGGTACAGGTCCAGGTTATTTGCCGTTTGAAATCACCAGGCGCTCTGAATTGGAAATTGTTGGGATTGATCTTTCAGAAGCCATGATCAATATTGCGCGAAAAAATATGAAGAAAAATAATCCTGATGCTCCTATTCGATTCGAAGTTGCTGATGCCTCAAATCTGCCATTCGCTGATGAATCTTTTGATTTCGTGGTCAGCACCATGAGCATGCATCATTGGAGTAAGCCTCAGCTTTGTATTGGTGAAATAGGACGGGTTTTAAAGAAAAGTGGAACCGCATGGATTTATGACATCTGGTGCGACATTTCCAAAGAGCGTTCAGCACAAGTGCGAATAAAATACGGTTTCTTTCCCTGGTTAGTGCTGCTTCAGATAGTGCGTCGACATTCATCCACCACGAGAAAGCGTGCCCTGGAAATAATCACCTCTTCACATTATGCTTTTAGCAATGTGGAGATTGAAGAATTCGATTTTCTACTCAAGATTATTCTGACAAAATAATGAAAGCGCAGATTTGCAGCGATCCTGATTATTATAGAAGGATTCAATACGCTCCACAGAAACCATAGAGCACTCAGATGTTACATAAAAAGAATGCAATGAAAAAAAACCGACCTGATGTTGCGAAGTATTTCGCTGCGCAGTGCAGTCATCTGAAGCAATTCTCGTTGTAATTCTTTAATTTCCTCCGCCATAATCCTTATACAGTGAAAATTGATTTTTCTGTCAACTCATTCTTTCCAGTAATTTGAATATTGTCCAATACAAAGATGTGGCTCCATTTTATTTGCTTATTTGAATTTATCCAGCAAGGCTTTGAATCGTGGGTGTGAAGCTATTTCTTCAATTGTGGGAATATCATAGTCAAGCGCTGCCATGAGATTGATTGGGAGGTTAGCAGAGAGGGGTAAAAGGTGTAAATGAAAAGAAAGTGGAGAGAAAGGAGTAAAAATCAGACAAAATAGTACCATAATATAAAGAGGAGGTTAAATAATTGATGAGAAAGGATTTGTTGGGAAAATAGGGAAAGGCAGAGGAGCGGCACGGGTGTCTGCGGATAATTTCAGGGGGTCTTGAACAGGCCATAGGCGAGGGAAGGGACTAGGGACTGGGGAATGGGGAAGAAGAAGAGGCGGTCAGTGATGAAAGCGATAATTTTCATGGTGTAGTTGCAAGAGGGACAAAGCAAGGGGTCTACTTCGTAAATTAGGTGTATGAGGCGAGCCCAAGACAAGTGGCAAGAGGAGCGGTCGGGAGCATCATTAATAATAGGGGTTTGATTAATCAAACCCCTACTGTTATTGTCGAGGGATGTTTTTTTTCTTTTGCCTCTTGCTGCATTGGAATAATAGCCGTAGTATCGGATGAGGGCATCGGGGGGCTGCAATAAGGGGGTCAGGTCTTGCATTTTGAATTTCAAAATAATGGCCTGCACTTATTCTTCGCAAATGAAGAAATTCAAAATGCAAGACCTGACCCCCTTATTGGACAGCCCCCTCTTGGGGATATGGAGGCAGATGCGATGGAGGAATTCGATAACAGGGAGGATTTCGAAATTACGTTTTTTACCTTTGTGCATAGAGGAGGTATAGAGGATGGAATTAGTTTTTTCTATGTAATTGATTTTATGAGGAGAAAAGGAGTGATGGATAATATATTGAGCGAGATTGGAGAGAGCCAGTTGATTGTCATTCGGGATGGAGACGTCGGTATGAACAGAGAATCTGCTATGGCGCCAGGAGCGCATTTTATCAATGAGTTCTTCATAGATACGCTGATTATTTTTGAGGATGGCGAATACTTTTTCGCGGAAGATGAGATTAGCCTAGAGGAGCCGATATCAGGGAGGGAGTGCTGCGACCTTTTTCAGGAGAAGCTTATGATTTTTACTGAAATACCCGATGAACTTAACAAAAAATGCCGCTTGACTTAAAAAAGCAAGCAATGGCAAAGTAAAGCATTCTAATTTCCAGAGAGCCAAGAAAGTGTATTTTTTTTTGTTTCTCGAGATAATGAAAATTTCCTACAGGCAAACATTTTGTTCGCCTGCTCACCTGGCACATTGAATCCTCGAATCCTATTTTCATTATTGATTTTTTGCGCATTGGGTAATAACATTCGTGCATTTATCATGGACCGGATGGTAGCCTTCGTTGCAGACAACGCCGCTGCTATAATTGCGGCCGGAATTTGGCGGACCGACTGTTTGTACACAGTGCAAGGCGCCTTGTGGACCGGCATCGAAGCAGAATCCGGGGGGACATGGTCCGACGGAGTATCCATCAGGCGACCATGGACATTTTTCCTGGTGTGATTCCTGAGCCGGACACGGCTTTTCTTCCACCTTTGCTGTTTCCCCGGTAACTTCAGATGAACCGATGCTTTGTGGTCCTTCGGGTGGTTTTGGGGTTGGTGGTTTTACCGTCATTCCTGCAAGTGTAGTTTCAGGTTTTGGAGTCATTGGTCGTAAATCACATTCTGAGACTCCTTGGAATTTGCCCCAGAATTGAAGTGAACCCAGTTTCTCGCGGTACACATTCCGGATGCGGTTGATATCAATATTAATTCCGAGTTTGTTGTCCATTTTATCAATATATTCTTTAGAAATAGTGTGTTTCCATACTTTGCCTTTGCAGGATTGACCGTTAGGATCCGTCCACAAGAAAGGACCGGAGAGGTGATTGCCGCCATAGTTTTCCCAACCGGAAGATGCTTTATCCCAGAGCTTTTGTATTTTTGTGCAAACCTCCGGCGTGATTTCAGAAACTGATTTCATATATTTATCGAGAGGAATAAGTGTGGAAAGCCATGTTTCACGATTTTCCATCAGCTCAGCATATGTTTCTTCCGGGCCACATTCCTCACCGCCTCGGATTTTAACCATGTGATGAAAAAATTCATGGTAAAAAGTCTTGAGCAGGTCAAAATCATTGTCGAGACGCTGCACTTTCAATTCATGATTTGAGAACCAATTCATGAAATATTTGCCGCCCATTTCGAAGTTAGGATCTATGGTAATATCAAGATCTTTTGCCATTGCCTCGCGTATTAAATTCATGTCTCCCATTTCAATAGCTTTGCTGAAATCATATTTACCATACCAGGTAATGAAATTATAGAGGTATTGCAAGGCAATGGTTTTGGTATCCGGTTCAAGGATGCCGGTTTCAATTTCAGGAGGAATTACTGTATTTGCTGTGCTTTCGGATAAGCCAGCGCTGGATGTTTCAATAGCAGCAGGGATGTCATCGATAGGTATGCCCGGCATAGAGCGCGCGACTAATTTGTTCCAGGAAACTACTGAAAAATAGCGTTCGGAAAAGTGATCAATGAGAATTTGAGGCGAATCGCGGTCGGTTGATTGGACGGGCTGCCATGCGGTATCATGCAATTCTGCGATAGTAGTTATTTCTGAAGCGGCAGCGAACTCTATCAGGACTGGTTTGTTGAGTGTTATCTCACCGGTACTGGCTGAAATTTTGTATATACGAGATTGCACAACATCTTTGCTGATATTCTGCAGATCGAGATCGAGGATGGCAGTTTCAAATTTTGTGGGTGTATCAAACGTACCTTCTTCTACTTCAATACTCGTTCCATCAGCAAGTTTCACCGTGCCGCCTTCATTGCTGACAGTGAAAGATTGTGGCTGAGAATGTAATTTCAGACGGTCACCATACTTAATAAGTTGCGGTGCAATGTCTGCATATGCTGGTTTTTTGCTGAAAGAATCGGTGATTAATGAACCTGCATTTGAACCTGAAAGTACTAAGTAAGCAACTGCTGAAAGTCCCATAATAATTACTATAAAGAGAATGATGAGCCATAGGTGACTCTTTGGTTGTTCATAGTATGCATCTATTCGCTGGTATCCATGTGCGATTTCACAGCCGCATAGCGGGCAAAATGTGCTGTTAGGAGGAATTGCGGCATTGCAAAAAGGACAGGCGATATCGGGAGCGGATAAAGGTGCCTGCTGAACTACGGGAGCTGGCTGCTTTTGAGCTTGTTTTAGCGTTTGCTTTGGTGGTGCTTTCTGAATCGGTTGCTGTGGAA
>MFGW01000067.1:0-2272 GCA_001780385.1 Candidatus Fischerbacteria bacterium RBG_13_37_8 | reverse complement strand
TTTCGGCGATTGAATAGCTTCCTGAAGCACGGGTTCTCGCTTTGAAGTATCAATTACCGTTGGACTGGAATGCCCGGTCTCAACATAGGTAAACACGGCGTTGCCAATGCTGAATGAATCGCCGTTCGCAAGAATATGATAATGTATTTTATTATCATGGACATACGTACCGTTCGCACTATCATTATCCAGAAGCATCAATCCTTTAGCAGTGCTGATTATCTTAGCATGATAACGCGAGACCTTCGAATCAAGGATAATTATATCGTTATCTTTCTCCCTGCCAATTGATATTTCATCAGCGCCAAGCTCATATTCATGCTCTTGCTGACCATTCTTACTCGACACACTATATGTTAGCTTAGCCATATAAATACTCCAAGTGTACGTTTGGTTCAAGGTTCAAAGTTAGAAAGAACTTCGAATCGTTTCACCTTGAACGCTGAAAGCATTTAAAATTCTCTGTTCATATTACAATCATTATTGATGTTCAAGTGGCACACATTCTAGGATTAGCCTGGTATAATGATCTCTAATTTCTTTGTAACCTTCATGGCACCGTAATGATTCATTGTAGAGTCGTCCAGAATTCGGCACGCTTTCTTTCTGAACACATATGTTTGAATGTGTGCCTCCGGAGGTATAACAAAATCCTTCATCACATTCTTTTATCACATATTTTTCAATGCGTTTCTTTTGAACAAAGGTGCCATTAGCGCTGTTATTATCCACCAGCATGTATCCCGAAGCAGTAAGGACAATTCTTGCATGGTAACGCGATGCATGTTCATCTTCCAGTGCGATTTGATTATCAGCATCACGGCCAATACTGATTTCCTCTTCAGTCACTTCGTACTCATATTCTTGCTGTTGGTTATAGGTTGGCACTGCAAATTTTATGAGAGCCATACTTTCGCTCCTTGTTAATATTAATTGAAGCAGAATAATTACTTTTCATTCTTTATAATTTAAGTAAAATGATAAATATTTTTGCTTAAATATTGATCTATGCCTTGCAGATACTCCTTAATATCTGCAATATTATTATTGATGATGGCGAATACTTTCTTGTTGTCCACTTTCCAGTAACGATGTACGATAAGATTTCTAAATTTAGCCATGCTTTTGAGCTTATCAATAAATTCACTTGAGAATATTGATAGTTCGCGAAGTACTTCAAAACAATCAGCATAATCTTGAGGCGCTCGTCCTCCCATCCGTGATACTATATGATTGCATATATCAATGGAGCCCTCTATTACCACTATAAGATTATATTTGGCGCTATCGATTTTTTCTTCAGAATGTAAAAATTCATCCTCATGTAAATGACTGATTTTTTCAAGTTTTGCCAGAGCGTAATTTATGTCACCACTAATCTGTCGTATTACATCTATATTTACTTTAGCCACGCATTACCTCCTTTAGATACTTAATTGCGAACGGTTGAAAGTCAAAATAGTCCATCCATGTCCGACATAAGAATTCCTCTCTTAATAGCTCATTCTTGCTGAATAGCAATTTGCCACCTGTAGCATGGTATCTAAAGCTCAATGATGCGCCATTCAATACTTTCACATCAATTGTCTTTCTTAATTTTTTCTCTAATTCAATAGAAGCATTGATGCCATAATCAACCTGGTCGATGTATGCTGTTTTATCTTCGTCAAGAAATAGCGCTATATCAATATCATTATAACTCTGTCCTTGCATAAACGAACCATGCAGATAGGCAAATAGTATTTCTTCTTTTTCGTTAAAATAATCTACGATAATTTTCTCAATGTTTTTATCAATTTGCTTCATTCTTTATCCAACTAATTTCATGATTTATTTTGCATCTTGATATTACGTTCTCTCACCATCATTGTCAATAAGTAATTAGGAAAGAGTGCGATTTTACAATGCGCTCTTGGCGCATGGATAACTTATTTAGGGATTTCAAAGGGACGAAGTCCCTTGGTTGCCACAGGATAAATACCCTGCGGTGCGAAAGCAAATTTATTACTACCTTGTTGTTGCACAAAATGATAACTAAGAAGGCTCTTACGGAATTTATTCCTCCAACACGCAGAGGCCAGCATCTGTGAATCCTTGTCTTGCTCAACAAATCGGGACTTGCAATTAAATTTGATTTATGAGCTAATCTGTTCCCCTCCTTCGTATTGACCTTGGAATGCGAGTTGTGAGATAGTAGCATATGAAGGTGTCCGCACCATGAAAGGAGCATTATGAAAAAGAAAGATATAGAAGCATTTAAAGAAGAACGGGA
>MFGW01000066.1:3170-8177 GCA_001780385.1 Candidatus Fischerbacteria bacterium RBG_13_37_8 | reverse complement strand
TTTTGTGAGTTATGGAATAAAAGAAGGGATGAAGTATCTGAATATTTATGGTGTGGATATAGATGAGAAGGGCATTTTGTACTTGAATGGGATGACCGCACTGGTGACCTATGATGGAGTTGAATTTCGTGATTTTGTTATTGAAGAAGCCGGTGGAAAAGGGAGAATATACAGCATAAAAGCTATTGACCAGGGCGCATATGTGCTGACGGAAGACAATCTCTATTTTTTCACAAATGACAAGTTTGAATTCCTCATGGAAAATACAGCCCGTTTGCGCACCATTGTTATACAAAAAAAGCAGAGAAATGAAGTGATTTATCTTGGCAATGACAAGGAATTTTATGAATTTAACCTCCAAAAGAAGACACTGAAACTGCTTTTCAAGGATGAAATGATAGATCATATTCAAGTGTATGAGGATCATTTTATTTACCATAATAACATGGAAATAAAAGCATGGAATGGGACATCTGTGGAACTGATTCATAGTGCCAAGCTGGGTGTGATAAGAGTAATCAGGTACAAGGGAGGCAAATTGTACTGGTGGGAGGGGATGCATCTATGTGTTCAGGGCGGGAATGGAGATATCGAGCGTTATTATTTCGAGACAGATGCGGAGGAGATTAAGCAGATAAGGCGGTTCACTGAGCTATTTATTGACCGGGATGGATGGATATGGAGCGCTTCGTTGGCGGATGCTGGAATGATATTATTTCATGATGGTGAATTTGAAATCATTTCGTCAAAGCATGGCATAAGTTCCCTCTGGGCGTCAGAGATTATAGAGGACAGGTATGGTGTTTTGTGGTTTGCCTTGATTGAGACCGGATTATCGAAGCTGGTAAACAAGGTAATATATTCCTATTGGTTTGATGAAATAATAATGGGAATAAGAAAGGTGGAGAAGGACGAGGTGCTGGTTTTTTCACAGAACAACTTATTTTTATTTTCTGAATCGAGGCAAAACATAAAACTTCGTTCCCTATTTCCGTTGCAGGAATTGCGCGAATTGCTGAAAAATGATGAACTCCTTGATGTAAAGGAAGGCATTAAAAATGATTATTGGCTGCTGTGCAGGCTTTCAATTATTCATTATAGTGATGGCAAATTGGTGAAGTATGCAATTCAGGAGGAATACAAAGAATATCATTTTGTCACCATTGTCATTAATGATAATGGTGATGTGCTGCTTGGTTCTGTTGATGGAAAAGGAATATTTGGATTTGATGGCAGAAAATTTTTTAAAGAGGATGAGTATGCATTTTTTGATGGGCGAGATATAACAGCCATGTTAATTGAAGGCAGCACTATGTATGTAGGAATAAGGGGAGGACTTTTCAGGTATAATAATGGCAAGGTTGAGGATCTTTGTAAAAACTGGAACTTGCCGTTGCGGACATATCATTCTTTTTTCAGGGACAGCAGAAATCGTTTATGGGTAGGTTCGTATGCCTATGGAGCTTATGTGGTGGAAAACGATCGTGTGGTGCGGCACTATGATATAACGAATGAGTTGCCGGGCAATAGCGCCAACACGTTTGTAGAGGATGATAAAGCAAATGTATGGATTGGAACTAATGGCGGGTTGGTATGTGTTACGCCTGAAGATGCGGCTCATACTATTTCGCATAAAGATGGATTGGGCGTTGGTTCAGTCATTTATAACGGATTATACAGCACGCAGAGCGGAACAGTGTGGGCGGGAATTGATAATGCTGTCAATTTTGTAAGGTATGATAAGATCCCCAGACTGCATTTACCGCTGCAGATTTTTTGGCGGACAGCGAAGGTGAAGGATCAACTGTTAGATGTTGCGGCTCTTAAATCCCTTTCCTATAAAGATAATGATGTGTATCTCGATTTCTTTGCAAATAATTATTACGATGAGCATTCCAATAGATACAGTTTCAGGTTATTGCCAGTTGATTCACATTGGTCAGGATGGGGTGCGCATAATTATATCAGGTTTTCCCATATCTCAGATGGAGAGTATATACTTGAAGCCAAGGCGAGGGATATCTGGCTCAATGAATCTGAACCGGTGAAGGTTCCGCTGCATATTCTACCGCCTCCCTGGAAAACATGGTACGCCTATGCAGGATATATAATAATAGTGCTGGGATCGCTGGCAGGATATGTGCGCTATAGAACAGCTGCACAAAAAAGAGCATTACGCCAGAAAGAGAGAGAACTTGAGCAGCAGCAATTACTTAATGAACGACTGCGTCAAATAGATAAACTGAAGGATGAATTTCTTGCTAATACATCGCATGAGCTTCGCACACCTCTGACCGGCATCATCGGCATTGTCGAGTCACTATTGGATGGTGCGGCAGGTGCGGTCAGTGCAACCCTGCGGTCGAATCTTTCGTTGATTGCTTCATCGGGCAGACGCCTTGCCAGGCTTGTAGATGATATCCTGGATTTTTCGAAATTGAAAACAAAAAATATTGAGTTGAATAAAAAACCTGTGGATATGAAATCGCTTACCGATGTGGTATTTTTGAATTCAAAGCCCTTGATAAAAGATAAAGCTGTCCAGTTAAAAAATGACATTCCGGAAGGAATGCCATTCGTGGAAGGAGATGAGGATCGTCTTCAGCAGATAATGTTTAACCTGGTGGGCAATGCCATTAAATTTACTCATACCGGCATCATATCAGTATCAGCGGGCAAATCCGATCACATGGTGGAAATTTCCGTGACTGATTCCGGGATTGGCATACCGGCTGAAAAACTTACCGATATATTCAAATCATTCGAGCAGGTTGATGCGTCAACTGCACGCGAATATGGCGGAACGGGGCTTGGACTAGCCATCACGAAACAGCTCGTGGAATTGCATGGCGGTAGTATACAGGTAGAATCGGAACCGGGAAAAGGCTCACGATTCAGTTTTACCGTGCCGGTAAGCAGCGCTGCGGCTGAAGAAATTGCGCCGGAATCGGAGCAATTGGAACCTGTATCGAAGGTACAACTTGATACCGAAGCTGAACAGATTGCAGATGTGATAGTTAAATCAGACGGGAAATTGAAAATACTGGTTGTGGATGATGAACCAGTCAATCTGCAGGTGCTCATTAATCAACTCTCTCTCCAAAATTACACTGTTATCACGGCAGTGAATGGAATGGAGGCGCTTGATTTGTTCAGCAAAGGACTGCAGCCGGATATCGTTCTGCTGGATATTATGATGCCGAAAATGACCGGCTACGAAGTGTGTCTCAAGATACGGGAAAGCTATCCCTACTATGAACTTCCGGTAATCATGCTCACTGCAAAGAACCAGGTCGGGGACCTGATCGAAGGATTTGCTTCCGGCGCCAATGATTATATCGCCAAGCCATTTTCAAAGAGTGAACTTATTGCGCGGATCAAGACACATCTGAACCTTGCAAAGATTAATATTGCCTACGGCAGGTTTGTTCCGCATGAATTTCTGAAATATCTCCAGAAAGAAAGTATCATAGATGTGCAGCTTGGCGATCATGTGCAGATGGACATGACGATTTTTCTATCAGATATCCGTTCTTTCACTACGCTTTCGGAAGCTATGACCCCGCAGGAAAATTTCAATTTCATCAATTCATACCTGAATCGTGTAAGCCCAGTCATAAAAAAGAATGGCGGTTTTATAGATAAATATATTGGTGATAGTGTGATGGCATTATTTCCGCACCGGACGGAAAATGCTCTCATTGCATCCATAGAAATGATGAAGGAACTGGCATTGTATAATCAGCATCGGCAGGCTTCCGGGTATGCACAAATTTCAATCGGCATCGGTTTGCATACCGGTACGTTGATGCTGGGAACTATCGGTGATAAAGACAGGATGGACAGCACGGTTATTTCTGATGCAGTCAACCTCGCCTCACGTATCGAAGGATTGAATAAATTTTATGATACCGCAATTCTTATGAGTGAAAAGTCATTGAAAACATTACAGGATCCTTCTCACTATAACTACCGTTTCCTGGGCAGAATAAAGGTGAAAGGCAAGGCAGAACCTGTCTCGGTTGTCGAAATACTCGATGGCTACAGCGAACAGGTTCGCGAATTGAAATTAAAGAATAAGGCGGAATTTGAATCAGGACTTGACTGTTTTTATAAAAAAGAATTTGCAGAGGCATCTGTCTTTTTTAACAACGCATTGAAGATACATCCAGAGGATACCGCAGCGCAGTATTACATGCGTCAGGCAGCGAAACAAATGGCGGATTGGGGAATGGCGGATAGGGAATAGGGAATGGGGAGAGGAACTACCCCGATATGAGGAGGGTAGTTCCTTGATCTGAAGGTAGGTCCTCTCCCCATTCCCTATTCCCTGCGCCAAACAAGTCGGAATCCAAAGAGAATAAACCGCGAAGCTCGCGAAGACCGCGAGCTTCGCGGTTTTATTTTTTTTTGCCAAAAATGCAAGAAAAAAATGACGAAGCGACTATTCCCCAAACTTCAATTGCAGGGTGTGTTTGCCGGAGGGGATGAGGAAGCCGCGAAGGAAACCATTCGCTTCATATATGGTGATTTGTTTGGCGTCCAAAAATGCATGCCATCCAGGGTAATTCATATCTGAGAGGATAAGAAAAGTATAGTCTTTTGCTTCCACTTCGATATCGATAAATTCAGGCTGGTAGGTACGAATGACTGGTTTGCTCAACGCTAATTTGAATCTTTTTAATTGCTCGTAGTCTTTTTGAGAGACGTAGGCTTCGCTGGAGGGATCGATAGTATGTTTATAAAAAGAATCGCGTATTTCATAAATATTGCGAGCCGCGCGCAGTTTATTCACGGAAAATATTCTTGGCAGGTAATTATTGTTGAGGTAGATATTGACTGAGCCGAATTGTGCGATTTTTTCATAAGATTCGCTGTCAAGCGGGAGTGCCTTGGTTTTCTCCAAAGAACTGGAAGGTGGTTGTTCGGCTTTCACAATGTACTTGACATTGCATAGGCTGAGCAGTGTGTTGTTTTGAATGAGGGCATGCCAGTCCCAGATAAAAC
>MFGW01000066.1:0-3134 GCA_001780385.1 Candidatus Fischerbacteria bacterium RBG_13_37_8 | reverse complement strand
AGAAAGAAATAACAGGCAGTGAACCTATTAAAAAAGATAAGTGAGTTAAGTGGAATGTAATAATGCAAACGCATATATTGGTACAATGCTTGAATAGAAAATACTTATTTCTTACAAAAGGCAATTAAATAACTCTTTCACAAATAAGGCGCCGGGCTTTCCTGGCGCTATTTTATTTAATCCCCAGGTTTGAATTTAATTCATACCAGGATATTCAGTTATAACAGACGCTATGGTGAAAATATCTTTTATTATTCCTGCAAGTAAGTCACAATCCTTAGCCAAAATTAAAGCATTGCTTAAATCATCTTTTTCAATGCGTGAATGAAGATTAAACGATATTAATCTTAAGCTATCCTTAAGGGGATCTATTATTTGTTTAGCGCGATCTGCTCTTACTTGACCTACTTTCAATTCCGCCAATTCCCTTACTTGCTTGCTTGCTTTTTCGATTATATTTTTTAGCTCACCTGTTACCTGGCACTCATCGAAATTCCTCATAATTTCATAAAATCCTTGCATGATGACCTCCATGATTATTTAATTTATTATTGCATGGATTCCGCATAATAACAATTAGCGCAAAAAATACTTTCTTAAATTGCCTAAAAACCACTTGGCATTATACTTAAATATAAGCAATCCCTGGAAGCAAAAAAACTATCACCGCTTACAATATCAGGGTATATCATTGCCGTCCGGAAGTTTTTTGAATGGCTTGAATCTATGAGGATATTCCCGAACATTGCCAAAAGTATCAAAGGCGCGAAGCGGTCCGCAGGATTCAGGAAAGACCCGCTTACAGTTGATTAGGCGAAAGAATTATTGACTATTGACAGGGGAACCATTGAAGGGAAGCGGGATTTTGCTTTATTGAACCTATTAATCAGAACCGGTTTAAGAACTGTCGAGGTAATGCGCGCTAATGTAGGGGATATTAAGCAGAACACCAGCGAAGCTTTTCTATATATTCAGGGCAAGGGGCGCGATGATAAAGATGATTTTTGTGCTATTAACATCGGTTGTATTGAAGCCGATAAATGATTATCTGGCAGCCCGTGGATCCGTGAAAGATGAAGAACCGCTTTTCATCAGTTTAAGACACCGGGCGACAGGTGACCGACTAACAATCCGTACTATTTCTTATTTCGTAAAAACACTTTTAAGAAGTATTGGATTGAACACACCGCGACTATCTGCTCACAGTTGCCGGCATACCTGCATAACAATGGCATTGAACGCAGGGGCAACGCTGCAAGAGGTTCAAGCAATGGCAAGGCATAAAAGCATTACCACAACGCAAATATATGCACATAACATTGACCGAATAGCTAATTCAGCGGAACGCAAGCTTGATAATTACTTGGTTTTATAAGAGGATATCATGAAAGAAATCGAAGACATTAAATTATATACCATTCAAGAAATAGCAGATATGCTAAAGGTTCATCCATTGACTATGCAGCGCAAGGTAAGGAAAGGAATTATCAAAGGTGTGAAAATCAATAAGAGCTGGTATGTTTCAAGTGAAAATCTGAAATCATTCCTGCAGGGTAATACAACCGGAATGGAATCAAAGAGCAAGAAATAATTTTTCTGCAAATTTGCAGAAACGATTCAAGGCAATTGCTATTAACTTAATTTTATGGAGGTAACGACATGAATTAAGGCTAGACAGAGAGAAGCAGGCCGTAAGCCGCAAGGCTAAATCTATTCATCCCTGCATCCCAGCCATCTCCTTCAATATGTTCTCATGAAATCCTTGTTCCAATTCTGGGATTGGCGACTTGGAGCCTATAATCATCTAAGCAATTATCGCTATTTTTTCCTGCCCTTTATTTCATCAAGAAATTCTTTTGCCTTCCTAATTTTGATGACTTTTCTTACAGTATTCGAAAAAAAATGAGAATCACCCGTTAGCAAGTAATCAGCTTTTGCGTATATTGCTGCAGCTAATATAGGTATATCCTTATCATGAGATATTAATTTTTTTGCCGTAACAATTTTATCCTGATATTTTGCCTTCGGGATTATATTTATATCATATAATGCTCTCTCAATTTCCATCAATGCAATCTCAAACGTTCGTTCATGAAAATTACAAAATTTTTTCTTAGCTATTCTATATAATTCATCTATTGCATCTTCACATGTAATTAAATGAGGACCACTTAAATCAAGTATTTCAGATTCATTGCCTTCAAAAAAAATCCCTGATATTAAAATATTGGTATCCAGGAATAATTTTATTTTCATCGACGAATATTCTCCCATTCCTTAAGCAAAGAAGCTTCAGTTATTCCTTCCTTTCTCATCAACCATTTTAAAAATGTTCTGCTTTTCTTTGCATATGCTTTTTTTAGTGCAGCATTAACCGCTGAAGAGATATCAGGGTAAATACCTATTGAGATGTCTTCTTTTATTTTTTTTAATAAATCATCAGCAACTTCTGCATTAATTTTAGGCATTCATTATCACCTCCTAATATGATAGCGATCTATTGTTAGCGACCAGTATGGCGAGCTTTATGTTCGCCCGTTTCTTCTTTGCGAGCACACCGCATTTGTGCGTGCAATCCCTGACGATTGTGCTTCTCATAGCAGCCAGTTAGAGATTGCTAAGCTTTACTTCGCAAACCTTGCTAAGAAGCCTGTACAAGTACATTATTATTACTCAAAATGAATGATCGGTCAAGATCCTCAGCTAATTTGTTCATAATAACAACAGAACACTCTCAACATTGCGTCGCTTTGCGACGCAATGTTATTTAATAGGGCGGCTCTTCCACTTGGGTCCACCATTCCGTACAATTGTTTCATTTGTGCTTTAGCATCTATATATGAAAATTCTGGACTGGCACTAAGAATCTTTGTGCTTCTATTGTACTGAGGAAAAAGTTGCTTATTTTTTTCATTTTGTTTAACCTTCTAAAGCTTCGGGTGGTGAAATAATTTCAATGAAATGATACCCAGAAAGAATATTCACCATCCTTACAATCTCTTTAGTTTTTCTTTTAACTATGTGTTCATAATTCCAGGACATGAGAATATCCATATCATTGACCGTAGCTATTGCTATATGTAAAGCATCTTTTTTATATTTTTTTGGCACGACGCCCTGATATATGTATTCAT
>MFGW01000065.1:22954-26387 GCA_001780385.1 Candidatus Fischerbacteria bacterium RBG_13_37_8 | reverse complement strand
GCAAATAACGAGGATACCTATGAATTAATGCCTTATTCACTATTGAAGGGGTGCATCTTTTATTCCATAAGGGATTGCCACGCTTTGCTTCGCAAAGCTCGCAAATAATCCCCATTCCCCAATCCCCATTCCCTAGTCCCCAGTCCCTATTCCCTATTCCCCAGTCCCCAGTCCCTAGCTGCTGTTTTTAATTGCTCAACAATGGTATAATCATCAAGTTTTAATGAACCGAAAGTCACGTGCGGTTTCACTTTTCCATGAAAATCTGAGCCGCCAGTTATTATCAAGCCATTTTGTAAAGCTATTTCTTTGTAAAAGGTTTGCTGTGTTTCTGAGTGATAGGAAGAATACACTTCTATTCCTTTTAATCCATGATGCTGCAGCAGCGTAATATTTTCAGGTGACGCATAAAATAAATGTGAACCTGGATGAGCCAGCACGGGTATTGCGCCGGCTTCATTTATCACTTTAATTGCTTCCAGCGTAGATAACCATCTTCTCTCGCTATATTTCCTGTCAATTTCTTTTATTATTTCCTTATAGAACAAGATGCTGTATTCCTTCTTACTTCTTCTTTTTAAAAGATTCACCGTGGCATGATCTTGATTTTGTTCACAATCCATTACTGCTATTGAAAGGGTAGGACCAACTATAAGCTCACCTCGTTCGATGACTTTAATAATTTCTTCAGGTACTGCCAATCCCATTTCTTTAATAAAACAGATTCTATGCAGATTTTTTTTCTTTCTTGTTTCTTTCAGGCGGGAAATAAGTTGAACTATATAGTCATTAGCTGGATCAATAAAATAAGCCAGGATGTGATAAAAATGAGTATTTAATTCAGTGGTTACTTCAATGGCGGGTATAATTTCAAGGTCATGCTTTATACCGGTTCTCATTTCTTCTTCTATGCCGTCAACCGTGTCATGATCTGCAATCGCAATAGTTTTAAAATCTAATTGTTTCGCTTTGGCAACAATTTCTTCCGGAGAGAGAAGGCCATCATTTGAACAGCATGAATGGATATGCAAATCTATATAAATACCCATTTGATTTACAGGTCTTTCCCGGTAATAATACGATAAATCTGAAGATAACGTTGAGAAGTTTCCTGAACAATTTCAGGAGGCAAGGGAGGTGGTGGTGGATTTTTATCCCATCCCGTCGTATTGAGATAATCCCTTACTACCTGTTTATCCAATGAATCCTGAATAATGCCTTCTGCATATTTTTCTTTCAGCCAGAATCTTGATGAATCCGGAGTCAATAATTCATCACATAAATATATTTGATCTCCATCAAGTCCAAATTCAAATTTAGTATCTGCAATTAATACACCCACTTCATTTCCATAATTAGAAGCTTTTTCAAATATTGCAAAACTTAATTCTTTCAAACGTTTTGCCAATTCTGAACCTATTTTATCAGCTAAATATTGTTCACTTACATTAATATCATGACCTGTATCAGCTTTTGTAGCAGGCGTAAATATAGGTTCATTTAATTTTTGTGCGAATTTTAAATCAGGCGGAAAAGGGATTCCACATACGGAACCATTTTCCTGGTAATCTTTCCATGCAGAACCATATAAATATCCTCTTACGACAAATTCAAATGGTATCATGGACATTCTTTTCACTAATACTGATCTACGTGAGATAGTGTCGCTATATTTCTGAAGTTCTTTAGGATAATCTTTTACTTCAGATGCAACTACATGATTAGGAATAATATCTTTTACGAGATGAAACCAGAATAATGACAGCATATTAAGAACAATACCTTTGTAGGGAATAGGTTCATTCATAACACAATCAAAAGCAGATAATCTATCTGTTGCTATAAAAAGCAATGCATCCCGAACCAGATAAATATCTCTCACTTTACCTTTTGAAAAGAGTTGCAGGTCGTCAAAATGTGTTTCTTTTAAAGAATTCATTGCTTAAAATTATACACTTTCGTGAGTTGTGTTTTGACCGGAACACCATTTATTTTAGGGATAGAATAAACAGTTTTTTTCGCTGCATCAACAGCCGCATCATTTAAAAGAGGATGTCCTTTTAAGACGCTTGCCATTTCGACCTTTCCATCTTTACCCACAACTATTGATACAATTACCAATCCACTCGCTTTCTGTTTTCTTGCAATAATTGGATAATCTGGTTTTACCTCTTTCAGAACCTTTAAAGGACTATCGAGTTCATTTACATAAGCAATTTTAGGAGGCATTAAATTAGCAGGGATTTTCGGTTTTGATTCTTCCGGAGTAGCGGCAGGTATATTCCCAGATGATTCTTTCTGATTCGTTCCTGGGGAAATTGTGTCAGTGCGTTCCTGATCGGTAGTCACAGTTTTATCCACCACTGGTGATGTAACATTCTTGCTGCTATCTGCTATCGGCACATTTTGCGGTAATGCTGGCTTTTCTTCAGTGGCTATTTTCTCAAATGGCTTTTTTTCTGTCTCGGCAGGTTTTGTTTTTACATCAGATGGCTTCGTACCTGTTACGATCGGTTGTTCCTCTTTGTCAGGAGCCGTATCTGCAGGTTTTTCACCACCAGCAGGTGTCTGACTCAATGACGCTATTTCTTTGGTAAATGTTTCATCTTTTTGTTTTTGCATTTCCTGCAATTTTTTTAAATCATTAATAGCTTTCGTTTTTTCACTTTCAGTCAGTTGATGATCCAATTTACCCTGTACTTCTTCCAATTTTTGCTGAAGAGCTAACATATCTTCTTCATATTTTTTTTCAATTTCTTCACGTTTTCGTTGTTCCTCACTTAACCGTTCTTTCAAATCAGTCTGCTGAGCAACTGCTGGAGGTGCAGGAGTAGTTTTCTTGCTTAATTTACCGCTAAATAATAAAAGATACATCGTGGATACACCAATTATTACGATAAGAACAGCAATTATTATCGGCAGCATAAATGAACGTTTGACTGGTGGAGGAGTTGCTAATGATGGCATTTTAACTGATGCTGGCGTTACTGGTTTTTCCGGTTCATACGTGACTTCAGCAGGTGATTCTTCCAATTCAATTACTTCTTCCTCTTCTTCCTGAAGTGTTTCAATAAGCGATATCTCCCCTTTATCTTCCGGAACCTGCACAATAAAATAAGATGTTAATTCCATCTTCTCCGCTTCTTCAATCATCTTTTGTAAAGTAATGGCATCGTCCCGGTACAATCCATTCATATAAAAAGCAAGATTAAAGGTCGAAGGCTGATATTCACTGGAAAACAAATATTCATCCAGCAATTGCCTGACTTCTTCACTGGTGCCGTATCTCTGATCAGGAATGTCTGATAACAGCTTCTTCAAAATTTGTTTTATTTCATCAGGCAATGGGATTACTTCAGCAGAAGGAGAATACACTGTCGCCTGTTCTAATAGATCATCAACCGTCTGATAAGATAATTCACCAATAGATTTA
>MFGW01000065.1:22659-22773 GCA_001780385.1 Candidatus Fischerbacteria bacterium RBG_13_37_8 | reverse complement strand
CAAGCCCATACGGCGTCTCATAATAAAACTCCACGGGATGCCATAAAAATACTTCTGGAATACCCCGTAATTGATTCGCAACCGTATTCATCGTAGCAATTACATCATCAGAAA
>MFGW01000065.1:21413-22635 GCA_001780385.1 Candidatus Fischerbacteria bacterium RBG_13_37_8 | reverse complement strand
GGAATAGGGACTGGGGACTGGGGAATAGGGAGCAGGGAGCAGGGGACTGGGAGCAGGGGACTGGGAGCAGGGGACTGGGGACTGGGGACTGGGGAATAGTTCATTTAAAATGAATCATGTGATATGATAAGTTCGTATGATTGAAGAAAAACAATTCTTTGCAACTATCACGGCAATCCGGAATAAACAGATTGCCCATGCCTACATTATTATAGGGGATATTAGTGAATTAAAAAATTTCCTCGTTGAAGAATTGAAAAAAAGTTTAAAAGAAAAGTACCATACTTCAGCACGTTTAACTACATTTCCGGTTAAAAAATATTCAGAAAATATTTCTAATATTCTATCCAGCTCAATATTTCTGACTCCACAAATATTCTTTCTCAATGCTTGTGAATCGATAAAAAGTTCCGCCCGATCAGCAGCTTCAAAAAAGAAAAATGATTTGGCTGATTTGCTTATGAAATTACCGCATAAACCACCTGAACATATAGTAGTGTGCGATTTTGATATTGTACAATGGCAATGGTCAAAAGCTAATTTTGCCAGGGAATATCAAGCTTCTTGTACCGAACATAGCATAGTGCATTATATATATTGTTTTGAAGTACAAGAAAATCATTTGCCACAATGGATTAAAGAATTTTGTAAGCTTCACGACTATGACATTGAACTGCAAGGTATTCAGCATATCATTGATACAATAGGAAAAGATACCGGCAGAATAATACAAGAGCTTCAAAAATTATTTATCTTTATTCTGCCGGAACGATGTATCCGTCTTGAACATATCAAAAATATCATCAGCACTCACAAAGCAGTAAATGATTTTCAACTTATCGATGCCTTCTGCAGCAAGAACATTTCCGTTATCACTTCAACATTGCTTCTTTTGCAAAAAGAAAATCATGAACCAATGGATATTTGCCGCAGTTTACGATATGAAGCAGAAAAAATGCTGTGTGCTCTTGAGCATGATGCTGCCATCTTAGCTGACAAAGGAATTTCTCAACGAGCTATTCCATTTTTAATAAAAAGGGCACAACATTTTTCAATTGCAGAATTGCATAAAATACTCATTTCATTGGATGATACAGAAAAATTAATGAAAGAAGATACAAAAATAAGCTGGGATATGCTTTTTGCCAAACTCCTTCAAAATTTCACCTAATCCCTATTCCCATATCTTTGTGCAAAGTGGCTTCACACTAATTTATTCTGT
>MFGW01000065.1:10324-21376 GCA_001780385.1 Candidatus Fischerbacteria bacterium RBG_13_37_8 | reverse complement strand
CCTGTCCCCTGTTCCCTGTTCCCTGCCCCCTGTTCCCTGCCTTCGCTTTCTGCCAAAGTGATTCAAGTTCTTCAATAGACATCCCTGTAATCTCTTTACCCTCTTTCTTTAATTGATCTTCCATATAATTAAAACGTGCAATAAATTTCTTATTAGTTTTTCGCAATGCCTGTTCGGGGTCAATTTTCATAAATCTTGCTACATTTACAAGCGTAAACAATATATCGCCAAATTCTTCCTCAATACCTGACATATCTTTCTGCTCAAGCACTTGTTTGCATTCGGTCATTTCTTCCATTACTTTTTCCCAGACTTCTTCGACTGTATTCCACTCAAAACCCGTCATAGCTGCTTTTTTACTTATTTTAAAAGCCTGCATCAATGCAGGCAATGTTGCAGGGATAGTATCCAGAATATGCGTTTTCTTTTTTTCTCCCTCTTTTTCATTGCGTTTAATTGTTTCCCATTTTATTAATACTTCATCGGAAGTTTTTGCAGTTTCGGAAGCAAATACATGAGGATGCCGTCTTATTAATTTATTTTTTATTGTTTTGACCACATCGTCAATATTGAATAGATTTTTTTCTTCAAAAAGTTTTGCAATAAAGATTACTTGAAATAAGAGGTCTCCCAATTCTTCTTTTATATGTTCAGCATGTTCTTCATCAATTGCTTCCAGCAATTCATATACTTCTTCCAGCACATATGAGCGCAATTCATTGATTGTTTGTTCTTTATCCCAGGGACATCCTTTCTCAGAACGTAATATCTCCATTATTTTTACTAACTCATATAATGCTGAAGATTTATTCTTATCAGTCATAAAGGGGATTGCGTCTTATCAAAATAATTTCTTGCATATTCCACATCTTTGGTTATTTGTTCTGCAAGCTCCAGAGATGAAGAAAATTGTATTTCATTACGTATTTTTTTTATAAACAGCAAGTGAATTTGTTCATCATAGAGTATTTTTTCAAAATCAATAATAAAGCTTTCAACTGTTCTGTTTTTTCCTTTAAAAGTCGGTCGAAATCCGATATTCGTGATGCTTGGGTAAAAATTGTTATTATGATTGATATAGGTAAGATATACTCCATCATGTGGGAGCAGTTCATTTTCAGTTTGAATATTGATGGTAGGATAACCCAGCAATTTACCCAAGCCGGAACCTTTTATGACCGTGCCGCTGATGGTAAAATGTCTATCAAGTAATTTCATCGCTGTATCGACATCACCATTCTCAATAAAATTCCGGATAGTTGTGCTGTTGCAAACTATTCCATCCACGATTACCGCTTGCTGAATATAGAAATTAAAATTATGTTTTTTTGATAATTTCTGTATTAAAGTGCTATCCCCTTCTTTATCCTTGCCGAATTGAAAATTATATCCCATATACAATTCTCTTGCATGAAATTTTTTTACTAAAATATTTTCTACAAATTGTGATGCCGTCATATTGGCTAATATTTCATCAAAAGATAACAGTACGATAATATCAATTTCAAGTATTGCCATAATTTCCAATTTTTGTTTCAGGGTTTGCAGTAGTTTGACCTGTGCTTTTTGAAAGTATTTTAATGGATGAGGATCGAACGTAATCAAAACGCTTGTATAATGCTTTTCTTTTGCTTTCTCGACAACATCTCTTATTATTTTTTGATGCGCGACATGTACGCCGTCAAAATTACCAATGGTAACTGATGTCTCTTTTATATCCTTAGCATCTTCGATGCTATATATAACATTCATAGATTTTTTTCTAACTCACCGCTTGAAAAATAATGGTTCTCTTACGTGCATGAGTATCAAAATCGATAAGCACTATTTGTTGCCAAGTTCCAGTATTCAATTCATTTGAATCATGGTGCAATCTCAATCGTTGAATTCTCACTTTCCTTAGGAAAAAGAACCGGTCTTTCGCTCATGGGAACAAATGATAAATATTCACGGAGAACTAATTCCTCCGAGGAATTTCCATTTGCATCAGTACCTTTTATAATAAAATATTCCTCACTCGGTTGATACTCGTAAGGGCGCCCCCATGGATCATATAGATCATCATTGATCAATAAACCTGCTTGTAACACCTCATCCAATGAAAGAGGTACTCTGCGATAAAAGCTGTTATAGATCACCACCGCATCTTTTATCTTAATAAGTTGCTGCCAGGAATCCCCTCTACTCGCCACATGCCTGAAATTGAGTGGCTGATTAAAAAAATAACCAAAAGGCGAAAATAAATTAAAAATTAAACTTGCTACACCTATGACTAAAAATATTATTCCAAGAATATAAGAAGGACCTTCTTTATCTTTTATTCTCGCTTCCGTTACTTCCTTCTTCTCATATTCAAGCTTCATTTCCTGAAACACTTCTATTATATTGCGGGTATGCAATTCAAAAAGAGCTTTGCAGGTATGAAATTCAGTTAATGGGCACCTGTCAATAATTTGCTGAACTGTTCTCTGTCCATCAACCAGATTATAAACTTTCTCCTCTTCCCTGTTTAACTTTAATTTATCTTCTACAAATACTTCCTTAATCGATTCCTCAACCAACATATCAAATTCGGAAGATACTTCCTGGAACTCATCCTTTTTATCTGGTTCTATATTAACATTGGCCGTTTTTCTAAAAATAATATTGAAAGAAGGAATTTTTTTCTGTATTAGAGGCCATTCATCTATCATCTGAATGCCTTCCATTAATATGCTCTCTGCTGACATAGGTACCATATTTTCCGGATCAAAATCTACTTTAGCCTTTGGATCAAAATAATATTCACCAGATGTCCATCTGAATAATCTGTAAATCATTTGTGAGACTTGTACCTGCAATGCATCCTTTAATTGTTCCTGGCTTAAATACCCTTGCTTGACTAGAATATAACCAAGTTTTTGCAATGTCTTTTTCTGGATATTTAATGCTTCCTCTAATTGCTCAGCTTGTATCATGCTCGTTTTAACAAGCACTTTTCCTAATTTATCTTCCAGTTTTTTGGGCACTGAATCTGCCGTTACTATCATGCCATTATAAAAAGAAACTGTAACCACTTCTTCCTTGCTTTTCAGCGTAAGAATTCCTGTCTTTCGCTGAAGACCAATAAGCTGTAAAATATCAGCAATACTAAATGTTTCTAATGTTCCTTCAAATGCCATTACGCAGATTTCCTCGGTGTTAATAAATATCCAATATTATAAACTACATAATATATTGCAAGAAAAATAACAGAACCAAATGATAACCACTTGCTAAATTCAGTTTCAATAATAGGTTTGATAGACCAATAATGTGAAAAGGTCATTGATAATAAAAAAGCCCAAAGTGTCATTGCAATAACGCCTGAAAATATTGATTCAAGATAAAGACTGCCGCTGCCAGGTGCTAAAAAACTTAATGCATAGGAAAAGATATGATGTTTTTTTCGCTGTTTCTCAATATAATCCATTTTTTCTCTTTTACTTGCTTGAGCCACGCCATCTTTTTTAACGAATAAATGCAGACATTGACTGCAATATTTGTGCTGCTTCTCCACTGGCTGACACCGCTTGCAATAAGCAATACCACAACTTGTGCATTTTTCTGCATAATAAAATTTTTTTCCTTGCCAGCGAAGCAATAATAACATTATTATCAATATAACTGTAACATTATTCATAAAAGGTATTATTATTTTCAAGGGATTTTTGTAATAAGGAGTCTTTTCCATTATTAAGCGCACAAGATTTGCCGGGGTTAATGTAAATTCGACAATTCCTTTTTTATCAGGAGGCCGTGCTTCATAAAAAAGAATAAGATTTAGGTCCAATGTTTGCGCCCTCTTCATTAAATCATCCGCCTTGGTAAAATTAAATTGTGACCTTACTGCAAGACTGTAATTATACACAAGTGTTGCATCATCCGGTTTTAAATCAATAGCTTTTTCATAGTATTTTGTCGCATTATCCTGCATGTCAAGCTGATAATAGGTATTGGCTAAATTATTAAGTGCTTCAATATTATTTTCATTTTCTTTCAATATGCCATCATAAAGCTTAATTGCACTATCAAAATCTCCTTTCTTTTTCAATAGGCTTGCAAGAAGCAGGGTAGCTTTTACATTATCCTTATGCTGCATTATTTCATATTGGAGACCTTTTAATGTATTAGGATTAAGTTTTTCATAGAGAGCTCCATGATACGCTTTTATTTCAGAATTCATGCAGGCTTGCTGAATTTTATCAGCAATTTTAATAAAAGGCGTCCAAATAAATAATCCAATCATAAACAATGTGATCATAAATTTTTCTTTGCCGCTGCTATAGCGCCAAAAAACTATCAGCCAGAAAATAAATACCCATGCCCATCCTATAAATAAAACAAGAGGTGCAAATAAAATTAGCATTCCTATAGGAAGAATATATTTGGCACTAAATTTATCACTCAATGCTTCCTGGACATCATGCAGAAATAAGCTTGAATATTTAATCATAAGGATAAGTCCGAATGCCATTGATACAAACAAAATGATGACAAATAATTTTTTCACTACATCGATTATTAATTGAATGGTGGAAAATATTGTTACTGTTCTTCCTTTAATATTTGATAATAAATGAATAATTCCTTTGGAGATACCCGGGGCACCTTTTTTGAAATAAGTTTTTGTTATTCCCAAATAAGCATCAAGATTAGTAGAATCCAATTCTATTGCAAAGGAAAAACATTGAAGCGCTAACTCTATTTCATTTTTGCGTAAAAGTTCCGCGCCCTTGGCAACAAGAGGCAGGCTTAATTCTGGCAGGGTATATATATCCATTTCTTGTTGGAGCTGCTTAATCCTGCTAAGTCTTTCAAAAGCCATACTCCATTCATTTCTATTTGACTGATCAAGAAAATGCACCCATAAGGTTTCAATATCCTGGTAAGAACGAGTTTTAACCGACACTACTTCCTTGATTGAGTCTTCGGAACCGGGAGGTTGAGTTGTTTCCTGTTGTTCAGGAGGCGCTAATTCAATAATTTCCTGCGAAAAAACACTTAGCGAAAATAACAGCACAAATACAAGCCACAGCAATAGAAAATTATTATAAGCGCCTGAAAAATGCTTCATTTGATTTTTGATTTTTCTAAATATTTCATTTTCAAAGTATATATAACTCCCTCCAGGAAATCCTGCTCATCTTTTTCAAGATTATTTCTTGTCTTTTCCTTTAACATCTCAATCATAGAAATAGTATTTCTCACTTCGTTTAAATCCAATTTCTTTTCCTTGGTAACAGGTTCAGGTTCTTCACCAAGATAGATAAGCGCACTTTGCATAAGTGATGAAATAAGCACAATAAATCTATCCTTAATTGATAATTGTTCTAAAGGAGGGATGATATTACTTGATGGAATCGGTTCAGCATTGCTTTCCTTTTCTTGAAATCTCTTGTCAACAACTTTATAAGTTTTTTCCTTATTTTCTTCTGACATAATTATAACAGATATCATTATATTTCATTGCTCGTTTAAAAGTCAATTAAAATTGCCGCTTGCCTCTAATTTAAGCTCAGTGATATAATAAAGGTGATGACTATTGATCCTTCTTCCTATCATCAAAATACTCTTTTTGACGAGAATACAAAATCTGCACAAAATAATGCGCCGCTTGCAGATAGAATGCGTCCCAAAACCTTATCAGAATTCGTAGGACAAAATCATCTCCTGGCACCCGGAAAACCTTTCAAACAATTAATAGAAAAAGGTAAAATCCCTTCAATGATACTATGGGGACCTCCCGGCATCGGAAAAACAACATTAGCATTCATTATTTCAAAAATGCACAACATGCTTTTTGTTCCTTATTCCGCAGTGCTTGGCAGTATTAAAGAAATTAAGCAACTTATGCATAAGTACTCAAATATTAATAGAACTCATGCCCGAAAATTGCTTCTTCTTATTGATGAAGTTCATAGACTAAATAAAGCTCAGCAGGATGCTTTTCTCCCTTATATTGAAAAAGGCGCCATTGCTTTTATAGGCGCAACAACTGAAAATCCTTCATTCGAAGTAATTCCAGCGCTTCTTTCACGAACAAAAGTATATACCCTCACTCCTCTTACTCCAGATGATATTAAATGCATTATCATCCGTGCACTCTCTAATGAAGAACAGGGCTACGGTAAAACAGGATTTACCATAGCAGAAAATGCCCTTCATTTTATGGTAATCTTAAGTGACGGCGATGCCCGTAAAGCATTGAATATTCTTGAATTAGCAGTAGAATATATACTTTCCTCTCAAAAAGAAATTAAAGAAATATCCCTCGATTTTTTAAAAGAACTGGAACAGAAAAAAATAATTCTTTTTGATAAACAAGGGGAGGAATTTTATAATTTAATTTCTGCACTTCATAAAAGCATTCGAAACAGTGATATAGATGCTTCAATTTATTGGCTGACAAGGATGATCGAAGGAGGTGCTGATCTTCTTTATCTCGCACGAAGATTAATACGAGTTGCATCAGAAGATATTGGAAATGCTGATCCACGAGCACTGTCTCTTGCAATAGCCGCTAAAGAAGCAGTTCATTTTCTCGGAAATCCTGAAGGAATTCTTGCCCTTGTTCAAACAGCAATATATCTTGCTGCCGCTCCTAAAAGCAACGCGGTCTACACTGCCTATGGAAAAGCATTAGAAGCAGTGAAAAATACAGTAAATGAACCAGTCCCCTTGCATCTAAGAAATCCTGTTACTTCCCTCATGAAACATTTGGGCTATGGAAAAGATTATTTATATGCACATGATTTTGACGAAAAAACCACTTCCATGGATTGCCTTCCTGATTCCCTTAAATCCCTAAAATTATACCTGCCCGCTGGCAAAGGATTTGAAAAAATAATCGTGCGCCGCCTTAAAAGACTCTCTTCAATAAAAAGAAAATAACTTAAATTCCTTATTACAGGTATGCTATTACATACCCTGGGTTCTTCTCATTTTTCTTCTTAATCTTTTTCTTGCTAACGCTTCTTTTGCTCTTCTTCGCTCACCCGGTTTTAAATAATACGAATGCTTTTTTATTTCTTTGATTATGTCTTCTTCCTGAACTTTACGTTTAAATCGTTTCAGAGCGTTTTCAAGCGATTCGCCATCTTGAATTATAATGCCGGCCAAATTAAATACACCCCCAGTATTACTTTATTTTTTATAGTATTATAGTATATTCGACTTTTGCAAAAATGTCAAGATAAAAGTAACATAATATTAGGGACACTCACCTATTTTTTTTAAAAAAAATAGGTGAGTGTCCCTAATATTATTTTTGCTCAATAAATTTCTATAGCATAATCGAATGAAGTATAATCAAGAGGTTCGTCGTCAAAAATAATTTTTCCTTGTTTGGAAAGCGATTCCTTGAAATAAGCAGGTTGTACCAGCATACTTGCATGCACTTCACCACTATAATATTTTAGAGAATCCGAGCTAAAAATTTTCTGTATTTTTTTATTCACCTGGTTTGCTTTAATTTTTAATGGATCTTTTACATCAGAAGCGAGGATAATACCCCACGGCAAAGAAAAAGACGGTATTTGAAGGGAGAGGGTACGTGCAGTGGTAAAAACTGAAGCAATTGTTCTATACAGGGATGCAAAAATCTGCAATTCAGAAATAGAGGTACTGCCTGCCTGTTGAGCCATAATGCCGCCTTCATTTAAGTGTTGTTGTATAAGTTTATACATTTCCTGTGTAACGAGATAATGTGCAGGAGTATGTTCAATTGGTTCAGTGATATCAATGAGGATCACGTCAAATTTTTCTGAATGAGTTTCGAGGTATTCACGTGCATCGACGTAGATAATTTCAGTGCGGTCATCTTCAAAAGCGCCATTATTCCAGCGTGGGAGAAATATTCTGCTTGCTTCGACAACTTGTTGATCAATATCAAGCATCAGGCAGCGTTTCACGGAAGAATATTTAAGGGTTTCCCGAAGTGTAGCTCCTTCACCGCCACCAATAACAAGAACTGATTGCGGATTACCATGAGTAATCATAGCGGGATGCACCAGAGCTTCATGATAAATAAATTCATCTAATTCAGCAGATTGCATTCTTCCGTCCAATAAAAGGCATTTACCGAAAGCGATCGTATCAAATATTTCAATTTCCTGGTATTTGGTTTTTGCGGAGAACAATATTTTTTTTGCTTTAATGAGATGAGCTGATGACGGGGTAATAAAATCGAGGAAGAACCGTTCACATATTTCTTTATCTTCGGGAGGATGTGCATCTAACGACAATTGATGGGAAAGGGATTCAAAGGGAATAGACATGAGGCCGCGTTTCATTTTAAGAAAAGAAGGATTTTTGCTTTGGAATTTTTCAATGATATACCCGACAGCGCTTAGAGGATCCATAACTTCGCCGCAGGTAAAGATATCAATTGCAGCATACCCGTACTCTGGCCATGTATGAATTGAGAAATGGGATTCGGCAATAATGATAATTCCACTAATGCCTTGGGGGGAGAATTTACGGAAGGAATAATCGATAATAGTAGCCTGTGATTTTCTGGCTGCATCCAGCAAAATTTCCTGGACTGTCTCCAGGTCGTCCAAAATCTGAGGGTTGCAATCCTTCAATTCCAGCAGATAGTGAAGACCCAGAACATTCATCTATCTTACTCCTTTCAAGGTATTTTTTGTTTTTTTTGTTTAAATATTTTAAGCTTCCCCGCTGGAAGCTCCATATTAACTCCGCTTTTCTTAAATACTACATAATACATTTTTTTTCAACAAAAATCAATAGTAAAAAATAAAAAGGTATAGGTATAGAAGAGGTATAGGTATACCTCAACCTCTACCTTTACCTTCTAATCTGTTGAACTGAATTCTACCTGTTGCAAAATAAGACAAGTAGAATTATAATATTACAATTACCTTGCGGAGAAAACGGTGCCGGAAGAATATGTGGTACAATGTTTTAATTGTTTAGGAGAGTTCGATTCCTCCACTTCAGTGTGGTGTTCGTGCGATCCAAAGAATCCTACTAAATTATGTCCTTATTGCCTGCAATGTTTTTGTAATGCATCCGATGAATATAAAGAGCGTTTCTGGAAATATGCACCCAGGGAAATACAAGCTGAACGTGAATCCTTGAAGAGCAGCAAGGAAAAATTAGGAGAAATACTCGTTAGAGCACACCTGCTCAGCACCGAACAACTCCTTACTGCTCTTGCTATACAATCGCAGACGGGTAAAAAATTAGGAGAATTATTTGTCGAACTCGGCAATATCGAAACCGAAGTGCTTGATTATTTCCTGAAACTTCAAAATGACCCTCCTCCGGAAAAACTTACCATACAACATATAAATTTACCCGCTATTGAAAAACTAGGCGCTCAATTTTGTGTGGCACGCAAAATAATACCATTTTTTCAAGCTTCAGAAGCAGGAAAACGTACCTTCCAGCCTGTTGCCATGGTGCATCGAAATGATATCGCCACATGGGAACTTATCGCTAAAAAATTAGCATGTCATCCTGTTCCTTTTTTCTATGATTCCGATGAAATAGTTGCTTTATTACAAAATTTACACCGCCGCGAAGAAACAAAACCTCTCTTTGTCGAAGAATCTATTGATTATAATAGCTTTATACAAAAATTATTCATGAGTGCTATTAAACGAAATGCCTCAGATATACACATTGAAAGTTCAGACATTGAAATTTCCATCCGTTTTAGAATAGATGGAATTCTGTATAAAGTAAAACAATTCTCTAAAAAACATCAAATTCCTTTAATCGAAGCAATTAAAAAATTAGCTCACATGGATTCATCCATTAATCAACTCCCACAATCAGGCAAGCTGGTTATGAAATTGCAAACTAACCGTTTTCAAATGAATATAATTACTTTTCCCAGTATTAACGGAGAAAGCATTTCAGTTAAAATAATTAATATCAGTGAATTTTTAAAGGATTTAGACCAGATAGGATTATCCACGGATCAGTACACCGAATTAAAATTAGCGCTTGAAAATCCTGGCATGATAATTATTTCCGGTCCTCTCATGAATGGGACGGTGACAACTGAATATGCCATACTGAAGGATTTATCAAAAACGAATAAAAAAATCTTTACACTTGAAGCGCCTATTCAGCAAAAGATTGAAAATGTGCACCAGTCGGAAATAAATCCCTCTGCCGGTTTTGATTATTTAACTGGTTTAAACAGTCTATTGCAATCAGATCCTGATTGTATCTATGTTTCAGATATGCCTTCCGTAGAAGTAACGGTGCAGGCGTTAAAAATTGCATCGCGTGCAATAATCATTTCTGATTTTAATGCTTCGTCATGCGGACAAGTAATAACGGCATTGCGTGATTTAGGTGTTCCAAATGTATTATTAGCTTCAAGTATATCATATATAATTAATCAGCGGTTGGTAAGAAAAATATGTGATAAATGTAAAGAAATTACTCCTATTTCACCCTCTATCCTCCAACATATGGGTTTCTCGAAAAAAGAAGCTGCAACATTACAGATATTCGAAGGAAAAGGATGTGAAACGTGTAATTTTATTGGTTATAACGGCAGAATAGCTCTTTTTGAATCACTGAAACTTACTCCTGCACTTAAATCAATGATTGTACAAGATGAACCTGACAGCAGGATTGTTCAGCATGCATTAAAACAAGGTTTTAAAGGTCTTCATGAAGTTTGCATTGAAAAAATTCAAAAAGGATTTACGACCATTGAAGAATTTCAACGTTTGAAACTATAGATGAGTATTCTTGCAAAAATAGCATCTTCTTATATTCCCAGGGGTGAGCAAACCAGGAAATATTTTCATTTTCTCATACAGTATCTTTTTGCAACGTATGAAATCCTGAATTCCGAATACGGAAATGAAAAGGCAAAACAGTTACTCACTGCTATTTCAATCACCACGGGACAACATATTGCAGAGATTCTCAGGAAAGAATTGCACATGAAAAACAGTTATGAAAGTGCCTTTCTTTCATGGAAAATTGGTTGCAGATTATTGCATTTTACCATACATACGGAGTTTTCAAAGGAAGGGATTA
>MFGW01000065.1:9229-10318 GCA_001780385.1 Candidatus Fischerbacteria bacterium RBG_13_37_8 | reverse complement strand
ATCATGATGTTGATCCCTTGTGGCTGGCATTCAAGAAAAAAAATCTTGATTTTTGTGATTGTATATGTGTTCCCTTAGTAACTGCAACTGCACAATCATTCCATCCTGAATGCGGCACCGAATTTATACGGCGTCCGAGCATGGAATCTCCCTGCATAAAATTATTGAAAAGATAGCCAAATGTAATAAGTCAAAGGTTAGTGGTGGCTTCGCATCATCCAGTCCCCATTCCCCATTCCCTAGTCCCCAGTCCCTAGTCCCTAGTCCCCAGTCCCTAGTCCCCAGTCCCCATTCCCCATTCCCCAGTCCCTAGTCCCCAGTCCCTAGTCCCCAGTCCCCAATTCGTATCGCATGCCATCGCTTGCTGCAATTATTTCTTTATGGTATTTTTGTTTCATTTCTTCGACAACAAGCCATGGTTTTGCGCGGAGTAATCGCATACCAAAATGAGTCAGGACAATCACTCTGGCGGTGGTTACTTCAATTAATTTTTCAGCATCTATAACAGATAAATGTTGGATGTTGTAGGCATTATCAGTCAACACTACATTCAGAATCAGCACATCGCAAGGATATGCCTGTGCAAGCGATGCGAAATAAGCGGTATCAGCAATATATCCTATGCTGATGTGGTCATTTTTAATGATGCACCCGTAAGTATCGACGGTATGTATATGTTTAACAGGAGTAGTAAGGGTGATAGTATTGACCGTATAGGAGCCATTTTCTTTTAAAATAACGGGTGTTGTTGACAAATAATCAAGTGTATGAGGAAAAATTGCGCCGCCTTCATCCAGAACATCTGCCGGGAGGAACAGCATGCCGCGTTTTTTTGTACCTCCTTGTGTCATCGCTTCTATCATAATACTTGCGTCGTTGCAATGATCGATATGACGATGCGAGATATAAATTGCATCGAGGGATGCTGGATTTAATTTTGGTTTACTATTGAGGATTTTGACGAGACTGCCCGGACCGGGATCTATTAAAATATTTGTATTATCGATACTTACCCATATTCCACCAGAAGCGCGCAATTGAGTGGTAACGACAAAGCGTGCTCCTGCCGTACCGAGGAATTTAATAAAA
>MFGW01000065.1:7535-9149 GCA_001780385.1 Candidatus Fischerbacteria bacterium RBG_13_37_8 | reverse complement strand
TTCACTCACACGGCAAAGCATTGCTATATTTATGTTTATAATGTATCCTATAGAACGTTTGAGGTAATGGTATTATGAAACAATGTACCTACTCATGATAGAAAGGGATCATTGCCTATGTATAAAGCAGTAATTATTACCATAAATGATTCATGTGCTACGGGACAAAAAGAAGATACTTCAGGTAAATTACTTATGCGGTTATTAACAGAAGAAAATTTTGAAATAATATCCAAAGTAATCACTCCACATGATAAAGAACAGATAGAGAAGCATCTCAACGTATATTTAGCGAGTGATAATTTATCGTTTATTGCTACGGTGGGAGGAACGGGCATTGGGTATAAAGATTATACTCCGGATATAACAAGAAACCTCATTGAAAAAGAAATTCCTGGAGTAGCAGAATTAATGAGGATGAAAGGCGCCGAAACATATCCGTCTGCATTATTATCAAGAGCAGTTGCGGGAATAAAGAACAAGATTCTTATTATTAATTTTCCGGGGAATCCGAAAGCAGTCCAGGAATCATTTGATGCAATTAAAGAATTAATACCCCATATTATTTCCATGCTCAAAGGAGAGCCTCGTTGATAAAATATAGGGGTATAAAGAACTATAACAAATTTATAAAAGGATAGCAGCGTTATGCGAATAAATCAAA
The DNA here is from genome assembly GCA_001780385.1 of Candidatus Fischerbacteria bacterium RBG_13_37_8. Lineage (GTDB taxonomy): Bacteria > Acidobacteriota > HRBIN11 > MFGW01 > MFGW01 > MFGW01. The sequence goes on along the minus strand of MFGW01000065.1, from coordinate 8,485 downwards.
GAACTATATTAATTTCATTACTTCTTTATATTCTATGCATGATAGCATTATGGTTTATCATAATAAAAGCGTACGAAAAGAATTTGCAATTAGTGGGGAGTGATCATGCAAAATATTTCTCAGCGATAGCGAAGGATGGCATTGCTGAAATAAAGAATTCCTTTGAAATGGGACAAACTTCCCAGGCACAACAAATAGTTTCTTCATTGACGTTTCCGGCATTTTATTCATCTGTAAAAGTTTTTGAAAGCAAAGGAAATATTATTGCTTCCAATATAGCTGGCGCCGGCAAAATAATGGAAACAGAGTTACTCTCGGTTGCAGCGCAAAGTATCGAAGAACCTTCAATTCTCTTTTTTAAAAACAATCAGCAGGTCAAACTAATCTATGGATTTTCGAAATCTGACAACAAGGAATTTACTGGTGGAATTGAAGTGACCATCAATGCGCCGCATTTACTCACATTACAAAAGATGAACACGCTCTTCTTGCCTTTATTCATACTTATTTTTATTGCGCTCTTCATATTTATTCATTACCTGGTAATGAAATCAAGTGTTGTAAAGAATTTAAATGCGATAATCACTACTCTAAAAGCAATTCATCGCAAGGAACCTCATATACACCCCTTGAAAATATATGGCAGGGATGAAATTGCAGAAATAGCATCCCTGACAAATCAACTGATACAACGCAGTGATGAAACTATTAAAGGATTAGCAGAATCAACCTCCAGTATTAAAGCAATGATGAATATTATAAAGAATGAATCTACGACCATGTATGATGGCATCAAAAATCAGGCATTGCACTCAGATGAAATGATAGGCATTATAAACAGGGCAAAACAGGCAATGCAGGTAATTCTTGAAAATATTGCTGAACTAAGTCATGCTTCAGAAATTAGTTCGGGATTTATTTTTGAAATACAGGCATCGATTGAACAACTG
>MFGW01000065.1:6971-7520 GCA_001780385.1 Candidatus Fischerbacteria bacterium RBG_13_37_8 | reverse complement strand
AAATTAATAGGCTATGTTGAAACGAATTCAGCAAGTACCAAGCAAATTGCCACTGCAATAATATCTGTCAGCGGCAGTATTGATGAACTTTCTTCAGGCGTGAATGAAATCGTCGCATCAACTTCAGAAATGGATTATGCCATAAGACAGGTCGAAGCTAATTCCAAGGATGCACAGCAAATATCGACTAATACCATGAAAAGTGCAGAGACCGGGAGCGAATATGTATTGAGGACAATAGAAAGTATTAATGATATTAAAAGATCAGTCGAGCTTACGTCACAAAGTATCGATATACTTATCGATAAAACAGAAGCAGTGGCAAAAATATTGCTGGTAATTAAAGATATTACTGAACAAACAAATTTATTATCACTGAATGCATCAATTCTTGCATCCCAGGCTGGTGAATATGGAAGAAGCTTTGCTGTCGTAGCAAATGAGATCAAGAATCTTGCCGAAAAAACTGCCAATTCAACAAAAGAAATCAAGAATTTGCTGAATCAAATACAGAGATTTACACAAGATACCCGCATGGCAATGAGCAGT
>MFGW01000065.1:5966-6937 GCA_001780385.1 Candidatus Fischerbacteria bacterium RBG_13_37_8 | reverse complement strand
CATCAAAAGCAGGTCAATCATTGAAAGATATTCTTTCGAATGTAAAAAATGTGGTTGAAACTGTTCAGCGTATTTCAAATGCTACATCAGAGCAAAGCCGAGGCAGTAAACAAATAACAGAAGCCATGGAACGAATTGCAGACATGACGCAAAACATAGCCAATTCAGTAACAGATCTTAGCACTGCCTACCAGGAAATAGATGTTTCAAGCGCTGAAGTGAAAACGCTTTCTCACCTGGTAAAAGCAAGTCTTACCGATCATACGAAGGGACACAAAGATGTATTAACTTCTGTAGAAAAAATTGCTTCGCTTATGAATGTGATAAATGAAAGCATTGTTCGTCAGAGGGACAGTTTACAAAAAATGCTGGATCTTTCCGCTGATATTGTTGAATGTACCAATACTTTTTCCAAAAATAGCACTATTATTTCAAGAATTATCCAGGAAACAGATTCAAAAAATGCAGAATTTTTAAAGCAAGCAGAACAAATGAGCCGCAATGTATAGCACAATTCATGGGATTCATGTATGAGAAAGTATAAAATCTTAATAGCAGACAATGATGAAAACATTGTTTCATTATTAAAATCAGAATTAGGGAAAGAAGGATTTACCATTATTACAGCATATGACGGCGCTGAAGCACTTAAAAAGATAAAAACTGAAATTCCGGATTTGGTAATTCTTGATATTCTCATGCCAAAAATTGATGGATACCGGCTTTGCCAGTACTTGCGCGAAGATCCGACTTTTTGTGACCTGCCGATCATAGCTGTTTCTGGCATGGCGCTAGAAGACGAACTACGACTCAGCAAATTAAAATCAAATTTTTTTCTTGCCAAAACCCGGCTCGAGGATCTTGTCAGTAATATACTTTTTGCAATAAATACCTTGCTGATACAACCAGAACAAACTGAAGAACTTACAAAAATAAAAGAATCCTCATTAAAATCCCTGCAGGCACGCCAA
>MFGW01000065.1:5703-5926 GCA_001780385.1 Candidatus Fischerbacteria bacterium RBG_13_37_8 | reverse complement strand
ACTGAAAATGTGGATAAGCACCTGAAAATTCATTTTACTCCTTTCTTTACCGAACAGCAGTACCAGGGAGGAGTACTGCTTATTGAAAACATATCAGATGAAATTATTAATATAAGAGAAATAGAACGGAGAAACCGCGAACTCGAATCATTGAAGGATGAATTAGAAAGACGTTTGCAAGCGCTTACTCTTTTCTACGAACTGGCTCATAAATTAAGTTCGA
>MFGW01000065.1:0-5667 GCA_001780385.1 Candidatus Fischerbacteria bacterium RBG_13_37_8 | reverse complement strand
AATCTCTTTCAAAAATATTTAAATATGATGTGCTGGCAATGATTACGGAATCCGATAATATCATTCATTTAAGAATAGAATCAGAACGATTGCTTTCACACGATATACTCAACCAGTTAAAAGAATCTATCCTGGAAAAATATAATAAATCTGTCGGAATGAAAATTGATGAAAGCAAATTAGACCTTAATTTAAAAATTGGAGAGGTTGACCTGGAGAATCTTAATATTAATTTACATTCAGATCTCGATGTACCTCTTCATTCGAATGACACATTGACCGGTTTAATCAGTTTGATGCGATTTGAAGATACGCCATTTACGGAAGATGACAAAAAAATACTCAACATATTGGCAAACCAGACAGCAGAGACAATCAACCGCGTAAGCCAGGTGATGGAAGGACAAAAGCGTGTGTATGAATCTATTTTATCAAGCATGGCAGATGGCATTATTATGCTTGACCGGAATAATGAAATTATTGTTATAAACAGCGCTGCCAGAAAAATGCTGCGTCTGCCTAAAGCAGAAATTCAAATCACTGTTGAATATCTGCAGGAAAAATTAGGTTTTTATCCTTATCATCATCTTTTCGGTTTTGAAAAAAAGGTGCCGGGTATTCCAATCATGGATGAAATGTTGCGTATTTATGACAGGACATATCATTCCATAATATGTCCTGTTTTCAGTTCATCGAATGAAAGTATCGGAACGGTAATTGTACTGCGTGATATCACTATTCAAAAAGAGATGGAAGAAAAAAAGGAAGAATTTCTTTCGGTAATTTCGCATGAACTCCGGACGCCGCTTACCAGTATTTCCGGAGCTCTTGATATGGTCAATAAAGAAATAGTAGGAAAATTAACCGATAAACAAAAAAGATATCTCGAGCTTGCCGTAGATAATTGCAACCGTCTGCATCTCATTATCGATGATATTCTTGATCTTTCTAAATTTGAAAAAGGCAAAATGGAAATGACGAAGGAATTTATCGTGTTACCGCAACTTATAAAATCATCCGTAGACAGGTTCGAACCTTTATATGCAAAAAAGAATATCACGGTTGATTTTAAATCATTTGCTGAATTGCCTCCCTTTGAATCTGATCCTAATCGTATTTCACAGGTAATGAATAATCTACTATCGAACGCAATAAAATTTACTCCTGAAAATGGCGCCATTACTGTCGAAATATTTATCCCGCGTGTATTTCCTTCTTATGTTGCCGTATCAGTAAAAGACAGCGGTCAGGGTATTAAAACTGAAGACCTGGAAAAAATATTTGATAAATTCGAAACGCTTAAATATACCGATGAACGCACCGTGGGAGGTACAGGACTTGGTCTTGCAGTCTGCCGTAGCATCATTGAAGCTCATGGTGGAAAAATATGGGCAGAAAGCACCTACGGTCATGGAGCAACATTTATCTTCACATTGCCTACCAATATTAAAAATGTAGCTTTGCCTGTACCCGTCGCTCTTGAAGAAAAAATAAAAATGAAACCTCCGAAAAGCGATTATACAATCCTTGTCGTGGAAGATGACACCTCCACTTCCTATGCTCTGAAAGCCTTGCTCATGGAACATAATTTCCAGGTCATGATTGCTGAAAATGGTCAGGAAGCAATTAATAAAACACGGGAACATCATCCAGATCTTATTACCATGGATTTAAAATTGCCTGATATCTACGGCTTGCAAATTATGGAAATCCTAAAACATGACCCGGAAACACGTAATATCCCTATTTTAATATTATCCGTCATCGAAGAAGATGAAAAAATGTACCATGCCGGCGCAGCCTTCTACATGAAAAAACCGCTCGATCCAAAAAAATTTCTTGAAGCAGTTAATTTCCTTATTAAACCGTCAAGCAGCCTTCATAAAAAAAGCATCTTAATTGTTGATGACGATGCAAACGTGAGAACAATCTGCAAAGAATCATTAACCTATCTCGGATTTGAAGTGGTAGAGGCATCCGATGCTGAAGAAACATTTCTCCTGTTGAAAAGGAAAACTCCTGATTTAATTTTACTCGATATTATGCTCCCCGGACTCGATGGATTTGAAATTGCTGAAAAATTAAAATCACATATACACACATCGCGTATCCCTGTCGTATTCCTTTCAGCAAAAGGACAACCCCGCGACAGAATTAAAGCTTTAAAACTCGGAATCGAAGATTATATCGTGAAACCATTTGATTCACTCGAACTTGGCATTAGAATAGAAGGAATACTCCAGAGAATTGAAAATGAACTTACGGCAAGTCCTACTACCTTTTTACCGGGAGGTCCTGCTATTGAAAAAGAAATCACCAGGCGTCTTAAACTCTTTATTCCATTTGTAATGTGTTATCTTGATGTCGATAATCTGAAATCATATAACGATGTTTACGGGTATGCAAAAGCTGACGGGGTTATCAAACAAACAGGAGATATTATAAGGGATGTCATTGATAAATATGGTTCCGAAGATACATTTCCGGGTCATATTGCAGGTGATGATTTTATTGTTATTACGAACCTCGATAAAGCTGATTTATTGTGCTCAAAAATTATTGATTATTTTGATAAATTAATACCACTATTTTATAACCGCGAAGATCAAAAAAGAGGATACATCATTTCAGAAGACAGGTACGGTTCGGTACGCAAATTTCCGATTATGTCAATTTCAATAGTAGCAGTTACCTCAACCGGTCATAATTTTACGATTGCCAGTGAACTTTCGACCTTATCCGCAGATTATAAAAAAGCTGCGAAAGCAATCATGGGTTCGATTTACATGAAAGACAGCAAGAAGGTGTATCCTGAAAGTCATATAAAATCAATGAAATAGGGAGCCCATTATGTCTCAATTAAAAGCCATAGCACTTTCCGGTAGTTTAAGAAAAGATTCCTATAACCGTAAAGTACTTCAGATCGCAAAAAAAATTGCCGCAGAACACGGCATCGACGTTCTTGAAGCAGACCTTAAAGAACTTGCCCTTCCTCTCTATGATGGCGATATCGAAGATAAATATGGCTTGCCAGAACCGGTAAAAAAATTAAAAGACCTCGTGGAGAACGCCGATATAGTAATCATAGCTTCTCCTGAATATAACCATTCTATCTCAGGTGCACTCAAAAATGCTATCGATTGGCTTACCCGTACCAACAATTCCTTGAGTAAAAAAGTAGCAGTTATTTTCGGCGTCTCATCCGGTATCTATGGCACTGTTCGAGGTCAAAATCATCTTCGACAAATATTAACAGCACTGAATGTCTACATCGTACCGCAACCTCAAGTACTTATTGGTCCAGCAGATACCGCCATACTCCCAGATGGCTCCTTGAATAATCCAAAAACACAAGAATTGCTTGAATCCCTTATAAAAAAAACTATCGAATTCACCACTAAATTAAAAGCTTAACCTACAATATTTTTAAAAGGCACAAAAAAATGAAGAAACTATCATTTATGATATTCAAATATATTTGGCTATGTTTTTTCTCCATTTGCACTATAATCCTTTTTACAGTACCACTGCTGGCTGAAACGCAACCACCGAATATTATATTGATTACGCTTGACACGGTGAGAGCCGATCATATCGGTTTCTATGGTTATAAAACTATCGAAACTCCTAATATAGATGCCCTTGCCGCTAAATCAGTTACCTTCCTAAATGCTTACACGCCTTCCCCTATGACACTCCCCTCCCATGCATCTATTCTCACCGGTCTCTATCCTCAAACTCATAATGTGCATGATAATGATATCTTTCAATTAAGAAAATCTATCGAAACAATCGCCGAATTCCTGAAAAAGAAAAACTATAATACGGCAGCTTTCGTCAGTTCCACTATTTTAAATGCGCACTATGGTTTGAACCAGGGTTTTGATACCTATGATGACTTGAATAAATACTGGTCTGGCGGAAACATTGCTGTCGAACGGCATGCAGAAACAACAACCAGCAGTGCATGCGATTGGATACAAAAATCACAATCCCCCTTCCTGCTCTGGATTCATTACTTCGATCCACACTTTCCATACAATCCCCCCGATCCTTACTCAGAAAAATATAAAGATAAACCCTATGACGGCGAAATTGCATACATGGATTACTTCATTGGCGAATTGCTCTCCTGTCTCTATAAAAAATATAATAAAGACAAACTTGTTATTATTGTCGCAGGCGATCACGGTGAAGGATTAAATGATCATGAAGAAGAAAAACATGGTATATTCCTGTATAACAGCACCGTTAAAGTACCTTTCTTTATAAAAATTCCTCAACAAAAACCATTGAAACTCAACGAAAACGTCTGCCTCGTTGATATCGTACCTACTCTTCTTGATTACCTTTCCATCCCCCTGCCTCAATACCTCGAAGGTAAATCATTGCTCCCTCTCATCTCTAATCCCTCAGAAACCAATACTTACCCCGATAGAATATTCTTTCTTGAAACTTTCATGCCGTTCTACACCTACCGCTGGTCTCACCTCTTCGCTATCGTCCAGAATAATACAAAATACATCAAAGCACCTTCATCTGAATTATACTTCCTTGATAAAGACCCGGCAGAAAAAAATAATCTCTTCGATAAACAAAAAGAATTACCTCAAAAGTTCGAAAAATCATTACTCCAATTCTTCAAAAAACAACCCATTGAACCCTGGGATATCAAACAATACTACTCTTCTACAGAAGCAGATTCCTCCATTAAAGAAAAATTGAAAAGCCTCGGTTATGCATCCACTGCGCCATCTTTTAATAAACCAGCCTCTATCCCGGATCCTAAAAATGTAATCTACCTTCTTAAAAAATTATCCGTCGCTGAATCCCTTTTCCAAAAAGGCATCTTTAATGAAGCAATGGTAATTCTTGAAGAAATTTTGCAGAAAGATAAAGAAAATGGCCCAGCACTCTCCGGGATGTCCGAATGCTACATGTACATGGGCAGATTAAATGAAGCGCTTACCTATATCCTTAAAGCAATAGAAATATATCCAAATAATGACTCACTTCTCGTCACGGCTGCCTCCATCTATAAAAACATGGGAAAACACGATGAATCTGAAAAATACCTGCTGAAAGCACTATCAATTAATCCAGTCAATCCAAGAGCCTATGCCCACCTGATTAATATCTATGTAAATACTAATAAACTCGATAAAGCTACTGCTGTCATTGAAGAAATTAAAAAGAAAAATTTGCAAAGCGCTGACATTTATTTTGCAGAATCTCTCTATTTGCTACAACAACAAAAATTGGATGAAGCACGCCAACTTATTGAAAAAGGACTTAAGCTCGCTCCTAATAGTAGTAGTGCAATTGCAAATCTTGCAAAAATATATTACCTGCAATCGAAAATAGATAAAGCAATAGAATTGTGGGAACAATATTTAACGTTAAATCCCGATAATGCTGAAATCATGGCATTCCTTGGTTCCGTATACTGGAATAATAAAAAAAATAAAGCAAAAGCTGACCAATTACTCTCCCGAGCTATCGAATTGGCACCGGAACATCCGGATGCAAATCAATGGTACACAATACTAGCAACCATAAGAAGGGACTAGGGACTGGGGACTGGGGACTAGGGATGGGGACTGGGGACTAGGGAATAGGGAATGGGGACTGGGGAATAGGGACTGGGGACTGGGGCATAAGCGCTCA
>MFGW01000064.1 GCA_001780385.1 Candidatus Fischerbacteria bacterium RBG_13_37_8 | reverse complement strand
TGTTCTCCAAGGACCCATGAAATAGCATCAGCAACATTACTCTTGCCACTGCCATTCGGACCAACAATTACACTGATCCCTCGTTCAAAAATTAATTGACTTTTATTTGCAAAGGATTTAAAACCCCTGAGGGTGATGTTTTTCAAAAACAATTTTTTACCTACTCAATAGCATATTTCTATATCTTTAAATCATACAGCATCTTTAATGCATTTTTAGCAGATTCCTGCTCTGAATCTTTTTTGCTTTTTCCTGAACCTTTACCAATAATTTTATCATCTAAAACAGCCATTGAATAAAAAATTTTATTATGGTCAGGTCCTTCTGATTTTTCAATGTTATATTTTACTAACTTATTGTAGTCTGCTTGAATTATTTCTTGAAGGTAGGTCTTATAGTCTGATATTTTTGGGTTATCAGTCTTTTCTTCAATACTGTCTTCAAACTTACCTAAAAACCATTGGCTTGCAAAATTTATCCCTTTATCAATATAAAGAGCTCCTATAAAAGCTTCCAGGCTGTCAGCAAGAATTGATTCTTTTCCTCTTCCTTTGGAAGACTCCTCGTTTTCACTCAGAAGTATTTGCCTGTCAAGCTTGATCTTTTTTGCTATATCTCCTAAGTTCTTTCCGCTTATCAGTAATGACCTGATTTTTGCAAGTCTTCCTTCGGGGAAATAACCAAAATTTTTATATAAATAACTGGTTACTATAAAGGACAGAACGCTATCACCTAAAAATTCTAACTGTTCATTTCCTCTTGATTTTATGTTGATTTCTCTAGCGAAAGATCTATGGGTTAAACTTTCAATATATATTTTCAAGTCGCTTGGATCAATTCCAAGACCAATAAGCCAATTCTTAACTTTTTTTCTTAGCAAGCCTTCTTCCATTAATTATCATTATACTTTTAAACTAAATTCTATATTTTTTAAAATACTTCAAAAAATATAAACATAAGTTCAATTATTTACTTGTGTGAGAATTAATGTAGTCTAATGCGTCTTTAACAGATATTATTTTTTCAGCCTCTTCGTCACTAATTTCAATACCGAATTTATCTTCAAAAGACATTATTAATTCTACAAGATCAAGTGAATCTGCCCCTAAGTCATCAACAAACTTGCTTTCTGCTTTTATCACTTCTATTTTTACCCCAAGTACATCTGCAAGTATTTCTTTAAGCTTGTCAAAATTTTCCACATTTCCTCCTTGTTTTTATTAGACTTTATTTATCTCACTTTTTATTTTACCGACAACGTCTATTTTTAAATTCTCGTAAGCAACTCTAATAGCGCTGCTTATCGCTTTTGCTTTTGAGCTGCCATGCGAGATTATAGAAATTCCATCTACTCCTAATAGCAAGGCTCCCCCATGTTCTTCATAGTCAAATTTCTTCTTCATTGCTTTAAAGCGCCCCTTTAGAATTGAAGCCGCAAGTTTTGTTATTAGATTATATGTTAAAATACTTTTTATTTCACCAAAAAATAATTTTGCAATACCTTCTATTGATTTCAGTAAAACATTTCCAACAAAACCATCGCATACAACAACATCTGTGCTTCCCTCGAATATATCTCTACCCTCAACATTACCAATAAAATTAATATCTGTTTCACGGAGTAATTTGAAAGCTTCAACTAAAATTTCGCTTCCCTTTTTTTCTTCAGTTCCAACGTTCAATAAACCAATCTTTGGATTTTCAATACCAAGAATATTTTGGCTGTAAATTTTGCCCATAAGAGCAAATTGCTTTAAAAATATAGGTTTAACTTCTACATTTGCCCCGGCATCAATCAATATAAATTTGCTGTTTGCAAGCGGAATTACAACAGCAATTGCCGGACGCATAATTCCTTCTATTTTTCTCATGTTAAAAAGAGAACAAGCCATTACAGCACCAGTATTTCCAGCAGATAAAAATGCACTTCCTTCTTTTTTTGCTGCAAGCTGAGTGCCCAAATAGATTGAAGAGTCTTTCTTATGTTTGATTACATCCGAAGCATGGTCATCCATAGCAACTTCATTAAGGCAGTTCAGTATCTCAATGTTGCTTATATCAAGATTATTACGTGACGCAGAATCCCTTATTATTTCTTCATTACCTGCAAGAACCAGGTTTATATTAAAATTTCTGCTTTCCTGGATAACACCTTTTAGAATATCATCAGGAGCAAAATCGCCACCCATAGCATCTATTATTATGGTATATTTTTGTAGGTTTTTTTCCAATAGAGTGTTATTCTTATAAACTTGTTTTTAATTCTTTGTAAATTTTAATAAACCTTCAATATCAATAAATTCTTTGGTTATTTGAATTATCTTATCGATTTTCTTAAATTCATGGAATCCTGAATGGTCAATAATTACATTTAGTTTCTCAACTGTAGTAAGGGTGTCATATTTTACCAATATAATTGGAACGCCAATTTCTTCTGCACGTCCAAGGACAACACTGCTTGGTTGGAAGTTTCCTGTTAAAATTAAACACCTTGTATTGGTTTCAAGAGCTGCAAGCTGAATATCTGCACGGTCACCACCGGTAATAACTGCCTTATTTGCTTTCATTCTAAAAAATTTAAGAGCTTGTTCCTGGCCCATAGCTCCAAGCATAAAAGTTTCTACAAGTTCATCTACATTATCTTTAGCGCTTAATACCTTGCCGTCTAAATGCCTGGCCATTTCCTTAATGCTAACAGACGATAAAACCTTATCAGAAGTTACGCATCCAAATACATTTATTTTTTTATTTGAAAGAAAAGGCAGTATAAAATCCTTTAGATATCCTATACTTTCTTCGGGTATCAGGTTAATGATTATTCCACCAAAATTATTATTGAAATATTCTTTGTAAAAGAGAACTTGATCTACTATTTCCGGGCAGTATTTGAAAATCACAATTGTCTTTGCTTTTATTTTCTTGCATATATCTCTTGATGAAATACCAAGAAATAATCCATCTTCGATGCTTTTAGCGCCTTCAAGCAATACCACGTCTTTGTCTTGCTTGATATTATTGAAAGCTTTGCTTATTTTCTCCAGAAAATTGCTGGATAATTTAATGTCTTTTAAACAGTTTCTGTAAGAATCTTCAGATAGAATAACAGGCGATATATCAGCTAGATCATCCTTCATGCCAAAAATTTTGGATATATAATGTGCATCCTCATCGGTGATGATATCACCAACTTTCACAGGTAACGTACCTACAGGCTTCATATAACCAACTTTTAAGCCCATATCTCTAAGAACGCTTCCTATACCTACACAAAGCGAACTCTTGCCAGAAAATGGTTGATTAGAAGTAAAAAGCAAAGGAATCATTTGTTCCCTCCATTTTTTATTCCTGTATTCTAATTCTTACATCTCCCGCGATCGAACCTTTTCCTTCTTCTTTCACAAATAATGGATTTATATCCATTTCTATTATATCAGGAAAATCAGTAACAAGCTGAGAAATTTTTAGCAGCACTTCAACTATACTTTCTATATCCGAGGGTTTTTCTCCCCTTACTCCTTTGAGTAATTTAATAGTCTTTATTTCCTCGATCATTTCTCTGGCATCTGTTGGGGAAATTGGAGCAATTCTGAACGATACATCTTTGAGTATTTCAACATAAATACCACCAAGCCCAAACATTATCATAGGACCAAATTGAGAGTCTTTGTTAATACCAATAATTGTTTCTTTTTTAGATTCAATCATTTCCTGGATTGAAATTCCGTTTATTTTTGCAGATGGCATATATTTTTTAACATTAGACATTATGCTCTCATAACTTTCTTCAAGCTCTTTAGAATTCTTAATACCAATCTTTATGCCACCGACATCAGTCTTATGCAGGATATCAGGAGAGTCAATCTTTAAAACAACTGGATATCCTGTCAATTTAATCACTCCTCTTGCTTCTTTTAAATCTCTTGCAACTTTTGCTATCGGTACCCTTATGCCATAAGCTTCTAGAATTCCGCGTGATTCCATTTCCCCTAATTCCAGCCTGCCTTCCCTTATGGATTTTTCAAAAATATTTTTAACTTTATCTTTATCTGATTTAAATATTTTTTTCGAATCCTCTTTTTTAGCCATCCAGATTTCCTGATCAATCATAACACGAAGCGCTTGAACAGCTTCTTCCGGAATAGTAAAATTAGGGATACCATTTTTATTTAGATAATCCACTCCTTTTTTTACTTCTGAACCACCCATAAAACTCGTGATAACTGGTATTTCTCTACACGATTCTTTAATTGCATTAACAAGAGCTTTTGCGGTGTCTAGTCCCTGTGTCATTGCCTGTGGTGTGAGAATTACAATAATTGCATTAACATTTTTATCTTTTAATATTATTTCAAAAGTTTTTCCATATCTGTCTGCAAGTGCGTCTCCAAGGACATCAACCGGATTATAAAAATTTGATGCAGAAGGTAGGAAGGATTTTAAAATTTCAACAGTTTGAATGTCAATCTTCGCAAGTTGCATTTTATTTTCTTCACAGGCATCACTGGCCATGATTCCAGGTCCACCTGCATTAGTGATTATTACAATCTTATTACCTTTTGGTAGCGGTTGATGTGCAAAAGCAATCGCAAAATTAAATAAGTCTTTTATTGTTTTTGCCCTTATTACACCAGTTTGTTTAAAAGCTGCGTCGTATGCTCTTGATGACCCTGCAAGAGTTCCTGTATGAGAAGATACTGCTTTCGCTCCTGCCATAGTATTCCCGGATTTAACAATTATGATTGGTTTCTTTTTTGTTACCTTGTTGCAAACTCTCATAAATTCATTACCATTTGTTACACCTTCGAGATAAGCAGTTATGACGTTCGTTTTGTTATCATCGAGCCAATCTTCAAAAAGATTAATTTCACTTATATCTGCCTTATTTCCCATAGATACAAATTTAGAAAGGCCAATGTCGTTTGTCTTTGCCCAGTCAAGAACTGCTGTTCCCAGTGCACCTGATTGTGATATGAAACCAATAACACCTTTATCAGGCATACTTGGCGAGAAAGAGGCATTT
>MFGW01000063.1:18625-23362 GCA_001780385.1 Candidatus Fischerbacteria bacterium RBG_13_37_8 | reverse complement strand
ACCTCCTCTATGCATAAAGGTAAAAAACGTAATTTCGAAATCCTCCCTGTTATTGAATTCCTCCATCGCATCTGCCTTCATATCCCCAATCCTTACGAATCCCTCATCCGCTACTACGGTTATTACTCGAATGCTGCAAGAGGCAAAAGAAAAAAATGAATATAAAAGCAACAACATAATTATTTTCGGAAATTCTTAAAATATTTCAGAAATTCAGCAGGAGATAAGATTTTGATACTGCTGATTTCCTTGAGCTGCTTTAAATGAATATCTCCGGATAAAATAAAATCCGCCCGCAACGCGCGAGCGCATGCAATAAATTTATTGTCTGCTATGTCTTCTTGTACCCAGTTTGACTCTTCAGGATTATTAACAAAAAGTAAACTATCATTTTGTTCAAATGCATTAAGGAATCTTGCTAATAATAATTCATTGTTAAATTCAAAACGGCTGAGCACTTTGACATATTCTTCCAGAATGGGCGTGGATAGACAGAGAACAATCTTTCCTTCAAACCATAAATCAATTATTTTGCGCGGTTTCCCACCAAAGAATGAAGAAATCAGCACATTGGTATCAATGACCACCTTCATGTGCCCTTCCTGACTCTTTTGATTGCTCTATTGACATCAGCACGGGTATATCCTTTCTTCTTGAGAGAAACTGAAATATCATCCCATAATTTTTTCATGGCTGTTTCCATAGAATGTTCCGTTACATATTCTCCAATAAGTTCACATATTTTTTCATTTGTTGATTTGTTTTCTTTTTTGCTTAGACGCTGCAAGGCTTCTTTCAATGATTTATCAATCCTTATTAATATCTGTACATTCATAATTAACTCCTCAAGATATCATATATATTAATGATATCATTTCCCACAGATTTGTCAAGAGACCAGCTCTATATTTTTCTTCCCAATAATAACAGTAGGAATTTGATTAATATAGCCTTTGACCTATCACCTTAATCGCTTTACAATAACGACTTTCAGGATGCGTTTTATGCACTTTTATAATATTAAGTCAATTTACCGATCTCATTCAAATTATTAAAATTCTTAAACATCTCGACCTCTGGCCTGTTCATTACCCCATTAAATTATCCTCAAACGCCCGCGCCTCCCTTTTCCTCTTTTCCCAACAAATCCTTTTTCCTCAATCCCTTATTGGACAGCCTCGCACTATTTCTCTTCCTTAATTTTATTTGAATTTCATCAATTTTTTTTATATGATTCTATATTGTGAAAAACGATTTTCCTATACAGGCTTGTAGAGATTCTATTATCATTTACCCGTCATCTTTCCCCATCATTCCACCATTCCATTACCTCAATTGCGTCGCCTTGCGACGCTATGTTCTTGCTATTGGCTGATTTTTTACCGGTGTTGCGATTGCAATACAAACGTAAGTTGGACATGGTTATTTGGACTCGCATTTATTGCATTATCTCAATTACGATAGTATAATTAAATATAATGAAAACGTATGAATAAAGAGTATTATCACATAATCCAGAAAAGCAATCCTTCCATTGATAAAATGGAAAAGGTGGGTGTAATGAAAAATAATAAACATAAATCCTGGTTTGCTGCAACTATAGGCATTATTCTATTCTTAGCAATAACGGCGTCATTGAATGCATATGAGCAACCACAGAATTATCCATCCATTACTATAGAAGAACTGTCTGACGAAGGGAAAGCGCTGTTGGTAGAGATCGGGCAGGCGGAACGTTTCAACATGGCGTATCCATTGGTTGAAATTCATTATGGGAGAGAAGCTTCATTTCAAAATCGTACATGGCTTGATTTCATTGGTGAGTATGGAACGGGATGGAGAGCAATGTGGGATACGCGTGCTGGCAGACCGAACCTGATCGAAGGGAAAGGCATTCCGTTCTATGCCGGAAAAGGTAATACGCTGGAGCGTGATTATGAAAAACTTACCATTGAATATCTCGATGCTAAGATAAAAAGCTTCCTCAAAGCACACCCTTCGTTGTTCAGGATTAACCTGGAACGTCTGAGTCTTAACGAACAGGGAAGCTATATTTTCAGCAAAGGGCGATACTGTGCTGTTCAATATGATTATATAATGGAAGAGATCCCGGTTGAGGGTGCGCGTTTGTTTTTCCGGTTTAATAATGGGAATTTGATTCAATTTGGTTCCCTGGGGATCAGTGATGTAACGGTCTCCGGTATGCCTGTGATTTCTGAGATGCAGGCACAGGAAAATGTCGCTAAAGTATTTGCTACAGAGATAGTAGAAGTCACCAATATCTCCGGCATATCTCTCCGGTTCGTTCAGGAAATTCCAGCAGGTCAGAATGCTTATAGTGATTATACCGGTGAAGAAGGGTACGGAATCACCTATCGGTTGATTTATCGTGTGAAATTTCAACGTGGCGCAGATTATGAACAATGGGAAGCATGGGTAGATGCACAAACGGGTCAAATAGTGAACTACAATCTCGCAACTCGTTTTGCGAATGTTCATGGAAATATATCTATTATACCGACGGACCGGCGTGAAAAAGCTTTTCCAATGTGCAGGGTGAGCAATAATGGGTCGAAAGATACCACATTCTGGGGTTATTATAATTATACCAGCAGTCCATCTGCAACGGCATCATCAACGCTGAGCGGTGGTCTTACTACCGTGACCGATGATTGCGGTGCGATTTCGCTCAGTACAAGCGGGTCACCGGGCACACTGGATTTTGGTTCTTCGGCTGGCACTGATTGCAGTACTCCCGGTTCCGGGGGAGCAGGCAATACGTATGCAGCGCGGAGTGTGCCTTTCCATAAAGAGATGGTTCGTTATTTGGCTAATAAATATCTTGCTTCAAATACATGGCTGGATGATAACCTTGCTATCAATACCAATAAGACTGACATGCTTTGCAATGCATATTGGAGTGGTTCAATAAATTTTGAACAAACGAGCGGGTGGTGCAACAATACTGGCGAAGTAGCGGGGACAATCCAGCATGAATGGGGTCATGGATTAGATGCCAACGATGGAGGTCCGGCATTTGTGCCGAGCAATGAATTGAGCAGTCCGGAAGCATATGCAGATACGATAGCTTTATTAATGCAGAAGGATGCATGCGCAGGTCAGGGATTTTTTAACGTATGGCCTGCGAATTGTGGTCCCTGTCCGGCTGGTTGTTTTGGGGTTCGTTATTTAGCGTACCGGTTTGATGATGATAATAATCCTGTGACGCCGGATGTACCGGTCATGCCATCAAATATAGGGAATGATAATGGTGTGAATTGTGATTTTTTTGCCTGTCCGCATCCAACTTACCGGGGCATCATGGGATATGAAGGTCATTGTGAATCGTACATTGCCTCCAATGCTCTCTGGGATTTAGTCGATGCGTTGATGGCAGAACATGGTGAAGCAGGGATGGCATGGATGAATATGCTATGGTTTAATTCGGTTGGACAGTTAGGTTCTGCGTACCGGATCAGTTCTGGTGGAGAATGTAATCCTGCCGCAAGCATAAATGGATGCGGCGCAACAAACTGGTATACGGTGATTCTTGGTGTGGATGATGATAATGGGAATCTCAGCGACGGCACGCCACATGGAGGGATTATCTGGGATGCATTCGATGTACATGGCATTGCATGCGGCGCTCAACCGGCTACCCATGATATTTGCACAGAGCCATCGGCGCCTGAAAGACTGCGCATAGCTGGTTCAGACCGTGAGGTTAGTCTGATATGGGAACCATCTTCCAATGCAACAGGTTACCGGATCTTCGTCAATGAATACGGGGATGGGAATTGCACGGCAGGAGGATGGATTCCGTATGCCGATATTACTGAAAACCAGAATTATTATACCATCGATGAAATGATCAACGGCTACGATCATGTATTTGCGGTTCAGGCAATCAACGTGAGTGATGATTGCGTATCGGAATTTTCCGATTGCATAAATGCTGATGCGACATCTGATGCAAATGCGGTAAATCTTACGGGCAAAAAAACTGCCAACTGGGATTATGTTGTTGTGCCTGCAAACAGCAGTTCCTGCACGACCGAAGTATGTCATCGTCCATCAATTCTTAATGCAAACGGAACCAACAGCTTTTTTCATTACAAGATTTATAATAACAGCACGGTTGATGCAGGCGCCTATAAGCGCCGCATTTATTTGGATGGCGCTGATTTTGGCACTGCCTCAGTCAGTAGCCATGAAGCACATCTAACAGTCTATTTCACAACTCAAGCAACAATCAAGGGCGGACGTCATATGATAACTTTATCCATTGATGCGGATAATGAAGTAGCAGAAACGGTAGAAACAGACAATACATGGTCTACCATGGCGGTATATGCACCGTACGATCTCGATGCTGATACTGATCATAGAATACTGCAGACAGCGCCACCCGACCGTGATCCGGAAGGTTATACTGCCTACTCCTGTGATGCGTATGCATTCAGTGTTGTTCCGAGCGGTGGCACAGGGTACTGGGGCGCAGTCGGTATGCTTCCATTTTTAAGTACTGCTGATTATAGTCTGCGTTTGCATGATGATTATGTTGATTCGAGTCATGGTTTCAGCACAAACCTGGAAACATCGAACCAGGGAGGAGCAGGAGAAGTGGAGATTGTTGGTGTAAACCGCAGAACTGCGGGCGATGCGGTGTGGGCAAGTGTTGCTCAAGCTTCAGGAACACCTTCAGATGTGAGTTATGAAGTGCACCGTGCCCTTTCC
>MFGW01000063.1:18036-18599 GCA_001780385.1 Candidatus Fischerbacteria bacterium RBG_13_37_8 | reverse complement strand
TGGGATCGCGGGGAGCATCATGAATCAACAGGTTTTAGCTATAGAAGAGATTTATGCGGATGCAGGCGATTTATCGGGCGGCTGGATTATCAGGGTCACGCCGAACGGTGGTGATATAGGAATCGCTTTGATTGATGACATCAATGTTCATTTCAGACTGGCAGATGCTATTTCGGGAACAAAAGTGAATAATTCAGGTTATAATGGTGCAGAAGAATTTAGTATCATGTTCCCCAGTTCAGGCTACTACGGATTGCTTATCTATAAACCTGATTCATCAGCTTTAAGCCAGACTATTTCTTATACGCTGGATATCATAGTGTATCCTCCCAATTTAGCGCCCTATACCTTATCGGCATGGACTTCTTTCGTAATACCCCGTACTACCACAGGATGCAGCTCCTCGAGTTGTCCTGCATCACCCACTCTTCCTTCAGGAACGAATACCCTCTACCTGAATTCGACAGGTATCAACAATGGAGGAACAGATATTAACTCGACTTTTACGGTCAGGTATATGCTGGATGATACAGAAATTGATTTTGTCAATTATTCATCAGCGC
>MFGW01000063.1:17838-17976 GCA_001780385.1 Candidatus Fischerbacteria bacterium RBG_13_37_8 | reverse complement strand
ACAGCATACAGCGGAGGCCTTTTCTGGTGGCATGCAGCAGCAATACTGCCGGTGACGGATACTGCGAATTATAATCTCCGCCTTCACGATGATTATACCGGTTCAATGCAAGGATTCAGCACGAATCTTGCGGCTTCC
>MFGW01000063.1:3666-17811 GCA_001780385.1 Candidatus Fischerbacteria bacterium RBG_13_37_8 | reverse complement strand
ATTGTCCTGGTCAACCGGCATCAAGCGTCCCTTGCCACGATGTGGATAAGTACCGTTCATGCATCGAATACTCCCTCTGCTGTTGATTATGTCGTTGAAAAAGTAGGTTCCCTGCTTTATGATATTCCTCTTGTTAACTGGACGGGTTCCCTTGCTGATACTGATATTCTTGCCCTGCTCGATCTTACGATTGAAGCAGGCGACCTCAACAAGCAATGGACGTTCACCGCTTTACCATCCGGCGGTGATATTGCAGTAGCGCTCTTTTCTCCTGTTCAGGATTATTATGAACTCGCAGGAGCAATCAGCGGAACGAAAATCAATAATGGCGGATACAATCAACCGGAAGTGTTTACCTACACACCTACCATTGAAGGAAGTTACGGATTTATTATCTATAAAGCAGTAACGTCACAACTGGATAATACTATTTCGCTTACGGTCAATATCACCGAGTCTGAATCCAACCTGCGACCCTACCTGCATACCGGGTGGACAGATTTTATTGTGCCGCGTGATGTAACGGGGTGTACAATCAGTAACTGTTCGGTTACGGCGACACTCCCTGGCTGGTCAACTGGAACTACGTATGTTAGTTCAGCAGGAATCAACGATGGTCCTAATAATATAACATCAACATTCTATATGGAACAAACACTTGATGATCTGCATATAGCTGAGCTTGGGTGGACTTCATTAGATGCAGGAGCAACTAGAGAAATTCTTAATAATAGTGAATCAGCCATTGAAGGAGGAAGACATACCCTCGGAGTTAAAATGGACCCATACTATGATATTAGCGAAAGCAATGAAAGCGATAATTACGAATATGCTCAATATGTATGGTCTCCTTTGGCGCTCAATCGTTTTGACCCGCAAGAAATCGATAGCGGACCGCCGGACAGAGATTCGGCAGGCTATTATTATTACAATTGCCATGGATTTGAATTCACTGCTTTGCCAGTAGATACAAGCTATTGGTGGACTGCTATAGGCATGATTCCGGCTGCCGAAACTGCTAATTTTAACCTGCGGCTTCATGATGATTATACCGGGTCCCAGAATGGATTCGGCATCTCCGTTACTTCCTCCGGAGTCAACGGAGAAGGTGGCGCTGAAATTATTGGCATTAACCGTCATATGACTTCTGCAAGCACATGGTGGGCTGGCGTCATCCAGGGAACGGGAACGCGTTCTGCTGCAAATTATTTTATTGATAAAGCTTCCTCGCTAAATACAGTTAATGTTCCTTCCACGGGCATAAACCAGAGCATCAGCTCGAATAGCCCCCTGCGGCTTGAAGATATTTATTTTGATACGGGGGATCTGAATCTGACCTGGCAATTTACCATCACACCAACCGGCGGTGATATTGCAGTTGCCTTAATCCCTAACTCGATGAGCTACTTCTCACTGGCTGATGCAATCAGCGGGACTAAGGTCAACAATGGAGGAGTGAATGAACCGGAAATTTTTACCTTCAAACCGGCAACTGCTGGTTATTATGGATTGCTGGTGTATAAACCCGATTATACGCAGGTCTCCGCCTCTATTTCTTTAGTCCTTGATATTGAAGGACTTGCATCAAATATCAAACCGTATACGCATAGCGGCTGGACTTCTGAAGTCGTTCCACGCAATTCAAGCGGATGCACACAAAGCTCCTGTACGATTACCACCACATTGCCGGGATGGGCAGGCTCTACCTACCTGAATTCCACCATTGTCAACGAAGGTCCTAATGATATAACGGATAGCTTTATTAACCTCTATTACATCGATGATGTAGAGGTTTACCTGACTACGGTTACCTCCCTGCTGAATGGCGCAACATGGTATGACCTCAACCGCTCCATCGGAACGGTAAAAGGCGGACGTCATACGCTGGGCTTCTTCGCCGATGAATATGATGAATACAGTGAAAGCAATGAGAATGATAATAAATCATACCAACAATACATCTGGTCACCGAAACTCCTGCAGGATAATGTGCCGTATCAATGTGAATCTGCGCCCCCTGACCGCGATTCAACGGGGTATACGCAGTACAACATGGATGGTTATGAATTTCATGCAATTCCTTACAATGGTGAAGCATACTGGAGTGTTGTGGGCATGATGCCGTCAACTATGCTGGCTGATTATGACCTCCGCCTTTATGATGATTATGAAGATTCCACGCATGGTTTCTATAATTATCTGAAATGGTCAGATTACTACGGCAATGGCGGTCCTGAAATCATAGGTGTGAACCGGCATACGATATCCACTGAACTATGGTGGGCGGCTGCTCTGCAGAGTAATAACGACCCGGATGTAGTGGGTTACCTGATGCATAATGATTATTCTGACCATGAGATAGCGATGCCCTCGCTTGGCAATACAGGATATATTAATTCCTTTGGTGTAGTAGCAGTTGAAGAAATTAATGTCGGTACTAATGATGTCAATATATTTACGCGTTTTACTGTCACGCCGGACGGCGCTGATATTGCCATCGCTCTTATCGATGCCACGGTTTCATATTTCTGTCTGGCTGATGCAATTTCCGGGACGCATGTGAATGATCACGGCTATGATGAACCGGAACATTTTGAATACTCATTCAGCGCGCCGGGCAGGTATGCATTGCTGATCTATAAACCTACCATGATGTATGTTGACGATGCAGTCATGTACACGATTGACATCGAGAGTGTTGAAGCTAACCTGAAGCCACATTCTCTTGCCCTCTGGGATGGCGCAATAGTGCCGCGTGATACAACATTTCCTGGATGTACTGCATCCTTCTGTTCGGTCACTGCCGAACTGCCAGGTTGGTCCAGTTCAACGTATATTAGTTCCATCATTCATAATGAAGGTCCCGTCTCTATCACGACCCCCTTTGATATCCGTTACACAATCGATGATGTTATGATAGAGGAAGTGCAAGTAGATTCCCTTATGGCGTTCGCCACTAATTATGATCTGAATAATGCGCTCCCGTATATCGTTAAAGGAGGACGTCATACGCTGGGCTTGACAGTGGATGCAAATAATGATTACATCGAAACAGATGAGTCTGATAATACATATTATAAACAGTATGTCTGGAAGCCGAAGATAATCGAGGGAAATACTGGATTTGAAACAACTGCACCGCCTGACCGCGACAGCGCCGGTTATTATTATTTCAACAGCGATGGTTATCAATTCTCTATTACCAACTCATGGGGAATCTTTGCCTTAGTCCCAAAATTGCCGATAGATAATTATGACCTCCGCTTGTATAACGATTATACCGGTTCCACGGCAGGCTTTGGTTATGCGATCGAAGCTTCTATGAATAATCTCTCGTTTGTCGATTTTATACTTGTCAACGCTAATGCAGCAGGTTCAGGTCCATGGTACGCAAGCGTTGTACAGGGCACGGATACACCGCATAACGGTGATTATGCTGTCTCGTTCCGTGATAATTTTCCATCGATTTCACCCCCTTCAAATAATGGACCATACGGACTAAGCACTGCAATCATTGCTAACGCCCATTTCGTTTATATCCCATCACTGGCAATCTATAAGATCAAACTCAATTTTATAGCAGGCACTGCGGACCTGGGATTCGCACTTTACAATGCGGATGCTGATTACCGCTCCTCCGATGAGATCTTCGGCAGCAGTTTTACCAATAATGCCGGCGCAGGCGAGGATGAATACCTCCGCATGATCATTCCAGCAGGTAATTATATTCTCGTCGTTTTTAAACCGAATGCACTTGCTTATGACACTGCTACGGATGTAGTCTATAACCTGATCCTGACTTCGGGACCGCTTGCTGAAACCCCGGATAATAATATTGTTTCAGGTATTCCTCTTACGGTCAGCAAAATATCTGCCGATGAACTCGAACTGAACTGGGGTCATTCCTGTGATTATCAATCCGGTATCACTCACTATGAAATCTATCGAGGCACAATTGCATCATTAATGAGCGGTACTTATAACCATGGCTCACTCTCCTGCGATAGCGGCGCTAACACGAACGCTACGATCCCTGCCGGCCTCCTGAGCTTCTATTATCTCATCGTACCGACAGATACGTTCGATGAAGGCGGATATGGCTATGATTCAACCGGCGCATCGCGCCCTGCATCCGAATCCCCCTGTCATATCCAGAACCGTGTAGATTGTCCTTGAAGGCTAATCGCCAATAAAATGTGATAGTATGCTTATGACGATCCCCATGCTGAACAAGTCGAAACCAAAAAGGATAAAACCACGAAGCTCGCGAAGAGTACATATCATCGCGGCTGCAATTGCAATATGCTGTGTTGTCTGTCAATGCGGAAAGGATAATCCGGTCACTCCACAGCCGCCACAGCCGCCCAGTCAAGCACAACCTGTTAACATAACAAGTGATTCATCTCACGATGACCAGAATCCCGCCTTTTCCCCGGATGGACAATTCATTCTTTTTTCTTCAAAAAGAAACGGCAGCAGCGGAAATTTGAATTTATGGGTGATGACTGTCACCGGCGCTGGAGCATCTGCAGTAACGAATTCCTCTGACAGCGATAATGTCAATATGCCGGGCAGTTCCTGGAGCAAAAGCGGGAATCGAATTTGTTTTTCCTCTGACAGAAATGGCAATGACGAAATATGGACAGTAATGCCCGATGGAACAGGATTTAAAAGAATAACCTTTGATGATGCGCCGGACTGGGAGCCTACTTTTTCGCCTGATGGAAATTGGATAGTATTCCAATCCAATCGTGATAATAATTGGGATATTTACAAGATAAATATAAACACGGGCAACACAATCCGCCTGACAAATAATGCGGCAGATGACTGGGAACCCAACTGGTCACCGGTGGGAAATCGCATCGTTTTCCAGTCGAACCGCACAGGGAACTGGGATATTTTTGTCATGAATGCAGATGGCACAGGTCAGCAAAACATTACCGGCAATCCTGCCGAGGATACTGATCCTTCCTGGAGTCCTGACGGTTCAAAGATTGTGTATTCATCAAATTATGGAGGGCTGGCGGAAGCAGATATCTTTGTCGTTACTTCGGATGGCGGTGGAACGCCAATCCAAATCACCAATAATCCTGCTTACGATGGCGCACCGTCATTTTCTCCTGATGGGAAATCAATTGCATTTGAATCGAACCGTTCAGGCAACCTGGACATTTGGATCGTTGAAATTTCCACATCATTTTCCAATGGCGTATCGATAGAAAAAGCGCCGGTCAGGAAGAAAACCAAGCCGGGCTTGAAAGACGACAGGCGAAAGCTGAAAAAAAAGTGGCGCCACCTAAAAGACAGGGAAACCTCATACTCCACTCCAACTTCTCTGTTTAATTATTTTCATAGCAGCTTTTGAATATTTCTTTTTTCAATCTATTCTTCCTTGCAATTTCTATAACATCGATCAACAGATATTTTCCGTCAGTTATGGTAAATTCATCAGAAAAAAACACATCATGAAAATTCCAGAATGCCTGCTCATCTGCAATCCCAAATTAATTCCTCGAATTATGTTATAAGCATTATTACTCATAATGGCAAGCATGGCAAATGGGTTGATAAAGAAATAGCTTTCGGCAGCCAGAAAAATAAGCAAATCTTGTTTCTTGCAGACGCAGATATTACTATTAATCAACGGTATCAAGTTATTCGAATAGACAGATCAGATCCTTTTAAAACATTAGTATCTGTCTCGGAAAAGATTCAAAGAGCAATTAGTGATAAAGCAGCAGAAAACCTTATAGAAGGGCTTGCTATTGGCGCGATAATTCTCCTTATTCTTTCGTCTATAAAAGATAAGTAATATTATGAGGAAAAAAATTAAGGCTCGTCAGAAACAATATAAAGATGAATAGCTTAGAGTTAGTTGAAAATTACAATGAACATAATATATAATGAAGCATAGAAAACAGGACAAAACCGTGATAGATTCCAATACTGATGAATCTGAGGTAGTATTATTGATATGAATGCTGAAGAGAGAGCCAGACAAAAAATTGATAAGCTGCTTGAAGACGCGGGTTGGAAAGTTCAGGATCTTCGTGAACTGAACCTGGGCGCTTCCCTCGGGGTTGCAATACGCGAATTTCCTCTTAAATCAGGTATTGCTGATTATCTCCTTTTCGTTGATAGAAATGCAGTTGGTGTGATTGAAGCAAAACCTGAAGGGACCACCTTAAGCGGTGTGGCTGAACAATCAGCCGGTTACCTTGCCGGCATTCCTGAAAATATTCCTCATGTCCAGGAATCGCTTCCATTTGCCTTTGAAAGCACAGGCATTGAAACTTTTTTCAGAGATTCAAGAGACCCCGAACCACGTTCCCGCAGAGTTTTTGCGTTTCACAAACCGGAGATGTTGAAAGAATGGCTGAATCAGAAAAATACTCTTCCGGCGCGATTAAAATCTACGCCGCCATTAATTACGCATGGATTAAGAGAGTGCCAGATTGAAGCTATTATAAATCTCGAGAAATCCTTTTCCGACAATAGACCAAGAGCGCTTATTCAGATGGCTACCGGGAGCGGAAAAACATTTACAGCCGTAAGTTTCATCTACCGTCTTATCAAGTTTGCCAATGCTAAAAAGGTGCTCTTTTTAGTGGATAGAAGTAATCTGGGTCGTCAGACGTTAAGAGAATTTCAGCAGTATCTCACGCCTGATGATGGCAGAAAATTTACAGAACTGTACAATGTCCAGTACCTGACTTCAAATGCTCTTGACCCGGTAAGCCGTGTCTGTATCAGCACCATTCAAAGACTTTATTCCATGATCAAAGGTGAACCGGAATTTGATGCAGAGCTTGAGGAACATTCCATCTTTGACATTTCCCCGGAAGAAGATAAACCGAAAGAGGTTTCTTATAATCCTCAAATCCCGATCGAGACTTTTGATTTTATCATTACCGATGAATGTCACCGTTCTATTTATCATCTCTGGCGCCAGGTGCTTGAATACTTTGATGCCTATATCATAGGACTGACCGCTACTCCTTCCAAACAGACTTTAGGATTTTTTAACCAGAATCTGGTTATGGAATATAGTCATGAACGTGCTGTTGCCGATGGCGTGAATGTGGGTTATGAAGTTTATAGAATAAAAACGGAGATTACCGAAAAAGGGAGCAAAGTAGATGCCGGATATTATATTGATAAGCGTGATAAGGTGAGCCTCGATATATTCTGGCTGAAAGATGAGAGTCTTGAAGATTCCGAGAACCTGCCTGATCCGGGGATACTCGCAAAAGATATTGCCGAAAATCTTGAGTCAGCTTTAGAGCAATTTAGCAGTATCCGGGAAGATCTGGAAGAGAAATAAAATAAAATATAATTCAACAATGCGATTGGCGGATCGGTTATCCGATCTTGAGTGATTTATGAAGAAACTTAAAATATTTAGAAGTTCTGAAAAGTCAACCTCACATGGTTATGCTTTCCTTGAAAGAGGAAAATTTAATGAAGCGCTCAGCGAATTTGAGGAAGCAATTGGCATGAAGCAAGATTCAACTCCCGCATGGTGTGGAAAAATAATGGCTTTGCATGAATTGAAGCAATTCGAGGAAGAACTTGCTACGATCGATAATGCCATTGAGTTAATGCCTGCTGAAAAGGATTTCTGGATGCTCAAAGGATATCATTATATGGAAAAGAAAAATTTTCCCATAGCAGTCAAATATTTTGCGGAAGCGCTAAGATTGAAACCGGATGATATTGAAGCGATAATGGCAAAAGCTGATTCATTTTATGAAATGGGAAGCTATTATATGGCATTGCAAGATTATGATGAAGCTATTGAATTGAATCCGGATATTCCGGAAGTATGGCGTAATCGTGGAAATGCATTGATCATAATAAAATATTACGAAGAAGCGCTTAAATCATTTAATGAAGCGTTGGAATTAAAACCGAACTTTGCAGAAGCCTTATATGGCAAAGGGCATTGTCTCATCTACATGGAAAAATATGAAGAAGCATTGCAAGCGCTGAATGAATCATTGAAATATGATCCTTTTCATGCTTGTACATTGTTTAATAAAAGCATTGCATTAAGTTTCCTGGAAAGATACGAAGAAGCTCTGCCGGTAATGGATCAAGCGATATCGATAGATTCAAAATATTTTAGACATTGGATTCACCGCGGGGATTTGTTGATGAACCTTCATCGCTATAATGAAGCAAAAGATGCGTTCGAGAGCGCAATACAACTGAAGCCTGATCATGCTGAAGCCTGGTTTTTAAAGGGGAGAGCTTTGCATGAGAACGAAAAATACGCAGAAGCAGTGGAATCTTATAATGAAGCTATGAGATTAGAGAAAAATCATGATGAGTCATATTATTGCAAAGCACTGGCATTGACAAAATTAGGAAAATATGAAGAAGCGGCAGAAA
The DNA here is from genome assembly GCA_001780385.1 of Candidatus Fischerbacteria bacterium RBG_13_37_8. Taxonomy (GTDB): domain Bacteria; phylum Acidobacteriota; class HRBIN11; order MFGW01; family MFGW01; genus MFGW01. Next base: position 9,414 of record MFGW01000063.1, on the reverse strand, counting down.
CCATTGATGCAATGATTGCTTTGATGCCTGATAATGCTTATTTATATTTGCAGAAAGCTCAATTGTTTGAATTAATGGATAATTGTCATGAAGCAATAAATGCAGTAAATACAGCTTTGAGAATTGACCCGGATTATGCTGAAGCTTGGCTCAAGAGAGCTACATTGCATATTTCGAATTCTGATTTAAATAAAGCGCTATTTGACGTTGAGAAAGCGCTCAAGTTAGACGCTGATTTTGAAGATGCATGGTATTTTCAGGCAATCATTTTTGCAAAAAAATTAAAGAATGATAAAGCTCTTTTAAGCCTGCGCAAAGCGATTGAATTGAATGAATCGTTCAAGGATCGAGCCAGGAAAGATAAATTTTTTGGAAATCTGGTAAATGAACCTGAATTTATCAGCCTCATAAAATAATATCTATATTTATGGATTGCTGGTGTATAAACCTGATTATACGCAGGTCTCCTCCTCTACATCTTTAATCCTTGAAATTGAATGACTGGCATCAAATATCAAACCGTATGCGCATCACGGCTGGACTTCCGCAGTCGTTCCACGCAATTCAAGCGGATGCACACAAACCTCCTGTGCGCTTACCACCACACTGCCGGGATGGTCAGGCTCTACCTACCTGAATTCCACGATTGTCACCGAAGGTCCTAATGATATAACGGATAGCTTTGTCAACCTCTATTACATCGATGATGTAGAAGTTTACCTGAAGCCACACTCTCTTGCCCTCTGGGATGGCGCAATAGTGCCGCGTGATACAACATTTCCTGGATGTACAGCTTCCTTCTGTTCGGTCAGTGCAGAACTGCCAGGTTGGTCCAGTTCAACGTATATAAGTTCCATCGTTCATGCGGTACTTATAACCATGACTCACTCTCCTGTGATAGCGGCGCTAACACGAATGATACGATCCCTGCCGGTCTCCTGAGCTTCTATTATCTCATCGTACCGACAGATACGTTCGATGAAGGCAGATATGGCTATGATTCAACCGGCGCATCGCGCCCTGCATCCGAATCCCCCTGTCATATCCAGAACCGACGGATTGTCCTTGAAGGTTAATCACCAATAAAATGTGAGAGTATGCTTTTGATGGTCTCTCTGCTAAACAAGTCGAAACTCAAAGGGATAAAACCGCAAGCTCGCGAAGAGTACATATCATCGCGGCTGCAATTGCAATATGCTGTGCTGTCAGTCAATGCAGCAAGGATAATCCGGTTACTCCACAGCCGCCCAGTCAAGCACAACCTGTTAACGTAACAAGTTATTCATCTCACGATGACCAGAATCCCGCCTTTTCCCCGGATGGACAATCCATTCTTATTTCTTCAAGCCGGGCTTGAAAGACGATAGGCGAAAGCTGAGAAAAAAGTGGCGCCATCTAAAAGACAGGGAAACCTCCTTCTCCACTCCAAAGTGAGGCGGCGTGGAGGTTTCAAAATTCATTTTTTGGAGATGCAAGACCCGGGACAAATTGATATTCCTAATAAGTGTTTTATTACTTATTAGGCTTATCTAAATTTTTTTCTATAACATCCCGAAAACTTTGATACGGCAATGCCCCTAATATCCTTTCTCCATTAACGACAAATGTCGGCGTGCTGCTTATGCCAAGGAATTTGGATTCATTAAAGTGATCATTGACTATATTCTCGGTTTTGTTATTTTCGTAACATTTTTTAAATAATTCATTATTTAATTCATTATTATTTGCGATTTCCATTATTTTAATTGTTAAATCTTTGTCATCAGTTATGCTAAATTCATCAGAAAAGAAAACATCATGAAAATTCCAGAATGCCTGCTCATTTTGCTCTCTTGCACATTCAGCAGCGACTGCCAATTTTACGGAATAATTATGTTTAGGCCACGGAATGTGCTTATATATGAATACTATCTTATCTTTATACTCCTTACATATTTGCTTTGTCACCGACTCTGCTCTTTTGCAATACGGACATTGAAAATCTGAGTACTCTATTATCGTCACTGGCGCGCCCAAATCACCTTTTCTGGCTGCATTTTTAAGATTGAGAGTTGACATATCGACGGTGTCATATTTTATTTCCCCTGCAAATTCATTTGTCAAGCTTTTGCTTTCTTCAACATTGATTAATTGCCCCACGAAGGCATATTTACCATCTTTGCGGAAGTAAATTACCATAGGCACGTTTTTATCATGATGAGTTACATAAAATCTTGCTTGAAGAAAATCCGGAATTATAGATTCTTTTATTTCATCAAATTCAAATTCTAACTGTTGCCATTGCGGGAATAAATGCTTGACGGATTCTACTGCTTTCTGTGCATTTTCTTTTTGCGAGATTTGTGAAAACAAAGGCATGCTAAGCATTAGAATAATTATTACACATATCTTTTTCATCCTGTTTGCCTCCTTAATGATAGTGATAAAGCATAACGTTAGTTTTTAATAATGTCAATATTTTCTCAAAAGGACTTGACAAGGCATAAATACTATTATAAACTGGTTCATTAGAAAGAAAGGGCTTTCATAATGAATTATTAGAGGTTATTATGGAAGGTAAATTAAATAAAGGGGCTCTCCATTCTCCATAGGATCATCTCGCCACAAAGAACTTCTTATGTGTACTGCATTTGCACGCCTATATGCAAGGAAGAACTATCTGCAAGTTTTGCTTTATCTGACTGGCTTACATCTATGTTCAATCGCCCTGCTACATTCGTACCTTAGCGCCTTTCTTTTATCCTTCAATTACACCTCTTCAAGGAGGAGGATATGATGAAAAGTATCCTATGTTCAACTTTAATAGTACTATTTCTTTGCCCGGCAGTTTTGTCCATCGAATCTGATGCGGAGATAGATATTATTCATTATCAGGTTTCTCCGGCAGAGTTTTCTCCAAACGGCGATGGGATAAATGATGTTGCCTTTTTTTCACTGCACGCTTCCGTTAAACAGCAACCGGTTCATGGAAATTCACCTATAAAAGTGAAAATTGAAGTACGAGATAAAAACTCAGATAATAAAGTATGGCAGATTCAGCAACAAATACCAATGGATAAGGATGGGTTTATAGATTTCACTATCACGGTTGCATGGGACGGATGCCTGGCAAATATTTTCCATCGCAATAATTCAGCAACAGCTACTACCTCCTTACTAACAGGAAAAAAGCTTAATGAATCCTGCACAGTTGCAGACGACGGTGTTTACATACATAAAGTAAGTGTCCAATACAAAGGCGCTAAAGAAACTCGACAGGGAGAATTACTTATAAATACTGCTTCTCCTGATTTAGCTATAATTTCACCTGCCGGCAATACCATTACACAAAATCGCACTATTGAAATAAAAGGGACAAGTTCACCTGATATTGTGGAAATTCATGTAAAAGACAAGATCGTTTATCCGGATTCCGGCAATTGGTCTGCAATAGTAAATCTGCAAGAAGGCATAAATAACGTACCTATTACCGGAATAACCTCTGATAACCGTGAAAAAAATATAACCCTGATTGTATACAAGAATTCATTATTTAAGGCATTTATAACTGAATTTGATGCCGGAATGCCGCCTCTTGAACCGTACAATGGGCTCGCCGGCAATCAAGATTTAAATCCAGAAATAGCGCTTGAAACGACTACCTCGAATCGGGGTGCAGCTTCCGTGAAAATAGCTGGAAATACATGGAAAACCTACAATTTTGTACAGGATAACCAATACCCTGTTCAGCTCAATGACACTTCGGAATTATTCTTTGCTATACGCGTAGATACTCTTGCTGAAATGATAGGCATCGGCATCGGAGATGGTCAGAATGAATTAATCTACGCCATTGCCGGCACAGAAATCTCACCTGAGCCTTTTATCAATAACGACTATATTAATGCGATACCGGCAGACGAGAGATGGCATTTCATAAAACTGCCGGCAGGAACAGATTGGAATAATCTATGGGGAGATTATGGTCTCATTGATAGAATATTCATTATACATGATAACGATAGTCCTGGCATTGCCAAGACAGCCTATTTTGATGATATAGGCATTCTGGATTGGTTGGAGCCACCTGAAGTTGAAGGATTGCACGGTCAGGAAGCAACGGCAGCAAATCTGCTGGCATGGACATTCAATGCCGAAGCAAGGATAAAAATATACAGAAGAACAGGAATCGATCCTTTTGTTGAAATACTAAATCATGATATAATAGATGTCGACACTTACCCGCATTATTTTGATAAGTTCCTTCAACCTGAAAACAATAGTTATGATTACGCAGTAGTGCCGTGTAGTGGCAATAACATTTGTGCATGCGATCCAAATAATCAGCCACTCTGCAGTGAACAATCTTATGTGTATGGCTTAGAACCTCATTTACAGCATGAATCTGCGGGCGGTGATTTCAGCGATGTTTCTGTCTATACCACAAAAGAAGCATTTGGTGATATTAATGGTGATGCTTTTGCGGATGCTATTTTGCTTGCACAAAAAGATCAATATTCGCTTGAATTGCAGTACTCTCTCAACAACAACGGCTCTCTGCAAACACCGGAATATTTGACGGATGTCGGCACATGCGCCGGTGAGCCGATGTTGCGAGATTTAGATGGCGATGGTTTCCTTGACCTCGTTTATTGCTACAAAGATGCTTCGTTCTCTCAATGGAGAATCATGCCCGGCATTGGGCAATTCCCTTTTTTTGAAGAAATGCTCTCTTTTAACGGAGATTACTATCAGGGTGAAATAAGTGATTTTGACCGCGATGGTGATTTGGACATACTTTTAGCAAGCTTTGGCAACGGAATAAGCCTCTGGATCAATCAAACGTACATTGACTCCAACAATGTTACTCACTGGCAATTCCAGAAAAAAAATATACTTTCAGGAATTTCTTATTATGCGGAAAACATCAAAAGCTCCGATATTAATAATGATTCCTACGATGATTTTATTACGGCAGGCTATACACTCGATGATAACCAGAATAAAGCGCCATTGAATAAAATATTCATTAATAAAGGCAACAATATATTTGAAGAAGCTCCTTCGCTATGGTCGCCGGACATTCTCATAAATCTCATTTTTGTGGCTGATTTCAATAAAGACGGCTATCCTGACATTATAGCAAATTCCCCGGACACGATCCTTCTTTTTTATGAAAATAATAATGGACAGAGTTTCCTTGAAGCTGTGGAAGCATTGCAGTATTCGATTTTTGATTCAGAACAACAGATGAATTCTTTATTACAGGATCATGCATTAAGTCTGGGGGATATTGGTGATGTGGATAATGATGGAGATTTAGATATTGTAATTCCGGGTTTTTGGGTGCAGTGCAATCAGCCAAAGATACCATGCTATTTGATTACGCCTGGCGGTTTTCTGTTCAGAAATGCCGGGAATGAAAAATTTGCATTTTTTGATGAATCCTACGGCGAGCATCATATATATGGATCGGTATTAGTTGATCTTGACAATGATACAGATCTTGAAACGCTATTGAATTTTGAGCAGCCGCCGGAAAATCATTCAAGCAAGAACGAAACAATGCAGGAAAACTATGTTTATATCTTTTCAAATAAAGAGGCAGACGCCTCCTACGGCAATAATCCTAATACTGATCCTGATATAACTAAGCTCAGTAATGTAAATGTAGCTTTTTCTTTGCATCAGGTGGAATTTAGTTTTGACATAATTAATGAAGTTGATGATCATACTGATAAGATTAATCTCTTTTGCAATATCTACATT
>MFGW01000063.1:2892-3627 GCA_001780385.1 Candidatus Fischerbacteria bacterium RBG_13_37_8 | reverse complement strand
CAAGCAGAACTTACCGATACAAATAATTCATTATTTGCCGGTCAATTTCAATGCGGAGTCAAAAATTCAATTCATATTAGCAGGGATATCCTAAATAAAGCCGGAGGCGCCAACCCGCTGTATTATTCTATGCAATTAGTAGATCAAAATGGCAGAAGGTCTGACTGGTCTACTGAAAGTTCTTTTCCTATTGATAAGGCTGACAGACTCCAGCCGCCTATTGATGTAGCTGCGGAATTAGTTGCAGGGATTATTCGAGTAGAGTGGGACGAGCCGACAGCAGGACTTGATCCTACTCATTACATGGTCTACTGGGGGGCGTCAGGCAGAAATTATAACAGACATTCCGATTTAACCAATACAACCTGTCAACATAATCCTGAAAAGAAATGTTTTGAGATTTCACTTGCGAATATTGATAATTCCTGCATGATTTTTATAGCAGTAACTTCGGTGATAATTGAGGATGGCGAAATAATTGAAGAAAGCATATATTCTGTTGAAGTTAGCATAAGCAATCTCGTTGCTGCCATAAATTGTGAGGAAAAGAAAGGAAATATTGACAGTGAGGAATGGGGGCCTGCTAAATGCTATCACATAACATCCAATCTTACTCTGAATGCCAACCAATTATTAATTATAAAAGAAGGAACATGCGTTTATGTGGATCAAGGTAAAGAAATTAAGATAAGTGCAGGGGCAAATATTATAATGCAGGGAACGCTTGAAGAACCT
>MFGW01000063.1:2541-2717 GCA_001780385.1 Candidatus Fischerbacteria bacterium RBG_13_37_8 | reverse complement strand
CTTCAAATGGTTTTATAGAAAATAGTAATTACGCAACTTTAAATCTGCTAAATTCAACAATAAGAGTCGAATGGTGTCCTTCGGTACCATATGATTATATTATCAACAACCGAAAGGCACAGTTTTATTTAAGTGAATCCGAAATTATTACAATGCTTGATAATACAAATAATAGT
>MFGW01000063.1:0-2485 GCA_001780385.1 Candidatus Fischerbacteria bacterium RBG_13_37_8 | reverse complement strand
GGGATTTAAATCTTACTATAGATGAAGGCATAGAAGTCAATATAATCAATCATACCCTTAGCGCTGGTTTTAGAATTTCTGATCCTGCTCAAAATTTTTACTGTGCATTAAAGGCGATTGGCTCACCACTTAAACCTATAAAATTCTATATGCACGGAGGCGGTCATTTGGATTTATTATATAGAAAGCAAGGATACAATGAGGCAACTCAGGAAGGCACAATATTAAAATATGTTGACTTTATTGGCAAACCAACATTTTCTTCCTGGGTCAAAATTGACGGGAAACAGCTAATTCTTTTTGATCACTGTTCTTTTTCAAACCTTTATGAAATTAGGTTAACGTATACGAAATCAGGGGATGATGATATAAATCCAGCATACTTTATTCCTCAAGCATTATTTAATTATTGCACCTTTGCAGGATTTAAGAATACTTCTGGAGGCATTCGGCCCGACGCTGCTACATTGGCTATTGAAAACTCTACATTTCATGATAATACTGTGCCGGTTATGTATTCAAGCGGTCTTTCAAGAACAAAAATGCATTATTGCAATATAGGTAATACGAACACTGCATCGCAAAAAATATTCGTTTCTTCAGGAACAGTTGATGCGCGTTGGAATTACTGGCAAGATATAATCCCAACTGAAAATGAATGGAATTATGCCCGAAGAATAGCTCCCTATTACACAAGTCCAGTTGATGCTTCCCTATTCCACATCGAGCAAGCGCATATAGATTTGCTTCGTTATAATAGAGATGCTATAGGAAATGAAATTAACGTTTCCTTCAAGCCTTCAAGTTATCCTTCGACCTGGTCAATGCAAGTCAAATGTAACGACATTATCACGCATTATATATCTGATTCTATTAACAGCGGTTATGTGAGTGAGACTCTCTCGCATGATAACTTTAATTGTTCCAATTGTACATGTTACCTGCTTATTTCTATGCCAAAAGACAATCCTTCTTCAGAAATGAAAGCGAAGATTGATCTAAACAACACAACCTATTTTGGAAGCACTATAGAGCCTCCTTCTCAAAGCGAATCAGTTGCTGAAGCAATAGATATATTAGGCTCTGTGCCTCATAATTATGAATTATATTACAATGATCTTCCTTCAGCATATGGTGGAAAATTGATAACAAGTGGAAGCGGTGATATCAATATTGCAAATTATGATGTAACGCAATTTCCACCGGGAGAAGCATATATAGTCCTTTATTATAATTATCCGTATTTGCCCATGTATTATAATCTTTACAGAACAAGGCATATTATCATTGGAGAAGGAAGACCTACGGTAGAGATGAGCAAGCAACAACTTGATGTCAGTCCCACCTCAAGCGATTTTGTCTCAATAAGCATATCCAGTCAGGTGCCGGGTTCTCTCGAGCTTGAGATATATAATGCGAATAATTCTGATATTAAATATCATGATCCTGATGCAGGTAGTATCAATAAACCAGGAGATACGGTGACGATTAACTGGCATGGAGAACTGACAAAAAATGGAACTGAAAAAGCGCCTTCCGGTTATTACCGTGTGAAGGTGACGTTATCGCCTTTGGATGATCCCAATAATAAATATTACTATGATCCTTATTATTTCGATGTAAAGAACTGGGACAATTTCATTCTTTACCCTCATTCTGCATCTATTATTGTCTATTTGGATGATTTAGGTGTTATACGCGTATATTATGAAGCGAAAAAGCCATCGGTTGCCGATGTATGTATTCAAGAGGAAAATTATCGCCTGCTCTATAAGAATATACCTATTCATACAGAAGGGAGCGGCAAAAAATATGTTTTCGATTTTAGTTGGAAAGCGATTTATGATAATCCGCCTGCATTTCCTTCCACCGGTGATGATAAACATCTTGCAATAAAAACGGTGCTTCCTGAAAATGCCATAATAGCTTACGGAGCGGCTCCTGAAATAGAATCTGTGACAGCTACAGCGCCTGTTTTCCGCCCTAAATCAAAGAAAGCGTGGAGCAGAGGATTTCTTTTCAAGGTACATTTTTCAGAACCATTGCAGGCTGACCAAGGAGTGCAGGTAAGAATCAAAACCTGTAAGGCTTCGGTGGAGGCTGATCCAATAAGAGTAATTCCGTACTCATGTTCTTCTCAGGATCAGTATTGTTTTGTTATGTGGGACGCGAAGGATGATAACAATCATTATGTGAATGAAGGATGTTACCAGGCTGAATTTTATGGATTATATAAAGGCGGCGAATATGATAGTCTGTCACCGGTCTCCTGGCGTCTTTATTTTGATCTTTACTATTAGAGAATAATAAGTAATAATGGAGGAAACAAATGAACAATTATACAACCGCAAGAAAAGGAATTATTATAGCATGCACATGTTTTTTCATTAGTTCAGCAATAGCATATTCGGTGGATTTTCAGAAGGCGTTTGTGCCGTTTTCAGGGGATTTGGAGAGAACCATATCTGCATCGACGATACATTAT
>MFGW01000062.1:15979-17205 GCA_001780385.1 Candidatus Fischerbacteria bacterium RBG_13_37_8 | reverse complement strand
ACAGCATAATGAGTAGAAAGTCACTTACGGGTCCCCATTCCCCATTTCCCAGTCCCCAGTCCCCATTCCCCAGTCCCCATTCCCTGACTCTCTTGACAATGTGTATTATTATATATTATAAAGAAAAAGTACATGAGCAATGCCTTAAATTTATTATGGTAAAAAGGAGATTCTATGATTAAAAGAATGATGTTAGTATTTTTTGTTTTGCTGGTTTTGGTGAGTGGAAATGTGTATGCGGAAAAGGCAGATGAAATAGTTAATAAGTGCATAAAAGCGATGGGTGGAGTTGAAAAAATAAAAGCTATTAAAACGATGCAGATAATGGGAAAATCATTCCAGGGAGCGATGGAACTGCCTGTGTTTGTACAGATAAAAAGACCCGACAAAATACGAGTTGAGGCGACGGTTCAGGAGCAGGTGGTAATACAGGCATTTGATGGAACGAATGCATGGCAGATTATTCCATTTCTTGGTTCCAATGAACCAAATATAATTTCTGAAGAAGATGCTAAATTTTTAAAAATGCAGGCTGATATAGATGGTCCATTAATTGATTATAAGAAGAAAGGGAATAGTATAGAATTAGTCGGTGAAGAAGATATGGAAGGAACGCCGGTTATTAAATTAAAGGTTACTTTAAAAAATGGTGAAACAGAGAATCTTTATTTTGATGCAGAGAATTATATGTTGTTGAAGCGCTCGATAAAAATCATGAAACAGGAAAATGAAATACAGGTAGATGGTTATTATTCTGATTATAAAGAAGTGGATGGTGTAATGTTACCGTATACGAGTGAAAGCAAAGCAGGAGGAAGGACAATTTCTCTATTTACAATAGAGGATGTAAAAATGAATAAAGAGATTGATGATGCTGTGTTTGCAATGCCTCCAAAATCAAAACCAAAGGAGGAACCATCCGAAAAAAAATAACTGTTTATTCTTCGCAAGTTATGCTGTAGGGGCAGACCAAAGTGTCTGCCCTTGCGTACAATCCCTGACGCTTGTCATTGTGAGTTTGCCGGAGGCAAACGTGACAATCCAGAGCGTATTGTAAGAAGCACCTGCGGCAGGGATTATTACGCTTGCCTCCGGCAAGCTCATAATGACAGTCCGTCATGGAATGCCACGCACGCTTTCTGTGTGCATGCTAAATATGCCAGGGCGAACACAAGGTTCGCCCCTACTGACCACTGTTCACTGATCACTGTTTATAAAGGAGTTCT
>MFGW01000062.1:12246-15968 GCA_001780385.1 Candidatus Fischerbacteria bacterium RBG_13_37_8 | reverse complement strand
AGCAGCCAGCGGTGGTCTTTGGAAATCAACCAATGGAGGCGTTACCTTTAAGCCTGTTTTTGATAAGTATGCACAATCCATAGGAGCCGTTGCAATTGATCAATCAAAACCGGATACGGTATGGGTAGGCACCGGTGAAAGCTGTACGCGCAACAGTGTTTCTGTTGGAACAGGTCTTTATAAGACAACTGATGCGGGTGAGAATTGGAAATTAGCAGGATTGGAGAATAGTGAAAGAATAGCGAAAATTTTGATCGACAGCAAGAATTCCAGCACCGTGTATGTCGCAGTGTTAGGGCATTTATGGGATGCATATCCTGAGAGAGGTGTTTATAAAACCACAGATAATGGCGCTACATGGCAGAGAATTCTCTATGTCAATGATAGTACCGGCGCTGCTGATATCGCACTTGATCCACAAGATTCACAAATTATCTATGCAGCAATGTGGCAATTTCGACGCAAACCTTACTTTTTCACTTCAGGTGGTCCTGGTAGTGGATTTTATAAAAGTACAGATGCAGGAAAAACATGGAGTAAAATAACAAAAGGACTTCCCAAAGGAAATCTAGGAAGAATAGCAATTGCCGTTGCTCCTTCTAATCCATATGTAGTATATGCAGTTATTGAATCCGAGGAATCAGGTTTATATCGCTCGGATGATAAGGGCGAAACATGGATTAAGCTCAATTCATCCTTTAATATAATAGCGCGTCCTTTTTATTTCAGTCATCTCATTGTAGATCCGCAGGAATATAAACGTGTGTATAAGCCTGGTTATAATTTATCGGTAAGCAATGACGGAGGGATATCGTTTGCTTCACCTTCTTTTGATGAAAAAGGAATACATCCTGATCATCATGTACTGTGGATAAATCCTAATAATCCTGCTTCTCTGTTACTTGGAACGGATGGCGGAGTGTATGCCTCCAGTGATCGTGGTGGAACATGGAGATTCCTGGCAAATTTACCGATTTCTCAATTCTACCATGTCTCTTTCGATATGGAGATGCCGTACAATGTGTACGGAGGTTTGCAGGATAATGGTTCATGGATGGCACCATCTGAAAGTCCCGGCGGCATAGAGAATCGTGATTGGCATGTAGTTGGCGGTGGAGATGGCTTTTATGTACACCCTGATCCGAAAGATAATGATATTGTGTATTGTGAATACCAGGGCGGTAACTTGCTAAGGTTTCATAAAGCTACCGGCGAAACAAAAGAGATCAAACCATTCCCTGGGGCTAATGAACCTGAATATCGGTATAATTGGAATACGCCATTGGTTTTCAGTCCGACTAATCCGCAAAAAATGTACGTTGGTTCACAATTTTTATTGTTCTCGACCGATCGCGGTGAATCATGGGAACGTATTTCTCCTGACCTGACTACCAATGACCCGGAAAAATTAAAACAGGAAGAATCAGGCGGAATTACCATTGATAATACCACGGCAGAAAATCATTGCACAATATACACAATCAGCGAATCACCAAAGGATGAAACTGTTATCTGGGCAGGCACCGATGACGGAAATGTGCAGGTAACACATGATGGCGGCAAAACATGGTTGAATGTCACTAAGAATATTACTGGTCTCCCTTCGGCAACATGGTGCAGTTCAATAGAAGCAAGTCATTTTGATACAGCAACTGCGTACGCGGTATTTGATGGTCATAGAACAGGCGACAGGAAAGTGTACGTATATAAAACTACCGATTATGGTAAATCATGGAAATCAATTACAACGGATCAGGTAAAAGGGTATGCATTGGTAATTCGAGAAGATATTGTTGATGCGAGCCTGTTGTTTCTTGGAACAGAATTTGGCTTATTTATGACAGTGGATGGAGGGGAACAATGGGCACAATTTACTGGTGAATTGCCGAATGTGCCGGTTCGGGATATTGCGATACATCCACGTGAATCGGATCTGATTCTGGCTACGCATGGTCGCGGTATATATATAATAGATGATATATCATTTCTCCGGCAGATCACACCGGAACTTTTAGATAAGGAAGTACATATTTTTGAAGCACGTCCCTCAACTATTACTATCCCGGGATACAAGCAGGATTTTCCGGGTGATGCAGAATTCGTTGGTTCTAATCCGCCTGAAGTGGCAACAATTACGTATTACCTGAAAAAAAGGCATGTGTTCGGGGATATGAAAGTCGAGATTTATGATACTGAAGGGAAGCTCATGACGACTTTGCCGGGCAGTAAACGCCGCGGCATCAATCGCGTAAAATGGCAGATGCGTATGAAACCACCAAAAGTAGCTCCGTCTCCACAACTGGAAGGCCGTGCACTGTTTGGTCCCATGGTGCCTGAAGGTATCTACTCGGTAAAATTATTGAAAGGGCAAGAAACTTATTCCGGTTCCATCAGGGTAATTCCTGATCCAAAATATCCGCATTCAACAGATGAACGCATACTTCAACAGGAAACAGTTATGAAACTGTACAGCATGCAGGAACAACTCGCATTGTTGGCCGATACTGTCACGGATGCTCGCGATAAAGCACTTGCACGCATCACCCTGCTTAAAAAGAAAGATAAATTCGGGAAAACACTCCAGGATTTTGCAGATAAACTTACCGAACTGCATAAAACCCTCGTGGCTACAAAAAAAGGAGCAGCTATTACAGGAGAAGAAAAATTGCGCGAAAAGGTAGTGGAACTCTATAGCGCTATAAGCAGTTACGGCGGAAAACCCACACAATCACAGTTGAAACGTATGGAAATCCTGGAAAATGAAATACAAAAAGCTGATGTCTCTTTCCAGGAAATTATTAATAAAGAATTGGATGCTATCAATAAAAAATTGCAAGGCAAAAAATTAGATATTATCACCTTGAAAAATGCAGAACCTGCAGGTAATGAATGAAAGAATTCAATGAGCTTCTTTCAATGCTGTATCATATCATCCAGATTTCTCCTTCGTTGAAATTTAAATTGATCCTCCTGGCTATTAATCTTGCTGTTTTGTTCTTTCTCTTTCTTTCTCCTTCAATTCGCAAAAAAATACGAGCGTTCTATTTTTACTGCAAAACGGAATTACATCTTAATTATGGTAAATTGGCAGTGGTGATTGGTCTCATCTTGGTAGTACAGATAGGAATGCTTGTGAGAAATCTTGTAGACCTGGAAAGAATAATTTTGCAAAAGATAGTTCCATCAATTGTGCCTGCCAGCGCTAATCAGCAAGAATATGGTTCTTTGCCTGGTAAGGTTCCAGCGGCAGATTTATATCTCCCACTTGATTTTTCAAATTTCATTGCCACCGTAAAGAATCAAATTCCGGAACAGGAACGTGTGCTTTACCTTGGAGTGGAAAAAGAAACAGCTAAGTATTACCTCTATCCAAGAAAACTCTATCAAGCGCCTGAGTATGAATGGATTGATCTCCCCACAGAAAAAATACTTCAACATCCTTTCGTGCAACAAAAACAGATTACCTACCTGGTAAGAAAATACAGACCGACTGGGTTTGTTATCGAGAAAATTCCATGATTACTATTCTTTTCTACATAATTGGCATAGCGAGTATAATGATTATTGGTGCGTTCATATGCCGGTTGTTCGCATTGCAAATAGCAAGGCTGGAATTTCTTGCAATTAGTTTCCTGGTCGGCAATGGAGTTGTTGTATTTCCTTATTTCTATTTATTTCTATTTGATTTGAGAATAGTGCGGTACTACCCTTTTGCAATTATT
>MFGW01000062.1:11967-12201 GCA_001780385.1 Candidatus Fischerbacteria bacterium RBG_13_37_8 | reverse complement strand
CATCAAAGAGTTTCACTGCCCACCACTTTGCGTAAATTTCAGCCTTCAGTGATGCATATCATTATTATATTGCTGGTGTTCTATGTTCTGTTGAAAACAATTGAACTACCTGTTAACACCAATGATGGTATTGCTTACTGGAGTTTTTATTCAAAGGTTATTTATACAGAACAGAGCATTTACTCGGATGTATTTTCAGATCCTGCGCGTGTGCTTCGTGCGAAAGATTATCCG
>MFGW01000062.1:6588-11950 GCA_001780385.1 Candidatus Fischerbacteria bacterium RBG_13_37_8 | reverse complement strand
GCAAACTTTTCTTAGCACGCTTGCACACCAATATAATGATCATGGCATGAAACTGCTTTTCTTTTGCTATTACCTTGCATTTGTCCTGGTATTTTATTACCGGCTTAGAGAAATAACATCGGAATTTCTTGCCTCTGCCTGGACAATAGCAGTATTAGGTCTCCCGCCATTTATTAAAGAAAGCACCGGCGGCATTAGTTCCGGCATGGCTGATATCCCGCTTACCGTTTTCCACACAACTGCCTTAATGTACTTGTATACATACCTGAAAAAAGACGACAAACCATTTCTTTGTATCAGTATTATTTCTTTAGCAACTGGCATGTTTACCAAAAATGAAGGAAGCGTTATCTACGCAGCGCTTCTCGGTGCAGTGGCAATTACACTCATCTGGCAACGGCGCTTTAAAGTCGCATTTTTTGCATTAATGCTTATTCCTATCTTAATTGTTGCCCCATGGTACTATTACAGGTTTACCTTTGCAGTGCACTATCTTTCACTTTCAATTTATGAAATGCATTCATTATTGGATTTGCTGAAGATAATGAAAGTGAGCATTTATAATGCGGCAAATGTATTTGAATGGGGATTAGTATGGCTAATTCCATTTCTGCTTCTATTGCGTGTGAGAAAGTATATTGCCAACACGCAGCGCATGGTTTATTTATTTATAATATTTCATATGATTGGGTACCTAGCAATTATGATGCTATTGCAATGGCAATATGAATATTGGTTACCCCTTGACCGTTTTATGTTGCATTTATTACCGGAGATGGTGTTTCTATTCCTCATTTTGTAGGGACAGACCAACGTGTCTGCCCTTGCGGGACTCATAATGACAGATCTTTTTTTTTGCTTGCATTAAAAATTGTTATTTATTATTATATTAGAACGAGGAAGAACAGGTTTTCATGCCGGGCCTTCTTTTTGGCAGTAGTAATAACTACGGGACTTCCTTGCATTATTAACTAAAAAGGAGAAACAATGAAAACCTTTTCTTCCTTTTTTATTTATTCTTTGCGATCCTTCCGTAGGGGCAGACACGCGGGTCTGCCCTATTTTGCATGTGCGAACCTTCTGTTCAGCCTTGCGAAGCAATCCCTGTCATTCGTCATTATGAGCATTCCGGAGGAATGCGTAGTAATCCCTGACGGAGAGAAGAAGCATAGTCCGTTACGGATTATTACGTCCCGCTGGCGCGGGACTCATAATGACAGGGAGCCGCGGATTATTACGTCCCGCTGGCGCGGGACTCATAATGACCGTACGCTAACCCTTGAATCCTTAAATCCGCGAATCCTTGAATCCTTGAATCCTTATTTTCCCTATGATCTCAGAAGAACATTTACAACAACTGAAAGGACTTACTGAACATGAAGTCGCTGACCATCTGAATACAGACGGGTACAATGAACTTCCAGCCTCCAAAGGGAGAAGTGTATTTCGCTTAATTTTAGAAGTCACCAGGGAACCAATGTTTTTATTACTCGTGATCTGTGGAACTATTTATCTTATTCTCGGAGATTTGCAAGAAGCGTTGATGTTGTTAGGATTCGTATTTATTATTATGGGAATTACCATATACCAGGAGAATAAAACGGAACGAGCACTTGAAGCACTGCGTGATTTATCAAGTCCGAGAGCAATGGTAATTCGTGATGGTGTGCATAAACGAATTCCCGGTCGCGAAGTCGTAAGAGATGACATTATAATAATTAATGAAGGAGATAGGATTCCAGCCGATGCTGTTTTAATGTGGGGACGCAATCTTATGATAGATGAATCATTGCTGACGGGAGAGTCTGTCCCTGTACGTAAAATTGCGGCTGAAACATATGATGTGGAGCCAATACAACCGGGAGGTGATGATCAACCATTCCTTTATTCCGGGAGCATGGTAGTCAATGGTCAGGGTGTTGCAAAAGTAATCTGCACAGGTATTTATACTGAACTGGGCAAAATAGGCAAAACTCTCCAAATGATTCAAAGTGAAGAAACATTACTGCAGAAGGAGACAAAACGCCTCGTAAAAGTAATTTTTGCCGTAGCGCTTTTTCTTTGCCTGGTAATTATTGGTGTATACGGAATAACACGCGGCAACTGGATGAATGCAGTTTTATCTGGACTGACATTGGCAATGGCAATGCTGCCGGAAGAATTCCCGGTCGTTCTTACTATTTTCCTGGCGCTCGGTGCCTGGCGTATCTCCAAAAAAAGTGTACTTACGCGAAGAGTTGCTGCTGTGGAAATACTCGGTGCCTCGACTGTTCTATGCGTGGATAAAACAGGAACACTTACACAAAATAAAATGTCTGTCGAAAAAATCTGCGCCGCCGGCCAATATTACAATATTTCAAAAAATAAAGATGTGCCGCTCCCCGAACAATTTCATGAACTTATCGAGTATGCTATTCTTGCAAGCAAGAGAGATCCATTCGATCCCATGGAAAAAGCACTCAAGGAACTTGGCTACAAAAGATTAATTGATACTGAACACTTGCATGAAGAGTGGCCATTCATCGAAGAATATCCATTATCACCTCAAATTCTTGCATTATCTCATGTATGGGAATTGCCCGGCAAGAAAGGTTATGTCGTGTCAGCGAAAGGAGCGCCGGAAGCTATTGCAGACCTTTGTCATCTTGAACAAGAAGCAAGAGATGAACTTGCACGCCATGTCGATCTATTTGCACGCCAAGGTCTCCGTGTACTCGGTGTCGCTAAAGCATTCTTTATACAAAAGAAACTTCCTGCTTCACAACATGATTTTGAATTTCAATTTATGGGATTGATAGGATTAGCAGATCCTATTCGCGACACTGTTCCTTCTGCGATTAAAGAATGTAATGAAGCCGGGATACGCGTGGTTATGATTACCGGGGATTATCCTGTCACGGCACAGAATATCGCAAAACAGATCGGCATAGAAAATCCTTCTGAAATAATAACCGGAGCGGAGCTGGAACGAATGACACCCGGTGAACTTCAGAAACGCATACAGACTGTCAACATATTTGCGCGCGTGATTCCGGAACAAAAATTGTTCATCGTCAATGCATTGAAAGCAAATGGAGAGATAGTTGCCATGACCGGCGATGGAGTGAATGATGCACCCGCACTCAAATCATCACATATCGGAATAGCAATGGGTGAACGCGGCACGGATGTAGCCCGAGAATCATCCGACCTTGTTCTTCTCAATGATGATTTCTCCTGTATCGTAGATGCAGTAAAACTTGGCAGAAGAATCTTTGACAACTTACGCAAAGCCATGGCATACATTATCAGCATTCATGTGCCTATTGCAGGTATTTCGCTGATCCCAGTTATTTTAAAATGGCCCCTTATTCTCTTCCCCGTGCATATAGTATTTCTTGAGCTTATTATAGACCCAGCATGTTCGATGATATTTGAAGCTGAAGCCGAGGAAGCAAACGTCATGCGGCGACCGCCCCGTAATCCAAAAGAACCATTATTCGGCAAACGAATTCTCACCATAAGTTTATTGCAGGGTATTTTTTCATTGCTTGTAGTTTTAGGGATTTTTTATGTTGCTTTAAAGCAAGGTCAGTCAGAAGGCGAGGCACGTGCCTTTGCATTTTTAACCTTGATCGTATCGAACCTGTGCCTCATATTAACCAACCGTTCCTGGTCAAAGTCTATCATTGCATCTCTTTTCGTTCCGAACAAAGCATTATGGTATGTGCTAGGTGGAACCATTATATTCATTTTCTTTATTATTTATCTGCCCTTTTTTCAGCGTATGTTTCATTTTGCCTGGATGCATCCCCTGGATATAGCCGTGGCATTGCTTGCCGGTATTTTCAGCATCGCCTGGTTCGAACTTGCAAAGTATTTCTACCGCCGCCGCCGCATTGATCTCCTCAGATGAGTGGGGGTCGTAGCATAACATTAGACACTCTCAAGAGGTAGATCCGGAGGGCGTTTGAGTGGGGGCTGCAAAAATTTCAGCAGAAAATGAAAGAGGTTATAATATTTGTGTATTCTTGTCAAAAATGCGAGAATTTTACGACCAAGGGACTACTCTCTATTGCTATTTTTCAGTAATTTATGAACCTCATTCAGTGATTGTTTATAAGAATATGAGATATGATTTTCCGCTAATGCTTTCTGCAATGATTCTTCTGCTTGTGCCAGTAATTTTCTCTTATTCAGGGCAGAGGTTTCTTCTTTTGCTTGCAGCAGATAGAATGCTCCTTTTAAACCGAGCACTTGTGCTTGAATCTGGCGTGCTTGTGCTGCTGAAGAAAGATAAGGCCAGATTACATTTGAGACTGGTTTATTCAAAGCTTCAAGTCCTTTCTGAATTTCCACTTTAGCGGAGCGTTTTTGCACATGCAGCCATTCTGTTTTCCATCGATAGAAATTTCCAACAAATACACCCGGATTCACGTGAGGATTCACTTGTTTATATTTCTGTAGAGTTTCTTCTGCTTGTTTAAATGCTTCGCCAGGATTTTTATTTTGTTTCATTAGCCATTGTGCTTCAATAAGTGCGAATTCGCTTTTATATAAAATATCTATAGGAAACGGTATTCCGGAGAGGGAAATATCTTTTTCAAGAGCCTGAGCAGCGAATTGAATGCTTGCAAGGGGATTAGAATTGTTTTCTAATTCATAATATGCTTTTATTAAGTAAGCTTGGGCGATCCTCAAATAAATCTGTGGGTAATGAGAATTGATCTCAATAGCTTTGTTTGCAGTTTGAATTGCCATTTCTAAATTAGCTTGAGGATTTGAACCAGAATCATAATTAATAAATGCTTCCGCTATATATGTCACGACTAATCTATAGTATCCATCAGCAAAATTTGGATTTATTTTTACAGTCTGGCTTAAGCTTTCAACAGTTTTTTCCCATGAAGGGTGCTGGAAGTTTTCTTCAAGATATTGCCAGAGATATGCTAATCCTTGATAAAAATAAGCCAACTCGTCTCCCGGGTTAAGTTCAATAGCTTTTTGAAGCATTGCAATTGCTTTATTATTCTCTTCAGACCATGTTTTTCCATTATTTATATTCCAGGTTACCTGCCAAAATAAAGCAGATCCCATATTAACATAAGCTCTACTATCTCCTGGATTTATTTTCAAAGCCTTTTGGGCTGATTCAATAGCTTTCTTTACCTGTCCATTGGGGATTTTTCCTTCCGGAAACACGAAAATTTGTGCCTGTTGACTATAAAATGCTGATTCCATAATATAAGGATCTGCATTTTGACTATCCACGCGCACTGCATTCCCGCATGCCTGTACTCCTTCCGCGTAGTATTTTGACCAGTCCAAACTTAGCACTTTAGAACATAGTTCGATTAAGAGACGTGCACAATCACAGAGCCCC
>MFGW01000062.1:227-6566 GCA_001780385.1 Candidatus Fischerbacteria bacterium RBG_13_37_8 | reverse complement strand
GTCCTATCTCCGCTGCAGATTTATACGAAGTTTCTGCTTTCCAGTAATACTCCAGTGCATCTTTATATGCACCACGAAGGCGCTTATCTATTCCCATTTCTTTATATATTTCTCCTTCCAGTATTCGTGCTTCATAAAGAACCGGCATTTTTGTATAGGCCTGACGCGTTTTATTCAATGCATAATCATACCGTTTCTCATAATAGGCGATCTGTGCTTCAACGTACCTGGGCGACACTGAAGTTATTCCGAGGCTCTGCCGCAGATATGCGAGTGCTGGTTCGCGGTATTCCTCCTCAATTTTCTTTTTCCTTGACACCCGCACATCCTTATATTTAATTTTTTCAATATCCTGCAGTTCTTTGCGATATAATGCAGTCAATACACGGCTCAGTGCATATGCTGTTTCTGGCTGTTGGTACCCGTTATTCCATGCCTCTTCCAGACTTACGCGTGCTTTTTCATATTCATTCAATGCAAGATAGCCTCGTCCTATCGCATAGCTGGCTGGTCCCCTCGCATAGCTCACGTTTTCCCTGAGTTTCTTTATTTCTTCTATCATCGCTCGTACCTCTTTCTTCTCAGGAGTCACATCATGAAGTGGCAGAGTACGTGCCTGGAACATGATGCTATCAACTTTCTCTATTCGTTGTCCGAGAATACGGCTCAGTTCTGCCTGTTTGCTTGCCTTGAGCGTTATATAGATGCCGTAGCTGAGCGCAATTAATCCAATGATGAATGCAATTGCAAGGGCTATCACGATTACTTTATGTTTGCGTGTTTTTTTGCGGAGTCGGTAGGAGAGTGAAGAAGGATGAGCGAGGATTGGTTCACCTTCCAGAAATCTTCCCAGATCCTCGGCTAATGCACGTGCAGAGTCGTAGCGCTGTGTCGGGTCTTTTTCCAGGCATTTCATGACGATAGTTTGCAGTTCTTCCGGTATGTAAGGATTCAATTTTCTCAATGGCAGTGGTTCATCCTGCAGTATCTTCACTACAATCTCGGCATTGGTATCGCCATCAAACGGAGGTTTGCCGGAGAGTAATTCATACAGCGTGGCACCGAGTGCGTAGACATCGGTACGCCTGTCGAGATTGTGAATATCACCGCGAGCTTGTTCCGGCGGCATGTATGATGGCGTTCCCAGGAGAATACCAGTGATGGTGAGGCCGAGAGTTTTTTGTTCACGCGCAATGCCGAAATCCATGATATATGGTTTGTAACTGCCGTCTTCCGCATGCTCCACCATGATATTACCCGGTTTAATATCACGATGTATCAAGCCGACTTTATGAGCGGCATGTAATGCTTCTGCAACTTCCATGATTACTTTGACTTTTTGTTCGCGGCTCATTTCGAGGGAAGCCTCGCGCAATGTTTTTCCTTCGATAAATTGCATGGCAATATACGGTTTGCCCTCCGGCATTGGTTCCGGCTTGCAGTCTGGCTTGACGACTACGTCACCGACCTCATGAATTTTGCATACATGTTCATGCTGCACCTGTGCCTGAGTGCGTGCTTCGCGCAGGAACCGTTCGACAAGCTGCTGTTCATCACTGCGCAGAATTTTCAGTGCGACATAGCGTTTCAGCAACATGTCGTAGGCTTTGTAAACCTGCCCCATTCCGCCTTCACCGAGGAGACAGATGATCTCATACCTGCCAATTTGTTTTATCTGCTGAGGTAGTTCTTCCTCCATGCCTTGCTCGCAGGTTTCCTGCGGCGCAACTGTTTCTGCACCCCGTATCGAATCCGGTCCATCAGCAGACACTTCCGAAGAATCTTTCATAGATGATTTTTCTTCATCCGGTGCTTGGGTTAAATTTATTTCCTCATCTTTTTTTTGTCTCATATTCTTCTTCTATTACCAGGAAAAATCTTTCACATAACACCTAATAGAGTAAATGTATAGAAGAATTTCATTCATTTCAATAGAATACAGACAATTGTATTCTTCGAATCTTATTTTTTCTCGAGCTCTTTCAGAAATAATTCTAATCGAGGTAATTCTTCTTTATCTCTTTGCCGTTTCGCAGCACGCTTACTTGCAATGATATCATTCATTGATGCACAAGGATATTTATTATCAATGAGCTTACTTCGCTTGCGTGCTTTATCAAAAGATTCAATGCCATCAGGAGCAAATACGATATCAAGAGGAAAGGGACCCCCTCTTATCTGAATAAAATCCTTTCCTTCCATAATAGCTTTCTCGAGAGCTTTATCGAGCACGAAATTTAGTTGTTTTAATGCTTCAATAAGCTTTTCACAATTGCTTTTCTCTTTTTTGGGGTAAATATCAATGTCTTGGGTAGTGCCAGGATATCCATAAAGAATAGCTCCCCCTTTGCCTATTATCAGATATTCCACATTATAATATTTGAGTGCTTCTGCTAATTCTGCTATATAATTAATCATCGATTTGATTATATCCTAAATAACGGGGGATTTCTTTATTGAGCCATTCTTTGTATTCTTTCATGGTATTAAAGATTCGGTAAGGCTTTTCATCAAAATATGGAAGTTTCATCCATACAAAACCTAATAATATCCTTTCTTCAATATCTCTTGATAAGCTGTCACAACAATCAAATTCCCATTGTTCTTGTTCGGAGAGTTTTCCAATTTTATATGCCAATTGTTTCATCATCAATTAATATAGCATCTTTTGAATCCTCATTCAATGATTAATGGGACGGTGGTATTCCCCCTATTTAAGCAGGTGATTTGTTTCATCGAGGGATGGTTGGTATTTTGCTCGTATGTTGCGATTTTTTGACAGAGCATTCTCAAGTAATTTCTTTGCTTCCAGGAGCGACTTATGTCGACGCGCGTTATTATTTTCTGTCTTAGCTTTAAGGAGGTAGAAAACACCTTTAAGCGCGAATGCTTCTTGTAACGTTGGCATAATTGAAATAGATTCTTCTTGGTGGGATTTCAGAAGAAGTTTTTAAGAAATGCGACATAATAAACGTGGGAGTAATTGAGTAAGGCACAAAGGCACAGAGGCACAAAGGCACAAAGTTTGAGGGTGGCTCCTTTTTATGTTTTTTTTGTTTATCATAAAAGGAGCTTACCCTTCATGTGCAATAATTTCAACTATCTTGTAATGCGATGAAAACGTACAGAGAATTAATAGTCTGGCAGAAGGCAATGGGACTGGTTACGATCATTTATAAGCTTTCGAAAAGCTTCCCCAGGGAAGAATCATTTGCATTAACTTCCAAAATTAATCAAGGCTCTAATAATACTACTTGAACACTTTGTGCCTCTGTGCCTTTGTGCCTACTAAAGATATTTGAAATTTCAAATATCTTTGGTTAGTCTTAAGCTTAACCTTGATAGTAACCTATCCTGATTCTATTTTTTGTAGTGATTAATACTCTTATTGTGCCTTCTTTGCGGAGCTCAAGATTGAACCCAACTTTAATTTTATGAAGGCTATTATTTTTTCAGCTAAAGTAATTGCTTTGATGGCATCGCTTTCATCAAATGCTTCGGAAGGTATTCCGCCAGGCAGGGCATCTGGATAACGCGTAGGAATATAATATTTATCCAGGGAACTTGCTTCGACTTCAATTGTTTTAAAGGCAGAATTGAATTGTTGCGCATCCTTGCATAATTCTGCTGTAGAATGTCCTCTAATTTCTTCCGCTCCTCTTATTAAGAGATACGCCTTTAATGCCTTCTCTACTGATTGCTGAGATAGAAAACATGCAACGTTGTATCTTTTTCCTGAAAAATAAATCTGGCATCATCCAAATCTTGAAGAGCCTGCAAAAACCATCTCTTTGCTTCTGATTTTCTATTTTTCATAAATTATTTTCCCGCTCTTTAAGGCAGATGTGATGAATTGATTATTTTTTTTCATAGCATTGAACTCTTGAGGGGAATAAATGAGTAAGTCAAAGCCTACAGATGGATTTAATATCTGATAAAATTCTTCCAATCTATCAAGAAACCTTTTTTGGGTCTTTTTAATTACTATTATATCAATATCGCTTGAACGATGAATATTTCCTGAGGACAATGAGCCAAAAAGTATAATTTTTTCAACACCCAATTTCATCATCAATGGAATAATTCTCTTTTCAGCAGGTTTTTACGATTTTGTGCTACGCTGTTTCTTAGCGCCATATCATTACCTTGTCTTCGAAATAGACATCTGATGCTAATAAATTCCTTTGCATTTGCACATCATTCTTGAACATAGCGTCGCAAGGCGACGCAATTGGGGTAGAGGTAGGATGAGCAAGGATTGGCTCGCCCTCCAGAAAGCTGCCCAAATCCTCGGCTAATGCACGTGCAGTTTCGTAGCGTCGTTGCGGATCTCTCTTGAGGCATTTCATCACGATTGTCTGCAGTTCCTCCGGGCCGAGTGGATTCAACTTTCTCAATGGCATCGGTTCATTCTGCAGTACCTTTATTACTCACAGTTCTTATTCAATAATCTTGTGGCTCATTTTTTTCCTTTAAAGCTGCCAGCAATTGCCGAACTTGATCTAAAGATGGTTTGTATCTATATGTAAGATGTTGGTTTTGCAATAATGCTTTTTCAAGCAAAAATTTTGCTTGCTTTAGTGATGCTTCTTTTTGCGATTTATTCTTTAGGTTTTGAGCTTGTATCAAATAAAAAACTCCTTTCAAAGCAATGGTGTCGGTAAGTTTGGGATTTATCAGAAGAGCTTTATCGAGCATTTTTATTCCTTTATCAATTTCATTGCTTGCAGATTTATTATTCATGAATTTCCATTCTGCCTGAGTTTTGTATAGATTTGAGGCTGTAAGATAAATGTCTACCCAGTCGGCAGGAAAATATTGTAATACTTTTTGCAGTGCCTCCTCTGCACGCTTAAACATTTCGGCCGGATTTTTATGTTGCTGAATAAGCAATTTTGCCTTTAATATTTCTAATAAAATCATTGGGTATAAGGCAATATATTTGTGAGGATCAAGTGACAATGATTTTTGTATATTTTGTTCTGCTTCTTGGATGCTTTTAGATGCATCAATGGCATGTTCATATTCATATTGAGCTATTAGGCAATAATTCCATGCCACGTAGTGGTAAATCGAAGGATCCTCGGAATTAATTTTGAGAGCTGGCTGAAATGCTTGAATAGCTTTAAATGCATTTTCACGTGGATCATTACCTTCTATCAGTATATATTCAGCCATATTCATGTAAGGGTAGCTCAAATTATGGTACAGGGTTATAATATTAGGATTAATTTTGATTGCTTTTTCTGTCAGCATAATGGCTTTTTTACAACTGTCACGGAAATCTTTACCTTCATTCCACTCATACAAAAATCTGAATAAAATAGCTTGTGCAAGATAGCGGTATGCATCGATATCAGCGGGATCTAATGCAATGACTTTATTAAATGCTTCACAAGCATTCTGAACTGTAAGTCGGCAATCTATTTGATGCTTATGTTCATAACTTGCTTGCCATAAATATGCGATCCCAATGCTCTTATATGCTTCAGAATTACTTGGATTTAATTGCAAAGCTTTTTGCGCTGATTGAATAGCTTTCTCAGCATAGATCTGAGGATTTTTCCCACTGGCTCCAGCTTCATGATATTCCATTAGGTTATAGAGTCTGGATTTCGCAATGTATGCATCTGCATTTTCGCGATCTGCTATCAATGCTTTCTCACAGTATGTCAATCCTTTTTCAAAAAGCAATACTTCATTTGCCATAAGAGGTTCTGCTGCTTTCATCCTCATTGTTTGCAACTGGCATAAGCTTATATATCCATCGACATAACTTCGTCCGATATCTGTTGATTTAATTAAAGCACTTTCCGCTTTCAAATAGTACTGCATTGCTTCGTCATAGTGTGCATGTAGTTGTTGTTCATTGCCCATTTCCATGTAAATATCACCTTCGAGTTTATTCCATTCATAAGGATCCGTTGAATATCCATCTGTTGCTTGGATTCTTTTCAGGGCATCCTCATAACGACCTTCATAGTAAGCAAGCTGTGCTTCAATAAACGCTAGTGAAGCTTTCTTGGAAGCTCTACTTTGCTTCAAGTACATCAATGCCGGGCTGCTATATTCTTTTTTAAGTTGATCCCTTTTTGCACTTTTTAATTCTTTATCACTGATTTGCTCAGCTCTTTGCAATTCTCTCTGGTAAAGGCTTCCAATTGTACGAGCTAATGCATAGGCTGCATCAGGATTACGGTATTCCATTTGCCATGCTTTATCCAGATATTCCCGTGCTTTGACCAAGTCATTGAGTGCAAGATAACCTCTGCCTATTGCAAAATATGATGCTCCTTTGGAATAACTTATCTTATTTGTCAAAGACTCAATCTCTTTAAT
>MFGW01000062.1:0-201 GCA_001780385.1 Candidatus Fischerbacteria bacterium RBG_13_37_8 | reverse complement strand
AGCGAATATCGTGGAGCGGTAAAGTATAAGCGCGATACATTATTGCGTCGATTCGTTCGACTTTCTGACCAAGCTGCTGAATTAAGTCAGTTTGACGTGCTGTGTCCCATCTCATATATAATCCATATCCTGAAGCTGCTATTATGACAAGCAGTGAAATTAGCAGTATTGCAAATGCTGTTTTATGCCGGCGTGCTTTTT
>MFGW01000061.1:15823-16058 GCA_001780385.1 Candidatus Fischerbacteria bacterium RBG_13_37_8 | reverse complement strand
TTCTACTTTGCCGCTCATGATCAATGCTTGGGCTTTTGCGCGTGTTTCAACCAGGTTACGCTGCAGTAATAGTATGTCCAGTCTTTCAGTTTTCATACTAAGGGGTCAGGTCTTGGGTTTTGAATTTCAAAGTCAAATGACTTTGAAATTCAAAACCCAAGACCTGACCCCTTCTTCAACTCCTTACTTTTCTTCGAGTAGTGCCTGCCATACAGTGTTTACCTTGTAATCTTTA
>MFGW01000061.1:15401-15685 GCA_001780385.1 Candidatus Fischerbacteria bacterium RBG_13_37_8 | reverse complement strand
TTGTAGTAATCGCGTGCCTGTTCTTCCGTGTCACCAAGCACAATTATTGCGGCGGTAAAATCAGCAGGCATTTTTTTGAGGCTTTCCTTATTGCGCTCAAAAAATTTAGTGGCAACTTCGGATTCAACATAGACAATAAAATAAAGATTATATTGAGCGAGCTTCGCACTTGTGATTTCTTGTTCATCAAATGTTTTCCAGTTGAACTGCAGTTTATCGGGGTATAATTTTTTTCGCAGGTCTTTTACCCGGGCAAAGAATTCATTTTCCTTATATTCTTTACC
>MFGW01000061.1:0-15372 GCA_001780385.1 Candidatus Fischerbacteria bacterium RBG_13_37_8 | reverse complement strand
ACGAATAGCAAGATGCAGAGGCAGACAATAATTCGGATTTCTTCTTTATCGTATTTAAAATATCGAGGTATTCAATCCAATTACTTTCGCTGAAGGATGATTCATTCCAGAGAAGAGCTATCCGGTAATATTCATATGTTTTCGCATTATTTTTCGCAAGCATGTAATAGTGTGCAGCGGAAATATATGCTCTGAACAGGTAATCTTTTGAAATATTCTGTTCCTGTTTTATACGGTTTATTAATTCTGGAAATATGGCTTCCAGTTTCTTTATCATTAATTTATTTTGTGTTGCTTGTTCGGTAAGAATAAGAACACCTTGCCAGTTAAATTCGCTGATGTTCACGGTATTTACAAATTTTTCTAATTCCGGAATGGTATTTTTCCATTTTTCTATTAAATGACTTACTGCGGTGGCATACATAAATGCGTCGCCCACCCTGTCTTTCTGGAGAACGGCTTTGGCAAGGGGGAGAAGTTCTTCTTCTTTATTTCTTGAATAGAATGCCCACATTATAGAGAAAATACTGGTGCTGATTTTGTTCGAAGGGTATTTTTGCCAGAGTTTATGCATATAGTCAAATTTTTCTTTTTCATCCTTCAATGCTCTTGCATAAATGAACAAAATTTCTCCCAGTTGATGACTTTCTGCAAAAGTAGTATACGCTTTCTCCAGGAGTATCTTTTTTTCTGAAGGAGGGACAATTTCATCGGAGTATCCGAGACATAATTTATAAAGTGACGGTTCCTCCGGAAACCTGGTGATACCATCTTTACATGTTGGAAGCAAGAGGTTTGTATTTTCACTTAATGAATACAGGCGAAGTGCATTCTCGAAGGCATCGACTGGTGCATCCTGGCGCTTCATGATATTGTTTAAGCCCACATGTGCTCCCGCCCAGTTTAAATTCGCCACATCACACGTAGTCGATGCTAACTGTAAATAAACAAAATCGGGAAATTTTTTTTCAGCTTCTCGAATTCCTTTGCATCCTTCCTGAAAATCATCCTTGGTCAATAACCGGTAATAAAGATAAACCCATAGAGGATTCTCCTTGTTCGCTTCATATTGTTTCCGATAATAATCAATAATATCTTTATAGGGAAACATGTTCTGATATTGCCGGTGAATCTTCATGGAATCCGGTTGCAGTTCCAGCACTTTTATAATCATTTCCTTTGCCTTATTTATTTGACTCATCTGAATGCATTCCATGGCAAAATTATAGTCTTTATCAGCCTGGTTTGCAGGAGTTTCTTGTGTTTGTGCTGAAGCAAAACCAGGCATACAAAGCATAACAATAATGCCCAGCAGGATTATTGGAATAACACTATGCATTATATATGAAACATTATCGCCTTTCTGAAAAAAACAAAGCCTTCTTGGGAAATATTTTTTCATCCACATAATTTTTAGCTCCTCTTATTCACCCTCACTATTCAAGCAGGGAAATCATTTTATTAATTTCTTCTTCTGTATTATAAAAATGCAAGCCTGCAACTACGTAATTTCTTTTTTCTGCAACCGCAATATTGTGTTTCAGGAGTGTATTTCGAATATCTTTTGCCGGGATCAGCTTATTGTAAAAGCTGACGATTCCAGACATTTTATCTCTTTCGACACTTCCGTAAATTTCATAATTTTTTTTCTGGAGCTGTGCAACGAGATGACTGCTCAGATCCAACACTCTTTTTTCAATTTCTAACATGCCTGTTTCCAGGAGCAATTGCACTGCCGCATTTAATCCATATACCCCTATCATCGACAAACCGCTCGGTTCATATTTTCGTGCAGATTCATAAAACCGGATAGGATATGCTGAACTATCTTCGCCGTAATCCGCATTGCGCCAACCTATGGTTGTAGCAGGGAGTTTTTCCAATGCTTTATCTGACAAATATAAAATACCGCACCCCTCAGGTCCTAATAACCATTTATTCCCTGATGCAATGAGTACATCAACCCCTTCCTGTTCTACATTAAAATTTATCGCTCCCAAGCTATGGGTGCCTTCCGCTACCAGTAAAATGTCCCTTTCTTTACAAAATGCAGACAGTTCTTTGAATGACACACGATGCCCATTATTATATTGCACATGGCTTAAGATTATCATGCGGGTATACTTGTCCACTGCCTTCATTATATCTTCAACTGCCACCCTGTCATCCGTGGAGGAAACAAATTTAACAATTACACCTTTCGAGGCAAGGTTCAACCAATTATAGATCAATGATTCATACTCTGCATTCGATAAAACAACTGTATCTTCTTCTTTCCAATCATACCCGTTCGACACAATATTAACACCCTGTATATAATTAGTAATAATAGCCACACGTTCTTTGTCTGCATTGATTAATTGTGCAACATTTTCACGCAATTCCTCGACTTTTTTCACCCAGTTTGTATAATGCATCACACCATGCAGTTTCATATCCTCCAGCACTTCATTCATTGCTTCCATCGTTTTAATAGTAAGAGGACTTCCTGTAGCATGATTAAAATAAATCCATTCTTTTATCACGGGAAATAATTCTCTGATTTTCTCAATATTCATACCTAATCCTCTCCTTCTTTCATTCTTGTTTTTTTAAAGATTTGACTTTAAAAATTTCCATCTCCTTATATTACCACGTTCTTTAAATTAATTCCATACTCCCTAAATAGGGAATAGGGAATGGGGATTAGGGACTAGGGACTAGGGACTAGGGACTAGGGACTAGGGACTAGGGAATGGGGATTAGGGACTAGGGACTAGGGAATGGGCGCTTGGTCTTGAAATTCGTGCATTTTTGGCAAAAAAAAATAAACCACGAAGTCGTTCATGCTCCTTGCGGGGCACCCAGAGATAAGAGTAAAAAATACAAGGGCGAACCTTGTTGTTCGCCCCTACAATATATCCCGAACAAGGAATCAGTGGAACTAGCGAATGATGCGTTCGCCAGCATTTGACTCCTTGAATCCTCTAATCCATTTTTCTAAAACGGTTTGTCCGGTGCTTTGCCTGATTTGAGCATCTCCTGCCATTTTTCATCGGTAAAGCGATCCGCCATCGGATGCTTGAATTCATAATAGGAAAACACTGGTCCTGCAGCGGCTTCTACACTTCCACCCGGTAATAAATACGCCGCTACTATCAATTGCACATACCCGGTTGCCTCTTCCAGGCATTGCTTTGTATTCTGATCGGTATGCACATCCGCCACGATGGTCGTTTTCATTGCTTTTGAACCAGCACCAGCTATTGCTATTTCCATCTGCTCCGCAAAACGCCTTATATACATATGATCGTTGTCATTGAGCAGTTCCTGTCGCAATTCCTTTTTCGAAATTTCGAGTAATCTTCCAAGCATATCTTCAAGACCATTCAATCTTGCTTCAGACGCATCATCGAGCACTTCCATTGTCTTCAAAACTTTTGTTGTCATCCTGGTAAGAGCAAGAAGTCGTGCATAAAAATCTGCAACCGGCTCCACGTACCCGACAACAGGATTTTCATGCTGAATATCTAAAGCGACAGATTCCCTCGCCAATGTCGGTGTATAGCTCTGCTTGACAAACAGTATCGTATCATGACGCAGAGCCGTCCAGGAACCGAGCGCAGCATTTAGTTCCTTATCATGCCAGGCTTTTGTTCTCATGAATCCCTGATAGCCCGGTCCAAAATCCATGAGTAGCGCCTTTAATGTATAGAGCCAGCTCCAATAAAGATTCTTGTTCCAATCTTTTAATTCAAATGCAAGAAATTCTTCTTTTAATTTATTATATTGCTTATCGTAGTATGAATATTCGATATCACCTGATTCCTGGAGAATTTCTTTTGCGCGCGTGCATCCGAGAAAACCCATCATATCAAGTCCTCTTGGAAATCCTCGAACTTCTCCGTTCGGTATTTTTATCCATGTAAAGGGGCGCGGTTCACGTGTCCCGGTGTAATCACCCGCAGCAGGTGATACGAGCTGACTCATGATGTAAGAATCGGGAACAAATCTTTGTCCCATGAAACGCATGCCCTTTGTATTCACAAGAATATCATCCAAATGTTCCGGGGTAAAAAGAACTCCCTCTCCCACAACAATACCGCTCTGTCCCGTACCTCCATATATTTTCGGTGATGGTAATTTTGCCAGTTCCGTTTTTAATGCAAACAGCTTTTTCTCGTTTGCAAGTTCACTCAACAACACTTTACTGCCAAACACTTTTTGAATTGCTTCCCTGTATTCATTTATAGATAAATCATCCGAAGTGCCGACATAAAAAGCGGTCACCGTGTATATTCGGTTCCATACTGCTAAAGCGGTTCGTTTACCCACGGGTATCTTATCCATGAATGCCGCTATCATACATGCCTGCATCGTTTGCAGTTTCGCATCTGCGGGGGATAGTAGTGCTTTTGCCGGAGGTGCAATCGGTCCATGAGGTTCCCTGCCTTTCATGAGAAATGTCATGCGTCCGTACCACATCATCGCCTTAAAATACTTCTGCAGTGCTTCGCTTCTCGTGTAATGCCCACGCGGCACATATTGTGAATAATCCTCCATGTAATGAAATAAAGAGTTCTGTTCAACTTCAGAAATATCGGCGGGATTAAAAGGATCTCCCGGAAAACCTGTGTGTTGCTGAATATGGTCTAGTTCCCATTGTACTTCTTTTTCTACCATTCCGGGTATCTCAACGTCAGGCTCGAGCAGTTTCACCCCTACCGCAAAAAAGCCGATAGTGCGCCGTGCCGCTTCTTTCACCTCTCCTTCCGATTCCTTGTACTGCTCAATAAATTTTTTCATGAACGCTTTACTCATGTTGAGTAAGTCCGGGTAAAATGTTTTCTCTTCTATTTGCTTTAACGTTTCATCAAATTGAATATGATAAAGATGCAGAAGTGTGTCTGAGGTAACGAAAACAGGAATATCCTGTTCTTTTAAATTTTTGTATGGCTGAACTATATCATCTATTTTACCGTACGGCACAATAGCAAATCCATTTTCCTTAATCGCATTTTTTGCCGTTTCATCAAGTCCTAATTTTGTAACTATGTCTTCATAATTAATGATTCTATTCAAATCAAGAGGCAGGTTATAGGCAAGAATCCGTGGGCTAACGCCGGAATATACTGGTACATAGGCATTTTCAAACTGGTTCAGTGTGTTGTCTGTGCTGCTGGAGGAGGTAAGCGTAATTTCTTTTTCTGGTTCGGAAAGGAGCAGCAGGGAACACAATAAAAATATCAGCAGGCTTGTAGTAAGAAAAAATATCTTTTTTGTCATGGAGTCGCTTCTCCTGTGCAAAATAGGGGACAGCCACCTATTTTTCTACGAAAAATAGGTGGCTGTCCCCTATTTTATTACATTCCGTTCGGGATTGCTTCATTCTTCTTCGCAGAACTCGCAAAAATAAAAAGGGGGGTGATGATAATTCATTCACCCCCGCTATATATCCAGGTTGAAATTAATTACAGGCAGTAAGAAGTTGTGGTTTGCATGGGGTTGAAGCAGGCGGTATTTGGCTGCCTGCTGAATCCGTGCCATATGAACCTTCATTAGTTGTATTCAGTGGGACAACAAGGAAATAATAACTGCCAGTATCTTGAGCCGTGGAGAAGGAAGTTCCTGTCACGGCACAACTCAATGATGCATGATTATAAGCAGTAAGCGGAAGTGTACCTCGATAAACACCATAGCCTGTAGTAGTACAGGTGCCACCTGGTGCGACCCATGTCAAGTTCAGGTTGGCGCCTGATTTCGCGACGTTTAAATTACTCAGAACACGACCGGGAGGACCAACAACAACATTACATACATTGCAATTCCAGGACGAACCGCTGACCTGAACATTATCCACGGCAAAACCGAGGTAAGTATTGAGAGTACCATCTACAGAATCGAATCTGAATCTCACACGAATTGACTGACCAGCCCATGTAGCAAGTGAGAGATTACCGGACGAAATCCATGTTAATTGAGCTGCTGAACCGACTGTCCAGACCTGGGTCCATGTTGTTCCATCCGGTGATACGTAAGCATACGCACGGTCGTAGCTGGTGGAACCTTCACCTTGATAGACATACATGAAGGATAATTGTGAACTAGCAGTTATTCCGGGGACAGGTGTAGTTCTGTCCAAATTACCGCTTGTAGTAGCACCGGTATTAAAATTACATGTTGAATCCTGACCATAGTAGGCGACCGTAACGGGGGAAGGATACGGTTCGGCCATGCATGCCTGTGCTGCTTGGGTAGTGAGATGCCACAAACCAGTCATTGACCAACCATCGGAACCAGTTTCCCAATCTTCATTCAGAAGAGTGGTAGTGGTCATATTACCTACCGTGTGCTGGAATGAAGTATTATTAGAACCTTCCGTGTATGCAAGTGCAAGGCTAAAATCGATTGGATTTCCGCATGTAAACGTATTTGAAACACTATAGGTGAAGTGAGGAGCAATTGATGTTCCGGTACCGCCATTCGGTATATTCGGGAATGAAGCATTATTATCATTAATTGTGACACCAGAAGTAGCAGTGCTGAGCGTGCCGTTAATATTGGTAAGATTTCCAATTCCATCATTGATAAGTGTAACAGCTACTTGAACAGATTCGCCCGGATCAATA
This sequence comes from Candidatus Fischerbacteria bacterium RBG_13_37_8, assembly GCA_001780385.1. GTDB lineage: Bacteria > Acidobacteriota > HRBIN11 > MFGW01 > MFGW01 > MFGW01. Next base: position 8,764 of record MFGW01000061.1, on the reverse strand, counting down.
ATACCATTGTTATTTCCGGGACCTCCAGAAGCGCAAGTATCAGTCACAGCATTACTCTGGTGCGAAGCATGAGGCGTTGGTGAAGTAATTGCTCCCGTTACGACAAGAGCAAAGGGCTGCGGTCCGTTTGGAATATTATAAGCCTGCACGGTAATAGTGTATGTTCCCGTTGCTGGTGTTAAGCGCAAGACTTGTTCCAGCGTATTCAATCTATCTGCGCTTCCGCCAGTAGTTGATTGTCCGCCGGAAAATACATTGCCTCGATAGATAACGGCGCCAGGCGCTGTTACTGTCAAATCAATATCATTATTAATATGCGGGCTTGCTGCTGGTGTCGATGGATAATCAGTCCATGCTATGGTTACTTTAAAAGGTACCGAGCTGGACGTGACATTGAATTGCCAGGTTTTGCTTGAAGTGGAGCCTGTTGGAAAACCACTATCATCGGTCACAAATAATTTCCGTGTTTCGCCTGTCCAGTACATCAGGTTATCGAGTAATATTCTGCCCCAGCCTTGCGGATTAGAAGGAATTGGACTAGTCACGCCTGTCATATTCTGTGCGGAGTTCACTACGGATGCTCGCAACATTGCAGCGGTAGGAGTAAAGCCATCTGGTGGATTTTTCGCCCCGCTCGGATGCCAGCCTTCCGTGTAATATTGGCGTATCAACGCCGTCAAACCTGCCGCGGCGGGACAAGCCATGCTCGTTCCGCTCATTGATTGCGTATTGCAGTTATATGTAGTTACACTGCCGTCATTATTTGCAGAAATGATATTACTGCCGGGAATCGTTACTTCTGGTTTTATGCGGTTATCATCTGTTTGACCCCAACTCGAAAAGGAAGCAAGGCTTTCTGCGCTCGTTCCTCTTGCTGTTGCTCCAACCGAAACACAACTCTTTGCCGTGCTGGGACTGCCTACAGAGTCGTCTCCCGGTCCTGAATTGCCCGCAGCAAAAAATAATAAAAATTCCGGATGGTTCCACATAAATTGATCCACGTCTTCACTGGCAGTGGTATAATTGTTCTGAACCGGTGCATTTTCATTATCTCCCCACGAATTAGAATGAATCCTCACTCCCTGATTGTAAGGCTGCAAAAAAATTGGATTCAAATCTATAACTGGGCATCCTATCCCGGGACAATCTGCGCAATTATTCGTTTGAAATCCGCAATCCTGCATTACTAATAGTGCCCCTGGAGCCATCCCATCACCAGGATCATGTATTTTTGGATTTGCAAAATTATCGCCAGTCATTATCCCGGCTACATGAGTACCGTGATCCTGTGTATCCCATTCCGTATTCGAAATACCGCCACTGCATTCAGTACTCCAGAGAAAATCAACCGCTATTACCTTGCGCTGCGTAAGATCTACTACCGTTCCTCCATTACATTCGTTCCGCGGCGGTAATACTCCCTTGGCAGGATCCCAGAAATAACACGAATCAGCATCAATACCCGTATCAAGTGCTGATATTATTTGTCCTTCACCATAAATACCATGAGAAAATACCGGCGTGGTTTGTCCGCCTGATACTCCCGATTGCCCCACCCATATCGTCGTGTCATTGTAAAAAACATACTTAGGTTCCCATGTAAGCCAGAATACATCCTTTATCTTCGCTATCTCTTCTCTTAACGCTACCACTCTCTCCGGTGATAATAAAATGCGTATCCGCGAGAAAAAGGGATTATATCCATACCCTTCGATCTTCGGTACTCCCAGTTCCTGTATCCTTTCTACTACGCGCTCAAGATTCGCATCGGGAAATACATGTATCATTACTATATATAATTCGCGCTGATCCGTTGCCTTCACCGCTGCTATGTCACTGGATATCTTGTACGCCGGATGATATAAACCAACCCAGCTTGCTCCCGTCGCTGATTGTACAGATGCAAATTTGCTGTTGTCAAGCTTGACAAGATAAGCAAAATAAGGTAGGTATGTATAAATATTTTCGGCAGTTCTTTTTAATGAATTATAATTTTGTGCTGTCAATGGACCGGGAAATTTCACAAGAACATAATTAAAATTGTCTCCATCATTAAATTGCGCTTTCAAATTATCCGCAACAACAGGTTCTCCGCTATGTGTATCAAAAACATACGATTTGAGTGAAATGTAGGATGTCTTTTGATCGTCTCCAACTGAACCAATAGCATAGCCAGTCAGCAATGCTATCACCATTACAATTGACAGATATTTTTTCATGACACCTCCTTGTAAACGTTAATTTTGCATGTTCAGAAAGCATGCACATTTTTTCAAATGTCATAATATCGTTCCAAATATCTTTTCACATGTCATTTTACCGCATTACTCATATAAAATCAATGCTCTTTTCATTTCTTTTTCATATTTCGCATGATAAGCCTACTGCCAAACACCAGGAATAACCTGTTCACAAAACTTGCATTTTCCATTCTTCAGGTTCATTTCCAGTATTTGAAATCCAATTCTTTTAATGACAATTTTCTGACATTTCGGACAGTAGGTATGTTCTCCTTCATGCCCCGGCACATTACCTATATAAACATAGTTCAATCCTTCTTCCTGCGCTATTTTCCTGCTTGTCTCAAGGGTCGTAACTGGGGTAGAGGGCAGATTCAATAATTTATACATCGGGTGAAACCGCGTAAAATGAACAGGCACATCTCCTCCAAGGTTCTTGTATATCCATTTCGTCATGTCCCTGTATTCTTTTTCGGTATCATTTAATGTTGGAATAATGAGAACTACCAGTTCAAACCATATCCCTGATTTCTGTAATGTAATGAGAGTGTCTAAGACCGGTTGGAGATGTCCGCGACATGCTTCTACATAAAATTTTTCTGTGAATGCCTTGAAATCAATCTTTACACCCGAAAGATGCTTTAATAATTCAACCAGTGGTTTTTCCTTAATATATCCATTGGAAATTATCACATTGCCGACCTGTAATTTTTTTGCCTCTACCGCAGTATCATAAACATATTCATAAAATACTACCGGTTCTGTATAGGTATAGGAAATAGTAGGACAATAATTATTTTTAGCAAGTTGCGCAAGACGTTCAGGCGGTAAATACACACTTTTAATTTGTTCTGGTCTGAATTGCGATATTTCCCAATTCTGGCAGAATTTACATTCTATATTGCATCCAGCAGTAGCAATAGATAATGCTTGAGTGCCCGGCAAATAATGGAAGAGTGGTTTTTTTTCTATCGGATCAACATGAATGGAACAGGGTCGCGAATGTACGAGCGTGTAGTAGGTACCTCCATGATTTTCTCTTACTCCACAGGTGCCTCGTTCAAGATCCGCTACCTTGCATTCCTGCGGACATAACTCGCATTCTACTTTCTTTGCATCCAATTTTTTATAGTACATGGCTTCTTTCGCAGGAAAATCCTCAGTCTTAGCAAATTGAAATTTAAATGGCTGGGTTTCTTCCAGCGTGGCAAACAAATGCTCACCCATTATTCCAGACAAACACAATGCGCCCGCTCCACATCCACTCTTTATGAGAAATTCACGTCTTGTTTTTTTCATTCTACCGATGCTCCTGGTTACTATTCGCGCATGCTGTTGTTTTTTTTACAGTTTTATTATAAGCTTTCGCTACATATTCTGCAACAATGGTTTTAATTGCGAGCATTCTGACCACTATATTAATAGGAGGTTCTCATGAATAAGCACCATACGATATTTTGTGTTTTCCTCCTGTTTGGGAGCGTATTTATTTCATTGTGTGTGTCTGCCGAAATTGCAGAACCTGCCGGTTTCCGCAATGGTATCGTCGTAACAGACAGTGATATTGCTAGTGACATCGGTTTACGGATTTTACAAAAGGGAGGCACTGCCGTTGATGCTGCTGTTGCAGTTGCTTTCGCGTTGGCAGTAGTATTTCCGCAAGCAGGAAATATTGGCGGTGGTGGTTTTATGCTCGTGCGGAATCATAATGGAGATGTTACTGCGATTGATTATCGTGAGACCGCTCCATCAGGCGCACGAAATAATATGTACCTTGATACAGCGGGCAATGTTAAGGAAAAAATGAGTGAAAAAGGAGCGCTTGCTGCTGGTGTTCCTGGTACCGTAGCCGGTTTACATCTCGCATGGAAAAAGCATGGCACGCTTCCCTGGAAGGAACTACTCATGCCTGCAATTCAATTAGCTGACAAAGGATTCCCCGTCAATAAAGAATTGGCTGACGACCTCTCAGAATATCGTGACGACCTCTCAGAATATAGCTCTACAGCAAAAATATTCTTTGATTCTTCACAAAACACATTGAAAGAAGGCTCTCTCCTTGTACAAAAAGAACTTGCACAAACACTCTCACTCATCGCAGAAAAAGGACCGGATGCTTTTTATAAGGGAACGATTGCAAAGAAATTAACCGCTGCAATGAAAAAAGACGGTGGCATTATTACCATGGCAGATCTTAAGAACTATAAACCCATTACCAGGAATGCACTTTCTTTTGGATATAAAGATTACAAAATTTACAGCATGGGTCTGCCAAGTTCCGGTGGTATCCTTTTATATATCATATTAAAAACTTTAGAAGAAGAACCTCTTGCTGAATATGAACACAATTCACCCGCATATATACATCTTCTGGTCGAGATATTCAAAAGAGCTTATGCGGAACGTGCACAGCATTTAGGCGATCCTGCATTTTACGAGGTACCTTTAGAGCAATTACTATCAAACGACTTTATCAATACAATCAGGAAAGTGATTAATAAAGAGAAACCTACTCCAAGCGACGAAATAGCGCCGACACAATTTAATAATAAAGAGAAATTGCATACTACTCATTTCTCGATCGTAGATAAACATGGCAATGCCGTAGCAAATACTTATACCTTGAATGACACTTTTGGTTCTTCTTATATAGCCGGAGATACGGGGATCTTGATGAATAATGAAATGGATGATTTCAGCATTAAACCCGGTCATCCAAACATGTACGGATTGATCGGTAGTGCTGCCAATGCAATTGAGCCAGGCAAGCGGATGTTAAGCTCCATGACTCCCACTATAATAGAAAAGAACGGGGTATTATATGCAGTATTAGGTTCGCCGGGGGGCAGCAGAATTATTACTTCTGTTCTGCAGGTAACTCTCAATCTTATTGAATTCAGAATGCCGGTTAGCAAGGCTGTTTCGGTTCCGAGATTTCATCATCAATGGTTGCCTGATATTCTGTATCTTGAGGAATCATTCGATACCGGGATTGTAACAGCATTAAAAGACATGGCGTATAGCATAGAGAATAAACGTATTGGATGTGTTAATGCTGTCATTTATGATAGTGAAAGAAAAATGTATTATGGAGCATCCGATCCCAGGAAAATGGGAAAAACATCCGGTTATTAATTTGCATAAATAATAAAAGGATTATACTGTTTTTCGTTCCCTATGGTGGTAACAGGTCCATGGCCCGAGTATACAAGGGTAGCATCATCCAGAACCAGCAGTTTCGTTTTAATTGAAGTCATCATTGTATCAAAATCACCGCCGTGCAAATCAGTTCTTCCTACCGATCCTTCAAAAAGTATATCTCCGCAAAAGAGATTTTGTTCTATAAGAAAACTGACACTGCCGGGGGAATGCCCGGGAGTGTGAATTACTTTAATCTCCTGTTCAGCAACCGTAAGTATTTGACCATCAGATAGATGCGCGTCAACCTCCGGTAGCGTATCAATTGAAATACCAAATTTTTCGCCCTGCAAAGGCACATTTGCATATAAGTTCAGATCATCAGGATGAAGATAAATTTTGGCTCCTGTTTTTTGTTTTGCCTTCGCTACACCAGATACATGATCAATATGTGCATGGGTTATAAGAATATGGGTAATGGTCAAATTTTTTTGCGTGGCGAAAGCAAGCAATAGACCTATTTCATCACCTGGATCAATAAGAATTGCATCAGTTGAGGATTCAAAATATATCAGGTAGCCATTTTTATAAAATGGAAGTGCTGCCTTTGTCTCAATCTGCATTATAAAACTCCTTTTTGCAAGCCATGAGCAGCAACTATAATAAAGAGGACACATCTCTCGCTTACTCACTACTTGAATAATGAAAATATAGCATACATAGATATTTTTTTCAAGCTTGGCAGGTTACTTGACTAAATGTATGAGATTTGTCATAATGTAATACCAAATATTGGAGGTAATTAATGCGAATATTAGTAGTAGGCGGTGGTGCACGAGAACATGCTATTGTGTGGCGCTTATCACTTCAAGAAGGAGAAAATGAAATGTTCTGTGCTCCCGGCAACGCTGGTATAGCAGAATTAGCATCCTGCGTAGAAATTCATCCTACCAATATTATTGAACTTGCTGATTTCGCTCAAAGCTTGAGTATGGATTTAACTATCGTTGGACCGGAATTACCGCTTTCACTTGGTATCGTTGATGAATTCCAAAAACGGGGTTTACCAATATTTGGGCCAACACAAACCGCAGCACAGATCGAATGCAGCAAAGCATGGGCGAGAGAATTTTTTGCAAAATATGATATCCCGGGACCAAAATTCGCTATTACTTTTAATAAACAGGAAACTCTTAAAACTATCAAACAAAACAATTGGGGTTATCCCATCGTCTTGAAGGTTGACGGTCTCGCCCAAGGTAAAGGAACAATCATTGCCCAGAAAAAAGATGAAGTAGAGGATTTTCTTGAACATGCATTCATTCAAAAAACATACGGCATTGCAGGAGAAAAAATTATTCTGGAGGAATTCCTCGAAGGAATAGAACTGTCGTTTCAAGTCGTAACGGATGGTTACAAAGTAATGCCACTCGCCAGTGCGCAGGATTATAAACGGCAGCTCGATGGTGATAACGGACCCAACACGGGTGGCATGGGTTCTTACTCCCCATCAGTCTACATGAATCTTGAAACCCATCAAAAAATAATGAATTCAATTATTATTCCCACGGTTCAAGGTTTGGAAAATGAAGGAAGACTCTATAAAGGCGTGCTCTATGCCGGCGTTATATTGACCAAACAAGGACCTAAATTACTGGAATACAATGCCCGCTTTGGAGATCCTGAAACGCAAGCTATCATGCCACGATTACAAGGAAATTGTATTGAATGTCTCCAGGCTGCTATCGTCGGAAGATTGCATGATATTAAATTAGAATGGAAAAAAGAAGCATGTATTTGCATCGTGCTCGCTTCAAAAGGCTACCCCGATAGCTACGAAATCAATAAAGAAATATCCGGTTTAGAAGCAGCAAGTGAAATACCTTCCGTTCAAATTTTTCATGCCGGCACAAAAAAAGAAAATGGAACAATAGTATCAAGCGGCGGTCGTGTGTTATCTGTCACTGCAACTGCCCCTTCTTTATCACAAGCCTACGAAAGAGCATACTCGGCTATTGATCTGATTCATTTCGATGGCATGCAATGCCGAAAAGATATCGCGGTGAATGCCATTGAATACTTTAAACAGAAACAATAGAAAGGCACAAAGCAAACAAAAACATGCTCCCTGTCTATAGAATAGAGCGAGGCAAGGCAATGTATGTGGAATTATAGTATATCGTGGGAAATGTCTCATTTTCATATTGTGTGTCTCAAAAATGTAACATGTCTTTTTTTCTGACTGATGAATAATTCATGCAAAAGCATTTATTTATGGTTCTTTCGCTCATTTTAATACGGATACTTGACAATGGCATAAAGATTGCTTATATTATAATAAGGAATATAAAAATGAACTTATTTGCTCTCATAAAAAAATTACCCCCCCCTAAAAAACACACCTTAAAAGCACCTCCCTTTAGCCCCTTTCTATACGCACATAACCCCCTAAAACCACCAAATAACTAATGGGTAAGCAAACGGGCGACTGAGTAAGTCGCCCGTTTTTTTTTGCGCAAAATATATGATACAATGTACTTCTTAATCATTTAAAAAGATGCCTGCTAATTATTTATGAAAGCACTTTATTTTGATAAAGCATTACGTTTGTGCACAGTAGCTGCTCCAAAACCAAAACCAGGAGAAGCTCTCATTAAAGTTACTGCTGTCGGTATCTGTAACACTGACCTGGAAATTTTGAAGGGATACATGTCTTTCAAAGGCATCCCGGGTCATGAATTTTGTGGCATCGTCATTAAATGTGACGATAGTCAATTAATCAATAAGAGAGTTGTTGGAGAAATAAACATAGGCTGCAGGGAATGCTCCGCCTGTAATATGAATTTGACAAGACATTGCCCTCGTAGAACCGTGTTGGGGATTCAGGGCAAAGATGGCGCCATGGCACAATACCTTACTCTTCCTGTTGAAAATTTACACACGGTCTCCGATAACATTGAGGATTCTGACGCAGTTTTTGTTGAACCACTGGCCGCTGCTTGCGAAATTCTTGAACAAATTCATCTCTCTCCCTCTCATAACATCATGGTAGTAGGCGATGGAAAACTTGCGGCTCTTATCGCACAAATTTTGCACGTTATCAATCCGAACGTGTTTGTTAAGGGATTACAACCTGAAAAAATTCAACTGCTTAAAAACCTTGGTTTACACGCAGACACTAAGCCTTTCGGACATAGAACCTGGGATGTAATTATAGAAGCAACCGGTAATCCCGAAGGTATATCCCTCGCCCTCGAATATATAAAACCACGCGGCACTATTATTCTGAAAAGTACTTATAACCAAAAAATTGCCATCGATCAAAATGCAATTGTTATAAATGAAATCAACATCCTTGGCTCCCGCTGTGGCAATTTTGAACTTGC
>MFGW01000060.1:3790-5456 GCA_001780385.1 Candidatus Fischerbacteria bacterium RBG_13_37_8 | reverse complement strand
AAACTGCTGCATTCATGGAGAGTGCAGACATCACGGAACAGAACATCTGATGAACTTGGTCTTTTATTATCATTATTAATTCAATCAAAGCAGGTAAAAATAGAAAAAATAGAACATGTTGCTATAGCATGTGTGGTGCCTCCTATGATACGGGCATTTAAAGAAATGAGTGTAAAGTATTTTCATCAGGAACCATTTTTCATAGAGCCGGGAATTAAAACAGGAATGCCGATACTATATGATAATCCAAAAGAAGTAGGAGCAGATAGAATAGTAAATTCTGTAGCTGCTTACAGGGAATATGGTGCACCAATTGTTGTAGTTGATTTTGGAACAGCAACCACATTCGATGTGATTTCTTCCAGGGGAGAATATATAGGAGGAGTTATCGCACCGGGTATCAGAATTTCTTCCGAAGCACTTTTTCAACATGCTGCACGTCTTCCACGGGTTGAAATTGTTTACCCAGAATGCGTAATTGGAAAGAACACTATTGCCTCCATGCAATCCGGATTATTCTATGGGTATATTGGATTGGTGAATGAAATTTCCAGCAGAATCGTGAATGAACTAAACCAGGAATGTACTTTCATTGGAACAGGTGGATTAGTAGAACTTATCGCTCCCTTTTCTAAATATCCAATGGTAGTGGATATAGACCTTACATTAAAAGGAATCACTATTTTATATGAATTGAATATTAATAATGAATAAGGCACAAAGTGTAGGGGCGGACCCATGTGTCCCCCCTTAAAGGCACAAAGGAAGCTATTATAAAGATTTATATAGACAGGAACTTTCATTATAAAAATGAGTGAAGAAGATACGATCTGGCAAACTGAAGAAGGAAAATACTTTGTTGAGATAGAAGAATATTTCAGCAAAAAAAGAACTTTTCCTACCTATTTATCGGTCAAGGAATGGTTTTTAGTAAAATTCTGGTACAATGAAGGGATCCCGGTTGCAATAATAAAAAAAGCAATTGACAAGCTGGCATTGAGGGAAGATTTTGTAGAGAAAAGAATATCGCTGTTCAATTGCAGTGGTGAAGTAACGAAACAATGGAAAGATTTTAAAAAAGTAATGGTAAACAGAACAATTACTAAAGTGGGAGAAGAAGAAACTAAAATGGATGCGACATACGTTTGCAAACACATAGATTTTTTACTGCAGGCATTGCAGAGAATTACAGAGGGAATAAAAGAAGAAAGCCTTTCACTAGTTCCGGTTTTTGAAAAGACCATGAAAAATTTAACCAAGCTGAAAGATAAATATTCCACCCAGGAAATTACTGCTATTGAACTTGAAGAACTTGAAATAAAACTTACTGAGTTAGAAAATACGATGATAAAAAAAATTCTTGACAATTTGCCAGTTCATATATTTAACAAGATGCTGGAAGATGCAAAAGAAACATTCTCCCGGTATGATACAATTATTGGAAAAGCAGCATATAAAAAAACATTGGATACTTATTTAAAAAAATCACTCTTAAGTCAATTTGACATACCGCGATTTAGCATTTATTTTGATATATTACAAAAGGATATTAGTAAAGAATGATACCACTGAGAGATACAATACCATCCCGCAGGTTTCCAATTGTAAATTATGCATTGATTGTAATAAATTTACTTATTTTTTTTTATGAAATACTATTGGGAGC
>MFGW01000060.1:2966-3726 GCA_001780385.1 Candidatus Fischerbacteria bacterium RBG_13_37_8 | reverse complement strand
CTCGAAGAAATCACTTTTTGGCAGGCAGTATATCCATTATTCACTTCAATATTTTTACACGGTGGCTGGTTGCATGTTATAGGAAACATGTGGTTTTTATATATATTTGGGGATAATGTAGAAGACAGAATTGGGCATATCAAGTATATATTATTTTATTTGATTTGTGGATTAGCAGCCGGGATGAGTCAATTGCTGTTATCATTGCATTCAAAAATACCAATGATAGGGGCAAGCGGAGCAATAGCAGGAGTATTAGGCGCATATATGCTTTTGTTCCCACATTCGAGGGTGCTTACCCTTATTCCTATATTTTTCTTTATACAGATTATTGAAATACCGGCTTTTATTTTTCTCATTATATGGTTCATAATACAATTTTTAAATGGAGCTCTTTCACTGGCTTCAGTCTCAGAAGGAGGAGTAGCATGGTGGGCTCATATAGGAGGATTTGCCGCAGGAGTGGTGATGGCTAAAATACACATGAAAAGGCAAAGAAAAGCTGCTCATAAAGGAACCTGGATAGAATTGTAACAAATACATGTTGACAGAAGAGAGGTATTTGTTATATTATTAGTATAAGGCGGGAATAACTCAACGGTAGAGTGCGACCTTGCCAAGGTCGAAGTCGCGGGTTCAAATCCCGTTTCCCGCTCCATAGCATTTTTTAGTTTAATAATGATAAATATATTAGTAATAGTAAGATCAAAAAGGGTGGCGTAGCCAAGTGGATAGGCAGCGGTCTGCAAAACCGTTACAC
>MFGW01000060.1:0-2940 GCA_001780385.1 Candidatus Fischerbacteria bacterium RBG_13_37_8 | reverse complement strand
CATTTAATTGCTACCCAAACATGAAAAACATCAAGGCAAATGGTGCAGTTGCGTGACCGAAGATGATTGACGAGAAATCGTGAGCATGTGCCCAAAAAAATACGGAATGCCGGGATGACGGAAATGGTAGACGTAGGGGACTTAAAATCCCCTGGGTATTTAAAGACCCGTGAGGGTTCAAGTCCCTCTCCCGGCACCATACAATAAAAAGAAAATGTTTTCAGTTTTAAGGAAATGAAGGAATAAAAGGAATAAAATGAAGAAAATTGGAAAAATTCTATTCAAAATACTTTTTTGGACATACCCAAGGGGAAGCTGGCAATATGATGTTTTTTGCGTTCTGTTAATCCTCGGAACAATATTTATTAAACCGGATTTTTTACTTCCAAAAAAATCCAATCTCCCCATTAAAAAATTTATCATCACTTCTACTTCTGACAAGAGTAATATTCCCCAATTCCCAGTCCCTAGTCCCTAGTCCCCATTCCCTAGTCCCTAGTCCCCAGTCCCCAGTCCCCAGTCCCCATTCCCCATTACATGTACTTAAGTATAAAAAAGATATTGGCTGGACGCTCTCCAAGTCGTCTCATAAAATAAGGATACCATTCTTTACCATACGGTACGTAAATTCTCATGTTATATCCTTGCTGCACCAATTCAAGCTGGCGTTCCCTCCTTATTCCATAAAGCATCTGAAATTCATAATGATTATTCGGCACGTTATTTTTCTTTGCGATATCAAGTGTAGCTTGAATCATCTTCTCATCATGAGTTGCAATTGCATGATATTCAGAATCGAGAAGAAGCTTTTCCGTTAATTTTATGAAATTAAGGTCTGTCTCCTTCTTCTTTTTAAATGCTACTGTTGATGGCTCCATGTACGCACCTTTGCATAAACGAATGCTTCCTTTCATTTTAAGAATTTCATCTATGTCTTTTTCACTTCGATATAGATATGCCTGAATTACTATGCCAACATTGTTGTACTGTTTCCTCAGTTTTTGAAAAATATCGAGTGTCAGGTCCGTATAGTTGGAAGATTCCATATCTATTCTGATGAAATTATTTAATTCGTTAGCTCTTTTTACTATCTTCTCTACATTACTTAAACAGAGTGAAGGACTGATATCCAATCCCATTTGAGTGAGTTTGAGACTTGCATTGGCAATACATTTGTGTTTATTAATTTCATTAAGAATGACTATGTATTCGTTGGCTGATTCGATAGCCTGCTCATCCGTTAAAACATTTTCACCGAGATGATCAAATGTTGCTGTTATTTTTGTCTGGTTAAGTTTGTGTGCAGATTCAACGGCATCATTTATCGTATGACCGGCAACAAATCGAAGTGCCATTTTGTTGAATACACTGAATTTCATTATACTTTCGGCAAACTTTTTTTTCCTGGAAAGATACAGAAGAATACTTCTTAACAACATAGACTCCTCTACTTAATAACTTTAATTCTGGACTTCTTATTATATTAATAAGAAGCAAAGATTGCAAAAAATAATTTCGTAAGAAAAAAATCAAGTGCAAGAATAAGTATAGAACTGGTAACGACACTATTTGTAGTAGCATTTCCCACACCGCGAGTTCCGCCTGTTGTGTTCAAACCGTAATAACAACCTACCATGGCAACAATAAATCCAAAACAAAATGGTTTAATGAGACCGCTGGCAATATCAGAGAATGTAAGAATATCAAGTGAAGAACGCCAGTAAACAGCAGAACTGACATGCAATAAAAATGTTGAAATAATCCATCCGCCAAGCAAACCAACGAAATCAGCAAGAATAGTTAATGCAGGAGCAGCAATAATGCATGCTATCATGCGTGGGATGACTAATTTTCTGATGGGATCACTTCCCATTGCACGCATTGCGTTTATTTGATCGGTAACTACCATGGCACCAAGTTCTGCTGCTATTCCACTGCTTACCCTTCCTGAAAGCATAAGACAACAAAGAACAGGACCCAATTCTCTGATAATAGAAGCACTGACAATTTTGCCTACATAATTTTTAGCACCAAATGTCATGAGGGTTTGAGCAGTTTGAAGGGCAAGAACCATCCCGGTAAACATACCTGTGAGCAATACAATCTTTAACGAACCTATGCCGATTATATTTAATTGATCAAGAATATCATAATAATAACGAGGAGGAGTAAATAGTCTCTGTATAGTAATATAGCTAAGCTTAAAGAATTCCTGAAGTTCAAAGATAATAACTTTAATAGTATTTTGTATTATATCCATGGAAAACTATGTTTTGATAAGTGCATTGAGTGAACTTTCCGGTGCCAGCAGCAAGTGAGATATTTCATAACGGGAAAAGAAGAAAGGAATTTCTATATTAGCAGATTCACTGGAATCAGAGCCGTGAATTGAATTTTGCTCAAGACTAATACCGTATCTTTTTCTAATAGTGCCCTCCAACGCATCCCGGGGATTAGTAGCGCCCATGAGCGTTCGCAAATCTTTGATTGCATTGTCCTTGAAAAGAAGCATCGCAATTATAGCAGTCGAAGACATGTAATCACTTAAACTTTCATAAAATGGTTTGTCCTTGTGAACAAAATAAAATGCTTTAGCATCAGCAGGAGTTAATTTTATCATCTTAAAAGCCAGAATTTTAAATTCATGCTCTTCCAGCATGGAAATAATATGACCGCTGATATTTCTGCTTATGGCATCTGGTTTGATAATACATAACGTATGTTCTTGCATTATTACCCTCACGAAATTAATTCATTTTATTGTAACATGGAGCAGCAATAACTGCAAGAGCCGAATGGGGAATAGGGAATGGGGACTAGGGAATGGGGACTAGGGAATGGGGACTAGGGAATGGGGACTAGGGAATGGGGACTAGGGAATGGGGACTAGTCTCTTCATCATTTAATTCTTGCATTTTTGGCAAAATTTTTTATTGAAAA
>MFGW01000059.1:13356-15821 GCA_001780385.1 Candidatus Fischerbacteria bacterium RBG_13_37_8 | reverse complement strand
TCGTGATTTCTTTTGTTGCTGATCGCTTTTCTGTAATTAAGAATTCAGCTTGCCACCTATACAACTCTCCTATTTCACAGTAAGTATCAGCGGATTCTGGATTCAATTGAACAGCTTTTTCCAATGTTTGATGCGCTTGATTAATAACATCGTCCGGATTTTTGCCCTGTTTTTTTTGCCACCGGCTCTCGAGGATACCTAATCGTCCCTGGGCCAGGTAATGGTAGAATAAATTCGGATTGATTGTGAGTGCCTCCTGGCAAAATTTCTTAGCATTTTCAAGGCTTGCACGAGCATCCAAACCTTTCTCCAACTCGTACATGGCACTGACCTGATAAGCCTCTGCCAGGTTGTTGTATGGCATATTAAGATAAGGGTGGTTCATCTCAATTGCTTTTTGATATGATTGAACAGCCATTCGCACGCTATCACGTGGATCTTCCCCCTGTTCAATCTCGAACGTGGCTTGTAAAAGGTATGGATTTCCCATGTTGAGATACGAATTAGAGTTATGAGGATTGAGATTAATTGTCTTTTGAAAAGCATTGATTGCATTTTTCAGACTATCGCGGGCATCTTTCCCATAGTTGATCTTGTATTCGGCGTCATAAAAATATGCATTTCCCAGGTTGTTGTATGCACCTGCAAAATCAGGGCGGATCTCTGTTGCTTTTTGATACGCAACGATTGATTTCTGCATGCTTTCCTGAGGATCATTTCCTCGTGTCATATCATATTGAGCATACGTCTTATGAATACGTCCCAACAAATCATGAAAGCGATCATCGTTGGGATTAATTTCTATAGCGTTTTGCAAGGCATTGATAGCTTTTTTGAGGCTATCTCGTGGATCTTCTCCATGGTTCATTTTAAATTCAGCCATGTTTTTGTATGCCTCTCCCATACTCTTGTATGCCTCAGCATGCTTCGGTTGTATTCGTAAAGCTTGCCAAGCCTTTTCGATCGATCTTAGCAAGCTGTCTCGTGGATCTTTACCAAGCCTCATTTCCAGATAGCCCATCCGATACAACAGGGAAGATTGTAACGAATAAGCACCTACACTTTCTGGATCACCCTGCAACGCCTGCTCACAAATGTGCAAACCTTTCTTGAAATATTCCTCAACATTAATCTGAGGAAGCCCCATTCTTAACAGTTGGAGGTTGCATAAACCTTCATAGATGCTCGCATCACTACGTCCTATTTTAATTGCTTCGTCATATGAATTCTCCGCCTGCTCATAGTATTTCTTTGTCTCATCATATAATCCTGTAGATTTTTTCTCATTTCCTAATTGCACATAAATATCCGCCTCTAACTGTCGTGCCTTGTAAAGCTCCAGCATCTCTTTGTATGCCATCTTAGTTTTTGTTAAAGCTTCCTCATACTGTTTTTCAAAATATGCTATTTGAGCTTTAATATATGCCTGTTCAGCCGCATTAGATCCCTGACTTTTTTTTAGGAATTCTAATGCTGGTTGTCTATATTCCCGTTCTATTTCCTGTATTCGTGCTTCTCTCTGTTCTTTTTTCTGTATATGTTCAGCTTGCTGAAGTTCCCTTTGGTACAATCGCCCAAACACCATTCCTAAAGCATGAACGACATCTGCATTCTGGTAGCCCACGTTCCAGGCTTCTTCCAAATAATTCCTTGCTTTGCTGAGGTCATTCAATTCTAAATAAGCACGTCCAATTGCATATTTGCTTGGACCTTCAGCGAGCTTAACCTCATTACCCAAGTTCTTAATTTCCTCTACCATATCCTCAACAATTTTTTTCTCTTTTTGTGTGTTATGTAAAGGCATCAAATAGGATTTAGACAATATAGAATCAATTTTTCCTGTCTTCTGACCTATTTCCTGGGTGATTTTCGCTTGATAATTTGCCTGCCATTTTAAATGGAGTCCATATCCTATGGTTGCTAATACGATTATTAATGCGGTAATGAAAGTAATAGATATGGCTTTTTGCCGTTTTGCTCTTTTGTAAAGCCGGTGAAACAGGGAGATGGGGCGAGCTTTAATTTCTGTGCCATCCAGGTAACTCTGCAAATCTTCGGCGAAAGCTCGTGCTGAATCATATCGTCTTTCCGGTTCCTTCTCAAGACACTTCATTACTATGGTTTCCAGATCACGAGGAATTCCTGGTGCAACTTTATGCAATGGTACAGGCTCCCTGTCAATTGCTCTTCTCACCATTTCCATACCCATGCATTCGCCTAGCGGAAGATGTCCACTTAATAATTCATATAATGTAGCTCCTAAACTATATACATCTGTTCGACGATCCAATCGATGAATATCTCCAATTGCCTGTTCTGGAGACATATAAGCTGGTGTCCCCATTGTCATTCCTGATACAGTAACTCCAGCGGAATCTTGCTCACGCACAAGACCAAAATCCATTACGTACGGTTTCCATTGACCATCATCCTCTGTCTGCTCTAACATTATGTTCTCTGGCTTA
>MFGW01000059.1:8623-13293 GCA_001780385.1 Candidatus Fischerbacteria bacterium RBG_13_37_8 | reverse complement strand
ATGATAATTTTATTTCCCAGGCTTAAAAATTCACGGGCTTTCTTTAGTGATGTTCCGCTAATATATTGCATTGCAATATAAAGCTTTCCCTCTACCTCTCCCACTTCATAAACCTTGCAAACATTTTCATGATCCACTCGTGCCTGCCCTTTTGCTTCCTGCATGAAGCGATGGGATAATTCATGGCTTTGTCTTTCATCGATAATCCTGATGAATTTTAATGCAACCAATCGATCAAGACGTCTATCCCGGGCTTTATATACAACACCCATCCCACCCCCACCGAGATACTCTATAAATTCATAACGATCCCAATTTTTTACCGGAACATCCAATTCTCCCGCTGCTTGAATTTTGTCTTGTTCTGTTCCGCTAACAACACTTTCAAAAGCCGCAACTACCTCATCAGAAAGCTTATGCCCACTTGAAGTCCTCCCCGGACCATGAGTTTCTTCATCGGCAAATGCTTCCCGCACAAGCTTCATTACCACGGCTTCATTTATTTTTCCTGACTTTATCAAAGCTGCTATACGAGACCCCCAAACCTCTTCTTTGTTATCTTCTTGCTCCACATCTTCAACATTTCTTAAATCATCCTGCGACAATAATTGTCTCTCGACAGCAAGCTTTAGAATGAATTCTTCTTGATCTTTCTTCATTACTTTTAGTTTCTAAATGCTCCTTGTTTAGAAATACTATTTTTCGCTGGTAACTTTCATGAAAGAATCTTTCACCCCAACCAATAAAAACGAAATTCTTTCATGTTACATTTTTTGTACTCTATTCAAATCCTTTGTATTGCTCAGTGAATCTCGTTCACTTTTTGCAAAACCACTCTCACATTGTGGCACAGAACATATTTATTGTCAAATAATAGTTTCAAACTTTTCTTGGTTCTGCATACCAGCAACCCTCTTTTGTTTTGATAGTTGTGGTTTTGTGCCGAGCCAAAGATA
Organism: Candidatus Fischerbacteria bacterium RBG_13_37_8; assembly: GCA_001780385.1. GTDB lineage: Bacteria > Acidobacteriota > HRBIN11 > MFGW01 > MFGW01 > MFGW01. The sequence goes on along the minus strand of MFGW01000059.1, from coordinate 12,337 downwards.
TTTTAAATTTCAAATATCTTTAGCTATATTTTTCCAAATAATCGAAATCCCGCCCAATAATAAGGGCTTTTATATTGCTTCATTGCAATCATATTTAATTGAGCTTCTCTGAGAGCAAAAGCTTCAGCAGCTTTCACGGAATATGCCATAACGGTAATACTATCACCCAGGTTCATTGAATGAGCAGCAATATTCGATTCTCACAGCCAAAAATATACACTTTTTTCAAGAAAAAACAAACAGGAAAGTTCCTTCATTTCACCCCTCTGTTGGTGAAAGAAGTCTTTACTTCAATAAGAAAATAGGAGAAGACAATAAAATGAGAACTTTGAATAAATTTTCCAGAAATTCAATTCACCTCTTTTTAATATTTGTCATTAGCATATTAGCAGCATTTATGATTACTGCAGATGCGAAAGACATTCCTGAAAAAAGTGATAACATAAAATTCCCCTCACATTCTCTTTTATCTGAAATGCAATTTGCAGACAGGTTTAACATGGCTTACCCGCTGAAAAACATTCCTTACGGAAGTGAATACAGTTTCAGCAACAAGGGATGGACACAATTCATCTCACGTTATGGAGCAGGATGGAGATTAATGTGGGATCCGAGAACCGGCAGACCTAATTTAATTGAAGGAAAAGGAATACCATCTTATTCAGGCAAAGGAAATACCCTGGGCAAAGATTATTCGGAACTTACCATATCATATTTGCATGATAAAATTATAGCATTCATCCTTTTAAATAATGATTTGCTTAACATAGATTTTTCTTCATTGCATCTTAATAAAGAAATAAGTCATATTTTTGAAAATGGACGTTATAGTGTAATCCAATATGATTATTATGCAGGTGCCTGTAAAGAGGATGGTAATTCTGCAAAGCTGAATGTCGCCTGTATACCGATAGAAGGGGCTCGTGTTTTTTTCAGATTCAACAATGGCAACCTTATCCAGGTTGGCAGCTTGGAAATAAGCGACATGCAAATCTCGACTGTGCCGGAAATTACGGCTCATCAGGCAGAAGATAATGTAATCGAAGCATTCAGCAGAAATGAAATGGAGGTTAATAAAATTTTCCGTACCGAATTAAAAGTAGTTCCGGAATTGCCTGCGGGGACAAAAACTTATATTGATTATTCCGGCAAAGAGGGAGATGGGATTATCTACCGTCTAGTGTGGGCTGTAACTTTTCAACGAGGCACACCCGATAAAGCTTATGAAGCATGGGTAGATGCACGTTCAGGAAAAATTGTATATAAGAAAGGTCTTACAGATGAAGGTCATGTAAGCGGGAATATTTCAATGACTGCTGGCAGTCATGTAAATAAGGTTTTTCCGTATTGCCAGGTTGATAATAACGGTACTAAAGTCACCAAGTCCGGGGTCGCACCATAACATTAGCCCCACCGCTAACGACGTTCTGAACTGCGTTCTGAGCGTCTGTTTTAAAATTTCAGCAAAAAACGCAGAAGCCTTGGCAGAAGAGGAGAAATCTTATGTTTCGACATTCATATTATTGCCCTCTGCTCATTGAGCTACTGCAGAAAAGTAACTGACTGTTTTGTAGATAAATATCTCTCCCAATCAAATTTTGCTGAAATTTGAAAATACCGGCTGGAAATAATTGCAGTGACTACGTTTTCAGTATGTCCAATGTCGGGCTTTGACCTCCTCTTTAAAGATAATAAGAGGAGAAAAGATATCTTTTCTCCTCTTATTATCTTAATTGCATTATTTTCTTCCTTGATTTCAGTTGAAATTTCTCAATTTTTTCTCTATAATTTTATATGGCGAAAATTGATTTTCCTATTTTGCGCTGCGGGAACTGCATAGCAGATAGTGGAAGACCCATCGGCAACGGCTTACAGGAGCAGTTGTCAAACCGCCCTGAGCTGCATATGTCAAAAGCATGTGTGGTGAGCGTCAGGGAAAAGGTTTCACTATGATGAAATCAGGTGTGAATAAAGGAGATGAACATGGTTGAACCGCTGGATGAAGTCTCGAAAAGTCGGTATTTATGGCATCAAAACCGGAGAGTTGATAGGTTCTCCGGGATAAGTGAGGGTCTTGAGTGAAATTCCCTGGTCTATTCAGCTTGCTGTTTTTTTTGGAGGTCGAATGAAGGTATTGGTAACAGGCGGTTGTGGATTTCTTGGTTCTCATGTATGCGAGTTTTACATTAAAAAAGGCGCTCAGGTAATTGCTTATGATAATATGACAAAACATGAGCTTGAACGTACAGGTTTTGCCGCCGAAGAAGCAAGAAATTACAACTGGAACTTTCTGAAGAATCTCGGTGTCAAAATGGTAAAAGCTGACGTGCGAAATCTTCAGGAACTTCTGGATAATGCAACAGGCTGCAATTACATAATTCACACGGCAGCTCAGCCTGCAATGACTATAAGCTGGGAAAATCCCGAACTGGATATAACTACAAATGTCATGGGAACTTTTAACGTTCTTGAAATCGCAAGGAAATTAAAGATACCTGTTGCTGCCTGCGCAACAATCCATATTTATGGAAACAAAATAAACGACTCTCTCAAAGAAGGCAAAAAAAGATATATCCATAAACCTGAAGGAATAAGCGAAGATTATCCTACGCTTCAGGGTACATTAACACCTCTGCATGCTTCAAAAGCTGCCGGGGATACTTATATGAAAGTTTATATTGATACGTACAAGCTTGAGGCTGCTAGTTTCAGGTTGACGGGAATTTATGGAACCAGGCAGTTTGGTGGTGAAGATCACGGGTGGGTCGCGAATTTCGCCATAAGAAGCGTAATAGACTGGCCGCTGACAATATTTGGAACAGGGAAGCAGGTCAGGGACATAATTTATGCGACAGACATTTGCGATGCGTTTGACGCTTTCTACAGGACACGTGTTCCGGGAGTTTATAATATAGGCGGCGGGCGAATGACTATGATTTCGTTGCTTGACTGTATTGATATACTGGAAAAGATAAATAATAAAAGACCCGAATTTAAATTTGAACCACAAAGGCACGGCGACCTCAGTTATTTTGTTTGTGATATTTCCAGGGCGAAAAAATATCTGAAATGGGAACCGAAGATAAAACCAGAAGAAGGTATAAAGAAACTGATTGACTGGATAATAGAGAATAAAAGCATATTCGAAAAAAAAGGGGGTTAAGAGATGAAAGCATTAATACTGGCCGGGGGCAGGGGAAGAAGACTCGACGAGTTATCGGAGAAAAAGAATAAGTGCATGATCGAGGTCGGCGGCAGGCCGATTATTGAGAACAGCATTCAGTATGTTATTAAAACCAATATAAGTGAAATAATTATCGTTGTGGGATACAAGGCAGAAGAAATCATAAATTATTTCGGGAACGAATATAAAGGAAAGAAAATAAAGTATGTTATACAGTGGGAACAGGAAGGATTGGTTCATGCCATTGAGTATGCCAAGGAAGCGGTTGCGGGCGATGATTTTATGCTTTTACTTGCCGATGAAGTTATAATTGATCCAAGACATTCTCATATGATCGAAGAATTCAATAAAGGAGAAGTATTCGCGATTTGCGGAGTATTGAATGTTGAGAATAAAGAATATATAAGAAGAACTTATACTTTAATTCATGACAAAAATGATATGATTTACAGATTGATTGAGAAGCCGAGAGCTCCTCTGAATAGCATAATGGGAACAGGCAGCTGCATTTTCAGTAATGATATTCTCAA
>MFGW01000059.1:8224-8466 GCA_001780385.1 Candidatus Fischerbacteria bacterium RBG_13_37_8 | reverse complement strand
CTCATATACCAGGAGCCGTCATTGACGGTATGAAATACGCGCTTTCTGAAAATTATAAATATGCGATAACGATGGATGCGGGTCTAAGTCATAATCCAGAAGAGCTGCCGAACTTTATGAAAGAATCTCATTATGACCTTGTTATTGGTAAACGTACTAGAAAGATTAATACGCCTTTGTACAGAAGAGTTCTGAGCGTTTCGGGAAATTTTATCTATAATTTAAGCCTGGATTTTCCTAAA
>MFGW01000059.1:4931-8196 GCA_001780385.1 Candidatus Fischerbacteria bacterium RBG_13_37_8 | reverse complement strand
ACATAACTTCAGGATACCGCAGGTATTCACAAACAGCCATGAAGCTACTTGTTTCGAAGGAACTTCGGAGCAAATCATTTGATTTCCTTTTTGAAAGCGCAATGCTAATATACAAGGCAGGTCTGCCAATTTTTGAAATCCCGATAAGCTATGATTTTTCTAACAGTTCCCTCAATCCAAAGGTGGTCAGGGACTGTATTACCATGTGCATAAAAACAATTTTCAATTCTTAAAAATATAATTTGAATTCCCCCTATCAATCACAGCAATCAGTTTTTTAGTTCATCTTTCCTGTCGTCTCCGCGTCGAGCGCCTGCTGAAGCGACTGCACCCGCGCTGCCAGGTCACCGCTAAGCGTCAGCCCTGCCAGGCTGTTCAGGACCTTGCGGGCCGTGTCGCGCTCTCCGGCGTAGTACAGCAAGATTGCCTCGGCCACTCGCAGTGATACATCCCTGCGCCCACCGCACTGGAACGCGGTTTCCAGGGCAGACGCCGCTTCGACGAATCGCCCCCTTGCCTCCGCTTCCTGGGCAAGATCGACGAAGATCCCGCATTTAGCATAACCGAGGCTAACAGCTTTCACGAGGAGAGGCCTCGCCCCAGCGGTGTCACCGCGCTCAAGGAGCGTCACACCGGCCAGGAAGGCAATCCGGCCATGGTTGCGGGCATCGCGCGGTGGCGAGCGTACGAGGTCGCGGGCAAGCCCCTCCGCCTCCTCGTACCGCTTGAGTTGTACGAGAGCGTCCAGATAGAAAAGCTTCACTTCTGCATCGTCGGGACAACGCGCAAGAGCGCTCGGTCCACGCTCTGCGGCTTCCGCGGGCTGCTGGCGCCAGAGTGCCGTGATCATGGCGCGTTGCTCATGCCGGCAGTCGTCAAAGCGTGTGCGGAACTGCGGGGGAATGCTCTGGTAAAAAATGTGGTCCTCAGCGTTGACCATAGCCATCTCGGAAGAAATCCATTCGCGATCGGCCGCAGAGCGCGCGAGCATGACTGTCGCCCAGCCGGCGATCATTATCATAACTACCGCAGTAGAAGCACGTGCCGCAGCAGGACTGCGGCTGCGCTCGCGGAGATACCGCAAGCCCTCCATCGCGAGCAACGCAAAGACCACGAGGAGCGGCCCGAGAGAGAAATAGAGCCAACGATTAGCAAGCGAGTAGCGATCATCTGCGGTCGGCACGGCAATGTCTCGCGTCATCAGGACCGGTACCAGTCCGAGGAGCATCCACGCCATCAGCGCCCCGAGCGCTACGTGTCGGCGCCGCAGCGCCCACACACCGACCAGCACGGCAATCGCCAAGGTCGCGATGCTTGTCAGGAGGACACCAACGCTCTTTGCTTCGGCGATTGGAACCTGACGGAGGCTCGAGTTTATTGACAGCGGCCATGCATTACGCAGATACCATGCCAGGCTGGTCACGAATCGCAGCGGATCGAGCGACAGCTCGGTTGCGGATTGGCCGTGGGCGTACCGCTCAAGGACAGCATGGCGAGCAACAAAGTAGATGCCTGAAATGGCAGCCGCCGGGACGATCGTCACTAGGCAGCGGCGTCGCGTTGCGGCGAGATCACCCTCGAAAACGGCCCAGGCAGCAAGAACTGCAGGCAGAACAATCGAGACCTCCTTTGAGGCTAGGGCGACGATGACAAGCAGTGCATGTCCGAGAAGCAGCAAATACGAGCGATACGAGCGGGGCTCAGCGCGTCGCCAGGCGCGCCACGCCACCACCGCCCACACGCAGGCAGTAGTTGCTACCACGTCGGAGCGGTCCATGATCATGCCTGCAGGCTCTATGGCGACTGGGTGCAGGGCGTATATGCCGGCCATGATACCGGCGACGATGCATGTGAGACCGACTTGCCGGCCAAGCTTGGCGATTCCGACGCAGCCCAGGGCGTGCCATGCAATGCTCACCCAGGCGTAGCCGCCAGCCCATTCGTGGAACCAGCGCCACTCGAGGAGCCAGGACAGCTTCGTGAAAGGCCGCCAGTAAGGAATTGTCTGCCCGCTCGACGACCAGAAGTAGTCGTGGACAAGCGTTTGGAACCAATAAGACAGGCTCTTTATGTACTCGTTCCCGGTAATTAAGAAGCGGGTGTCGCCGATAAACTCGACATGAGATGCATTGCGGAAAACGATGACCGCTAGAAGTGGCGGGACGATGAAGCAAAGGATAATGAGCCAGCTCGGCGCAACAACCGGAGGCGCTTCTGGTGCGTTGAGAACCGAAGATACCTCTGGTGCACTTGAAATCGGAGATACTGCGGCGGACGAGGCCGCAGCACCACGCTTCTTCTTCGACCGGCTTCTGCGCGATTTCTTAGCAAAATCCTTTTTCATAGCACAAGGATTGTACTACAGTATCTTGGGAAATTCAACTTGCTGTAGATTCAGGGTAATGTACAATATGTGTAATTTTTAATTGTTGATATGAAGGCATATTGACAGTTAAAAAGAAAAAGGGCTATTCTCCATAAAAAATTTTGCCATACGGTATTAGATATATTACAGGAGAATGGAGCAAAAATTTCACAGCTTATGGCAGAAATGGAAGGCTCAAGTGATGTTAAACTGGAGCAGGTAACAGGTTTCTCTCAGGTTAACATAGAAATAAACCGTCTTGCTATTGCCCAACACAAACTAAATGTTGATGATATTAATGAAATCATCGAGACGGCAGTTGGTGGCAAAATAGCCACCTATATTGTTGAAGGCAGAAGACGGTTTGCCGTATTGATTCGCTTTCTCTATGAGAAACGAAAAGATCCACAAATTTTGGAAAACATTCTCATCCCAACACCTGATGGATATAGAATAGCACTCGGACAATTAGCAGAAATAAAAGAATTGGAAGGACCAGCACAGATTAGTCATGAAGATAACCTCAGACGCATAGTAGTAGAATGTAATATTCGCGGCAGAGACACAGGAAGTTTTGTTAAAGAAATCAAGGAAAAAATCAAATCGATTGAAATGTCACTGCCTCCCGGTTACATTATCCAGTATGGAGGACAATTTGAAAATCAGCAACGTGTGCAGAAGAAACTTATACTAATTGTTCCAATGTCAGTGTTATTGATATTTATTTTGTTGTTTTTTTCTTTTAATTCGGTGAAGAGTGCCTTGCTGGTAATCCTGAATGTAACGTTTTCACTGGTCGGCGGTGTTTTTGCACTTTATGTTAGCGGTCAATATCTGAGTGTTCCCTCTTCAGTTGGTTTTATTGCTTTATTCGGAATAGCAGTTCTAAATGGTATACTT
>MFGW01000059.1:4677-4869 GCA_001780385.1 Candidatus Fischerbacteria bacterium RBG_13_37_8 | reverse complement strand
CCGGGGTCGTACCATAACATTAGCCACTCCGCAAACGATGTTCTGGACTACGTTATGAGCATCTGTTTTAAAATTTCAGCAAAAAACGCTAACACCTTACCAAAGAGAGAAATTTCTTGTCTGATTTTGCTTATTTTTCCAAATTTCGCTGAATTTTTAGCAGGATGGCTTGAAATCCTTGCAGTAACTACA
>MFGW01000059.1:4065-4667 GCA_001780385.1 Candidatus Fischerbacteria bacterium RBG_13_37_8 | reverse complement strand
GGGCAAAGTTATGCTACGACCCCCCTCATTTCACGACCCCCCTCATTTCCGCAGGCATCAACGGCGAGTACTAGGTAGTAATAATCAGTGGGATTGGAAAGTACTGGGTCAGCATAACTACGGGTAGACGGCTGACTCAACAAAATCCAGCCTGAGGGGAATGGATCGGAGGAAGCAGATGTGCGGTATATTTTATAGCTGGCAGCACCGGAAATATCCGGCCAATCCAGTACGATATTTGGAGCAGATTTGTACAGAATGAGTGTATTACCGATAGGGGGAGGCGGAAGGGGGCATGACATTATTGTCAGTGCACCGGGGTAAGTTTTGGTCAGTAAAGCAAGGTCAGCGCTGGTAATCTGATTGTTCTCATCTATGTCAAACCATAATGCGGCCACTAAATCATACAGACCATCGGGCGTTGTGACCGGGACAGTAAATGGACGCGATTCGTTATTGCTTCCGGGAACAAGCGTTACCTTGGCATCATTTGGAGGATCACTGATATAACCAGTCGAAGTTGAGTAAATACTTGCGCCGATCATAATTTGATTTTGTGTGAGTTCTGCATAATTAAGAGCAGAGACATTGATTGTAAATGT
>MFGW01000059.1:223-4022 GCA_001780385.1 Candidatus Fischerbacteria bacterium RBG_13_37_8 | reverse complement strand
ATATCATCCGGGCTGGTGAAATATGCGGAGCGATAGCCGCCTGGGCTGCCATTGTTATTGTAATAATGGTTCACGATCCATTTCCATAATTGTGCCTGAGTGGAAGCCCAGCGTTGTGTGCCCCACTGGCACATGCCGCGTCCATGCCCGAAGCAGGTAGTTCCGGCGCATACTGAATCGGAGATACAGGGCCAACTTGCAGCCGGGGAGCCTGCATACGCATCTCCGCACGTGCAGTCGGCATTGGAACAGCCAGAATCAGTGCAGAGATAGTTATTATTTTCTGCTGAATATTCGGAACGGAAAATGGCATTATTTCTCTGGAGCAGTAAACCGGCTGTATAATTTGCTGCTGCGACACAATTAGCTGACGTATCCGTATCATAAACCTGGCAGCAGGTGCTGCTGCAAATATCATAATTTACATTAATAGGATTATAGACATAATAGGTGCCATAACTCCGGTAAGGAACGGCGCCGGAGCGAAGCGAATGAATAGCCCATGAACCAATCCATTCATCATTTAATCCACGTTCCACATAGGTTTCAAGTGTTACGACATCGACAGTGGGGCAAACAGTGCAACTGCAATTAGTACCCACGCGAATTGAATCAGGGGGATCCCATACAAGAAGAAATGGTTCTACCGGTGGTGAAGAAGGAGTTACGGGAAGAGAGAAAGCGGGAGCAATATCGCGTTGTGTGTCCTGCAGAGACTTAAGCAGCTTATGCTTATCATCCTGCATTTCTGTACTTGTGCCCTTCTCAAGCATCACCAGGAATGAACTGGCATCACCAGGGATAATGAAAGCATTGTCGATGCTGAAAGATGTGTAGCCTTCTTTTAAAAACAGGAGCGAGCTGGTCATGGGTAACTCCTGAAGATTACTTACGGAAACAGGCACTTGCATCATAAAGAATCCATCATTATCGGTATATGCTTCTGCTTTCAAATCAATTACTTTAATATTCACCATGGGCAGAGGCTGGTATGTGCTGCCATCAACAACAAAACCATAAATGAATGCATAGGCGCTATTCGGATATGCATAGGTTGATAATGATGTCATGTGTAGAGGTAAAGAGATCGGATCGAGCCTGATCTGAAAATTCTTCACCATGGAAGGCGAAACGATAAAATAACTAATGATTGGTTTATAACTATCGGATTCCACACGATAAGAATAGAAACCGCCAGGCAGTGTGATGGAAAGTTTGCCGTAGCTATTTGTGACAAATTCACTTTCTTTTGAGAAAGTCTCGCCAACAATAAACATTGTTGCAGGAATTCCGTAGCCTGTTTTAGCATCACGAACCTGAAATTGAATGGTTGTTTGTTCTGCTGAATTATTCTCTTGATTTGATAGGCCATGAACACTTCCAATATTCATACAGAAAAACAGGCAAATAATTACCTTAGCTAAATTTCCTTTCATAATCAAACCTCATATAATATTCTATCATGTTTTGCTTGATATAAACAACAATTAAATTTTGCTGAATTTTTGACGAGACGGGCTGAAATGCTTGCTGTGACCATGTTTTAGGATAGGCTAATGTTATGCTACGACCCCCCATCTATTGACAGTGGTTTGGCAATGTTCTATAGTTAAGTATTAATTTAATAAAAGGGGGTACAATGGGTACCATGACTAACATGAAATTTCAGGAAATAAGTTCATCAATTATTGGTGTAGTGCTTTTACTTCTCTGCGTGAGTACGACCATATCGGCTGCACAGGACAATAATAATGCTGTCGTTGCTTTGGATGCTGATGCGCGCATGCAATGCATGAAAGCAGTCGAACAGGTGTACTGGAATCACAGGATTTGGCCAAAGGATAATGCGCAACCTAAGCCTGCACTGGAGTTAGTACTGCCGGATGAAGTGATTGCACGCAAAGTTGAGGATGCTCTACGGATGTCAGATGCGTTAAAACATTACTGGCAGCAGCCTTTGACTGCACCACAACTGCAGGAAGAGATGAATCGAATGGCTCGCAACAGCAAACAGCCGGATGTGTTGCGTGAACTGTGGAATTCATTACAGAGGAATCCATACTTAATTGCAGAATGCATGGCACGGCCTATACTTGCTGAACGGTTAATACGTAACTGGTATGCGTTTGACATGAGAATTCATGGTGAATTGAGAAAGCGCATAAACAATGAACTCGCCCAATATCATACTGTTCATGAAATGAAATTATTGAGTGGTACTTATACAGAAATAGATTATGTCAGGCAGGGCGATTCTGCCAGCAATTCCGGAAATGCAAATAGTCCGCAGAACATAGTGCTGGGTACAGATGAATGGAATGAGCTTATTGATATGTTATTGCACGAATTTGATTTTGATAAAAACAACTCAGACATTGGACATAACTGGTTGTCCAAATTGCCACTGGGGACAATTTCTCTTCTACAAGAGGATAGAGACAAATTTTATGTAATTGCATTACTGAGTAGTGATCCGAGTTGCATTCGCGTAGTAACCGTCAGTTGGGATAAAATCCCGTTTGATACATGGTGGGAGAAAGAAAGAACGCAATTTAATGCAATCGTAGAAAGGGCAGATGCGCATTATACGTTGCCGCCGGTAACAGGATTTGTTTGCATGCTTGATACGTGGAAAACTACCGAGCTTCCCATAGATACGCGCCGGTATCACACTTCAATATGGACGGGGACCGAGATGATCGTGTGGGGCGGGCATAATGGTTCTAATTTAAATACGGGAGGACGTTATAATCCTGCAACTGATACCTGGCAGGTTACTTCACTTATTAACGCACCGATAAACCGCCGGCAGCACACGGCAGTCTGGACAGGTACTGAAATGATTATCTGGGGTGGATATTGCGGAACGAATTGCTACCTGAACACTGGCGGAAAATATAATCCTTCAAGCGATACATGGGTTGCAACTACGCTTACGCTTGCACCCGTTGCACGCTATACACATACGGCAATCTGGACCGGTTCAGCAATGATAATCTGGGGTGGAAATAATGGCGCGAATTTGCGCAGTGGGGCTATGTACATGCCCGGACCTACGCCTGCTGAAGGATGGACTGCTACGAGAGACGATGCCACTACTCCGCAAATCCGACGGTTGCATACGGCAATCTGGACCGGATCAGTCATGGTAGTCTGGGGCGGCATAAATACGACTGGCTTACAAGACGGCGGAAAATATGACCCGGGTAGTAATACATGGGTCGCTACCCCGCTCACGAATGCCCCGGAAGCTCGCTATTCTCATACAGCAATATGGGATGTCACTCACGATGAAATGATTGTATGGGGGGGCATGGGAAATGCTAGCGGGTATTTAAATACCGGCAGCAGACTGAACGTAAGTTCTAATATATGGACTGCCACTAATACAGTAGGTGCTCCGGCAGCGCGCTTTGAGCACCGTGCAGTATGGACAGGGATACGCATGATCGTGTGGGGCGGATATGATGGAACTTACTTCAATACCGGGGGTGTATACAACCCAACTGGCAATTCATGGACGGCGACATCAACAACTAATGCACCCGTCGCACGATACCAGCATACGGCAGAATGGGCAGATAATGTTATGATAATTTTTGGCGGCGCAATTATTGGCAGTTATTTTAATTCCGGCGGCAGGTATGATCCGAATACTGATAGCCGGCTGCCCACGCATATTCCGCAAACACCTCTGGCACGCCACCAGCATAGCGCGGTCTGGACTGGTACTGAAATGATCCTCTGGGGCGGATACAATGGCTCGTATCTGAACAACGGCGCACGCTATGTCTTAAGT
>MFGW01000059.1:0-198 GCA_001780385.1 Candidatus Fischerbacteria bacterium RBG_13_37_8 | reverse complement strand
TAGATGTAAATACGCCGGCAGCTCGCTCTAACCATTCTACTGTCTGGACCGGCACGGAAGTACTGATCTGGGGTGGGTATAACGGTGCCCCAATTAATTCTGGTTCAAAATATAATCCCATATCAAATTCCTGGACTCTTATAACCATCAGTAATGCACCATTGGATCGCTACCTTCATTCTGCAATCTGGACAGGAA
>MFGW01000058.1:5437-6602 GCA_001780385.1 Candidatus Fischerbacteria bacterium RBG_13_37_8 | reverse complement strand
TAATACTTTGAATAATTCAGGCATTTCTTGAATTTCATCAAGAATGACAGTTCCACGGAGAGAACCAAGTACCATTTCAGGATTCTGCAATCGTCGCATATCCGGCTGCGATTCCAGATCGAAATATGTATTAGCCTGATGCTGGTTTAGCATGCGTGCAAGAGTTGTTTTTCCGCATTGACGTGGTCCAAGTAATGCCACTACAGGTGATCTTTCTATAGCTTGCATAAGTTGTTTAAGGTAACAAGGTCTCGCTATCATAGTCTATCATATCATTGAAATTTCGGAATGTCAATCCGATACTTCAATGATATAGCTGATGGCCTCCTATTATGCAGACAAACATTCCGATGCCATGACACCCTACGGTAATGCGCTTGCCGCGTATGTCTATTGGCGGCTCCCTGACCAATTTCTTCATCAGTTGGCTCCCTCATGGTGAATACATTCTCCGCTTATTAATTGCAATGTGATAAAAGCAATATTCTTTTCAAAAACTACTTCTGCAACGTATTTAAATGTTATTCATTTTCATCATATTCCATATTCTCGTACTTTCAATCCCATATTTTTGAAAATTCCAGCAAGATCATATTCTGGTTCATTTTGGATGTAAAATTTACCCAGTATTCTGTATTTACTCCTGTTCGTAGCTACTACCCAGCTATAATAACTATAAAAAGATTCAATACCAGAGCGTCTCGAAATATATAATATTTCTTCTTTATCAAAAGTTATTTCTTTTCGCCCGATCTTCACGGTCATTGAATTATCTGTTAATTGCTTAAAAGTCCCAATTCGTTTGCTAAAATAATATCCCAATACAGAACCAAACATGCCTCCACTTATCAACGCAACTTTAATTACCATTGGGGCAGCTGGTGATGAAGAAATTATACCAATGGTAAGTAATATACCAACAATAATGAAACTAATACTTACAACCATCATCCAGAGCATAGAGGTTCTCCCTATGAAAGCTATTATTTTATTAATAAATGATCCTATTACTATTATTTCCATTTATCTATAAAGCTTTTTCTCTTGGAAATAATTTCACATTTTGGGGCTCATTTTGTATTGCATTCCATAAGTCTAATTTGAGTTGCATATTCAGCCAACTTTCCGGACTAGTCTTTGTAGCTTTAGCAATTCTTATCGCCAT
>MFGW01000058.1:5184-5326 GCA_001780385.1 Candidatus Fischerbacteria bacterium RBG_13_37_8 | reverse complement strand
TATCATGAGGAGAAATTACTGCATCTAATCTATCCAATATTCTTGTAATTTTATCTGATTGGCTTGGATTTGTTCCTCTTTTATTGCCATTATGAAAAAGTAATTCCAATCTTTTATTTTTAAAAGATTTTATCATTCTATA
>MFGW01000058.1:299-5044 GCA_001780385.1 Candidatus Fischerbacteria bacterium RBG_13_37_8 | reverse complement strand
ATGCATTATTTTTTTCCTTACTTTTTGTTGAATTTGACCATTTTATTATATATAATTCTATAAAGAGACCTATATCTTTAAAATAGTTTTTTCGAAGGGTTATCCGCAATTCAATATAAAGTGCTAATGCCTTCTCCCCGACACCACGTTTTGCATAATATAACGCACGCATAAATTTTATAGTGCCTCGAGTAACAGATGTTGATAATTCGCCTTTCTCCAGCTCACCAATATACGCGTCTGCAGCCGGCAAATCTTTAATCCATAACAGATACAATGCATAGTAAATTCTGCATGTCATGGATTCTGGCTGCAATGATAAACAGGTATGTACATCACGAATATGATTTGCTTTATCACCAAGATCCCGATACGCCACTGCACGATCACTGTAAACATCAAAACTCATAGGACTTAATTCAATTGCACGGGTAGCATATTTAATCGCATCATTCGGCATTCCGACACGACCATAGAACATCTCCAGCAGATAATTATTCTCAAAATCCTTTGGATTTTCATCAATTAATTTTTTGATCAGGGCAAATGATTCATCAAATTCATTCTTCCTAAAATGAATCCAAAACCGTGCTCGAAGTGTTTCAGTACCCGATGGATCATACCGGGATGCAAGACCTGCATAATATTCTGCTTTTTTCAGATATTCCTCTTTATTTGAGAACCAGAATCGATAGACATAAAGAGTGGCAAGCATTGAATATCCCAGGGCATATTCTCTATCAAGCTCATTGGAAATTTCAGCATACCCTCTGTCCTTCAGAAATTTGCTTGACAAGGGAATTTTTTTTCTGTAGAATTACAAACCGCGGGGGCAAGAAGTTAAGAGAAAACCAAAAATTATAACACAGTGAATTCAGCATCGTCAGTTCTTTTGTTGATTCTGATTTCTTGTTGAGCTCATTCCGGTTTGGCAAGATAATTGCCAGGTGCAAAAATCGGAATATTGATAGCAAAGTGAACAATTTATGGAGGCAATTTCCACGTTGTACAGGTTGTGTGACTAGGAAAACATTGCTTCAAGGAGGATGATGTATGAAGCGGTCGGTATATTTTTTCTGTTCTTTATTAGTGGTTATTGCCTTAACGACTCCCTCCCTTGCTGATATAACTTTACTGCAGTCGGATACACATAAATTCATTTTTTATGGTTTTCTTAAGTTTGATGCAATCTTTCAAGATCATGCGATGAACAGCTTGACAGCACCTCGATATCCTAAACCTGACACGCCGGAAAATGATTTCAGCAGTACCAATTTTACTGCAATGAACACACGGTTTGGATTCAAGTGGACTGGTCCAGAAATATTCAACGGCACAAAAATTAACGGTCATTTTGAATTTGATCTGTTTGATGGCTCGTCAAGAAATCAAATGCAGGTAAGATCACGCTTAGCTTTTCTGGAACTCAGGGGTACACATTATTCAATTATTGCCGGTCAACATTGGGATGTATTTGCAGCAGGTTTACCCCTATCGTTGCTGACCAATGGATTCTACTGGCAGACAGGAAATGTTGGATTCAGGAGAGCACAGATTCGCTATACAAGATTTTTTGGTTCTTCTGAATTTGCATTTGCACTTTCGGATCCCACTACTGATGCCGGTATTTTAAGTAAAATGCCTATTATGCAAGCACGCTTTTCAACTAAGATTAAAGAAAATGCAAATATAGGAATTTCATTTGCCTATGGTAAGGAAAAGATTGGCGAGGATAATCAAGATGAAAAAGGTGTTTCTGCAGATTTTAAATTTCCCTTTAGCGGGAAATTCACAATAATGGGAGAAGTTACTTATGGACAGAATCTGAAAGTATTTCTTAGCAGAGCATCGATTGGTCAGAATGTATTGGGCGGATGGCTGGAACTCGTTTATTCAAGCAAGAAGATAGATTGTTATATTGGTTTTGCGGCTGAGCTGCTTACTGATGATGAACATGTCGCTGCCAGTGAACTTAAAGATAGTAATGCGGTTTTCTTCACCTTAATCCATAAGCTGGGAAAAGGTGTGAGCTATGGTATTGAATTCACTAGATTTTCCGGGGATTACAAGGACTTAGGTTCCTCAAGCGCGAACCAATTGAATTTTGCTATGCAATATAGCTTTTAATTATTGTCGTGTCGCATTGATATTACTGGACTTTAAGATGCGTGGATATCTTCTGCTTCATAGGAGAAAGACAGGGACAGTCACCTATTTTTCCAGGAAAAATAGGTGACTGTCCCTGTCTTTCTTGACAGCAAAGAAACATTGTGCAATAATAGTTAAGTTGCGTATGAAAAGAAGCTGACAGGTTTCATCAGAAATTAGCAAGAGTGTAAGGAAACATGAAAGGACCTAATGATGAAAACTGGATAATGAATCAAGAAATGCCGGAGGTGTTTCCATGAACAGACGATCAATATTAATATTTTTATCAGTATTGATGATTTTTTTTGTCATATGGTGCAGGGGAGATGAGATAGAACAGTATCTGCTGTCCACGACACTTGTTTATGATAATATAACTGGGGGGGGTAATACTTATAATGCATATTATATTGGTGCGAAAAGCGGATGCACCGGTACAAGTTCGTGCAACAGTATGCAAACTGCTTATATCGAGATGCAGGAGTATGACTGGGCGCGCGTCTACGGTGGCCCGAATATTGATATTGCAAACTCCGTCCTGTTGACCATCGACGGCGGGTATATCATTGCAGGGTACACATACTCTTACGGAGCCGGTGGTTCTGATATGTGGCTGCTGAAAGTTGATGAATCCGGAGCCATCCAATGGCAGAAGACCTTCGGCGGTCCTGGTGATGACTGGGCAAATTCCCTTCGGCAGACAAATGATGGCGGATATATCATCGCAGGATATACATACTCCTATGGTATTGGCAGTTCTGATGTCTGGCTTCTGAAAATCGATGCATCCGGAACCATACAATGGCAGAAAACTTTTGGTGGAACAGGCTTTGACGCTGCATACTCCATCGAACAAACGAGCGACAGCGGATATATTACTGCTGGATACACTCAATCCTATGGTGCCGGCAGTTCTGATATGTGGCTGCTGAAGCTTGATGCTTCCGGAACTATACAATGGCAGAAGACTATTGGGGGAATAGGCTTTGATGCTGCGTACTCCGTCGGGCAAACCAGTGATGACGGATATATTGCTGCTGGATACACTCAATCTTATGGCGCTGGCAGTTCTGATATGTGGCTGCTGAAGCTTGATGCTTCCGGAGATATCCAATGGCAGAAAACCCTCGGCGGAACGAGCGGGGACTATGCTTACTCCGTTGAGCAAACCAGTGATAGCGGATATATTGCTGCAGGTTACACTCAATCCTATGGTGCCGGCAGTTCTGATATGTGGCTACTGAAGCTTGATGCTTCCGGAACCATACAATGGCAGAAAACCCTCGGCGGAACGAGCGGGGACTATGCTTACTCCGTTGAGCAAACCAGTGATGGCGGATTTATTGCAGCAGGTTACACTCAATCCTATGGTGCCGGCAGTTCTGATATGTGGCTGCTGAAGCTTGATGCTTCCGGAGATATCCAATGGCAGAGAACCTTTGGCGGTTCTGCCACAGACGCAGCGAAATCTATCCAACAGGCAGGAGATGGAGGATATATTATTGCAGGCTACACCCAGTCATTTGGCGCGGGAAATTATGATTTCTGGATACTCAAGATCAATTCGGATGGAACAATGCATTCCTCCTGCACATTTGTCAATACTTCCGGCTGTGCGCCGGTCAATTCTTCTGCGGCACTGGCTGATACAAGCTGTTCGATTTCCACACCTTCAATCATGCCAGCCAACACCTCTGTTTCCGGGGTGAATTCCATGGCATTGTGGACCTTACTTTGTTCTTCCTCTTGCTTTGCACCATCAGGTTTGATCAATAACACTGCCTCGGACATTGATGCTTGCTTTACCACGGGCGTGCTTGTGACCTGGAGCACTGATGCCAGCGACTGGGGCGATGGCGGTACCGGCAACCGTACTTACACGGTGCTGCGGAATGGAATTGCCATAGCATCATACCTCCCTTATGGTACCAACAGTTATAGTGACACAACAGGGGTTCCGGGACAAAGCTATCTCTATTCCGTTCGTTATATCAACGGATGCGGTTTTGCCGCTGCAACAACCGGTGCGTCTGCAATTGATTATCCCATAGCACCGACCGTCATGAATACCTCTGCCATTGATAAATCGCCACTGCTTGATACAGGTATTGCCATATCCTGGCCCGTACCAAATAACTGGGGTGACAATGGTGTCAACTCTTCCGGTCGCGCATTCAGAGTTTATCGCGACAGCACGGATATCAGCGGACTGCTTCCCGCCACTACGCTGAGCTGGGATGATACCAGCGGCGTAAATTATACCTATTATACCTATCACATTGACGCAATAAACGGGTGTGCTGTTACCAGCTCTTACAAAGGCATGCTTTCCATAGATATCATTACGCAGGTGCTCGACTGGGCACGCGTTTACGGAGGTACGAGCTATGATAGAGCGTATTCGGTACAGCAAACGAGCGATGGCGGATTTATTGCTGCAGGCTACACCCAATCCTATGGACCAAGCAATTCTAATTTCTGGATACTGAAACTTGATTCTTCCGGAATCATGCAATGGCAGAAAGTCTTCGGCGGATCAGCTGCGGATAGAGCAAACTCAGTTTATCAGGCCAGCGATGACGGATTTATTATCGCTG
>MFGW01000058.1:0-269 GCA_001780385.1 Candidatus Fischerbacteria bacterium RBG_13_37_8 | reverse complement strand
CTGATTTCTGGATACTGAAACTTGATTTTGCCGGAACTATCCAATGGCAGAAAACCTTCGGGGGATCTGGCTGGGACGAGGCATCTTCCGTTCAACAAACCAACGACAGCGGATATATTGTCGCAGGTTATACACTATCATATGGTGCCGGCGGGGCTGATTCCTGGATACTAAAACTTGATTCCACCGGAACTATCCAATGGCAGAGAACCTTCGGGGGATCTGGAGAGGATAGGGCAACCTCCGTTAAGCTGACCAACGATGGTGGA
>MFGW01000057.1:3743-8962 GCA_001780385.1 Candidatus Fischerbacteria bacterium RBG_13_37_8 | reverse complement strand
TCTGCGAAGCAGAACGAAGCAATCCCGAACAGATTATAAGAAACAAAACCTCCGAAACAAATATTAAGGGTAAAGGCAAATTATCGTTTTATTCATTATCGCGGGAATGCTTATTTTATTCCGTTAGGGATTGCCACGCTTTGCTTCGCAAAGCTCGCAAAGAATGCATTCCCGTTTCTTTTGGATTCCAACTCGGGAGAAGGAGTAGAAAGTTATTTACAGGTCCCCAGTCCCTAGTCCCTATTCCCCATTTGATTTGACAAAAGAATGAGGAGTTATTATATTATATTGAGGTATCAATTGTGGGCTTGTTGCAGCAATATAACATTTAATTTGCAAGCACTTGACCCCTTGATCCCTTATTAAACGGTAATGTTTATTGATTATACAAAGGTTAAAGTAAAGGCAGGCAAAGGTGGAAATGGCTGCATTAGTTTCAGACGCGAAAAATATGTTCCAAGGGGTGGTCCATCAGGTGGTGATGGCGGAAATGGCGGCAATGTTATTATAAAAGTTGATACAAATAAAAATACCTTGCTTGAGTATCGATATAAAAAATTTTTCAAGGCAACCAACGGAAAACATGGTGAAGGCAGTAATAAAAAAGGAAAACAAGGGAAAGATATTATATTGATTGTTCCGCCCGGTACTATAATAAAGGATGAAGAAGATAATCTTATTGCGGATTTATGCAATGAAGATACATTTATCCTGGCGAAAGGAGGACGAGGCGGGCGCGGCAACAGTGCTTTTGTTTCTTCAACCAATCAAGCGCCTACCCATGCTGAAGAAGGTAAATCGGGAGAAGAACGTACTGTTATCTTAGAATTGAAATTAATTGCAGATGTCGGCATAACGGGATATCCAAATGCGGGAAAATCTACGTTATTATCGGTGATCTCGGCAGCAAAACCTAAAATTGCTGATTATCCATTCTCAACACTCCATCCTTCACTTGGTGTTGTTCAAGTTGATGAATTCACTACTTTTGTCGCAGCAGATATTCCTGGTATTATCGAAGGATCCCATGAAGGCCTGGGTCTTGGTTTGCAATTTCTCAGGCATATCGAAAGAACACGTCTGCTCTGGATTCTTATTGATGTTTCATTGAATCAAGATCCTGTTAAAACGTTAAAATCTCTTAGAAATGAATTGAATAACTACAGTTCTGTGCTGGCAAAAAAGCCTTTTTTGGTAGTCGGTTCAAAAATAGATGCCGTCGATGCAAAAGTCGAACGCAAATTGAAAAACCATTGCAAAAAATATAATATCCCGTATTTTGCAATTTCAGCCGCCACACATGAAGGCTTAAAAATAATTATTAATCATTCATATTTATTTCTTAATAATAAGGAGGAAAAAGGAAATACGTGCGCATTGGCATTATAGGAGGTTCATTTAATCCTGTCCATTCCGGACATTTGCATGCTGCAAAATTCACCATGGAACAAGCAGAACTGGATGAAATATTGTTTCTTCCTGCGTTTCTCCCACCGCATAAACCTGAATCAGTATTTATTTCACCCTATCACCGATATGCCATGCTATCCATCGCTACGCAATCACAGGATCATTTTAAAATTCTAACCAGCGAACTTGAAACTTCCCGCATCTGCTATACCATTGATACAATCAAAACACTGCAGGCACATTTTAAGAGGCACAAAGGGAAACTGGAATCGCCTGATTTGTTTTTTATCATGGGCAGTGATGCATTTCTTGAAATACAAACATGGAAAAATTATAAAGAACTGATTACTCTTCTTTATTTTATTATTCTTGAACGAAAAGGTGTTTCTTTCTCAGTACTCTATAATTTACCGCCGCTGATTACGAAACGCTATGCTGACAATTGTGCAACGGCATCGATAAAATCTCAGAAAAATATTATTCTGCTGAAAGGAAAAATGCTGACTATTTCATCCTCTCATATAAGAACAAGATATAAACAAGGAAATGATATAACGCGTTATATACCCAAGAGCGTCTATAACTATATTAAAAAATATCATTTATACGAATGATTAATTAAGGAGGTTTAACATTCAACAAAATAGATTACCCAAAAAAATAAAAATCGCCGCTGAAGCGGCTTACCAAAAGAAAGCGGAAAATATCGTCATCCTCAGTCTGAAATCACTTTCTGTATTTACCGATTATTTTATGATCTGCCAGGGAAATTCCGAACCGCAAATTCAAGCTATCACTGAATCAATTGAACGTGCATTATCTTCATTAGAACTCGAACCACATCATGTCGAAGGTCTTGGTAAAAAACAATGGATTCTCATGGATTATCAGGATTTTGTTGTTCATGTATTTCTTCCCGAAGTACGCTTTTACTATGAATTGGAAAAATTATGGGGCGATGCTGAAAAATATTATTATAATGGCAAAATGAAAAAAACTGCCGGTAATTAAGACAGAATGAAACTATTTATTATCTGGCCCGGGAAAATAAAAAATACTCACATGAATTTTATTGCAGAGGAGTATTGCAAAAAAATAGAAAAGATGATAAGATTCCAGCTCGTTCAAATCAGAGAGAATAAACGCGATTCAAGCAGAAGATTACTGGATGAAAAAAAATTGATAGAAGAAAAAATTCCAGCGTCCAGTTATTTAATTGTGTTGGATGCAAAAGGCACACAAAGTTCTACTGAAGATTTATTGAAACGGATAACTTCATTGATGAATTCTTCATATAAGAACCTGGTATTTATTATGGGCAGTCATTACGGATTGCATAGCGATATTAAACAACATGCAAATTTTGCCCTGGCACTTTCATCAATGGATCTACCGCATGAATTAACACGTGTTATTCTGCTTGAACAAATTTATCGAATACTTGCTTATATGAATAATGTGCCCTATGCCAAATAACGATATTCACTATGAATTTAACTGGTAGTTGATTGAAAGGAGATGTCATGACACCAGAGGAATTAGAATTTTATAAACAAAAATTAATGAAGAAAAGGGAAGAAATCCTCTCCCGGCTCGAAAAGCATTCCTCTGCTCAAAATCAGGAAAAAGATGAAGGACAGGAAGATATGGCAGACCGTGCCTTGCAAACTTATCAAAAAGAGTATATATATTATTTAACTGATTCGGAACAATTCATCCTTGACCTGATAACAGAATCTTTGGACAGGATTGCAAGCGGTTCCTTCGGATTTTGCGTAGCTTGCTTTGGCGCAATTCAGAAAAAAAGACTTGAGGCTGTTCCATGGGCTCGTCATTGTATTCATTGCCAGGAATTGCAGGATCAAGGACTTTTATGATAAAGTATTATAATTTAGGAGTATTACAGTGCCTAAAAAACCTCTCCTCTTTTTTATTTTCATTATCATTGCCATAGCAGTTTTTTTGCTTGCTTCATTAAATGTAGCTTCAGTTACCATTGAAACTGCTTTTGGCCCTGTCTCAACGTCAGTATTTGTACTCGTGCTGTTCAGTTTTATCATTGGTGCTTTCTGCATGTTTGTACTGCATATGATCAGTTCCGGTACCGAAACAAAAACAAAAAAGACACGCCCCGATGAAGAATCTCCCTACTACACTACGGCACTACTCTTGTATCATCATAACAGGTTCAATGAAGCCTTGAAAGAATTAACCCGAATTTCCACCATTTCATCCAAACGCATCCCTACAATCCTTAAAATTAAATGCCTCATTAATCTTAATAGACTTGAAGATGCTAAAATAGCTTCTGAATTAGCTCGCGAAATATTCCCTGGTGATTCAGAACTCCTCTATATCATCGCTGATTTGTATAAACAACTTGATGCGAAAGAAAAAGCAAAAGAAATACTCCAGAATATTATTACCCTTGATCCTAAAAATGCCTTTCGTGCATATATTAATCTGCAAGATCTCTTTATCAAAGCAGGAAATTGGATGGATGCAATGAAAATGCATGAAGATATTGCATTTCATTTCCCTCATAGAATTGATGCACGCCTTCAAAATATTTACTACGGAATTTCTTATAAACTCTCCATGCAATTTATAGAAAACGGTAATTATAAAGAAGCACTCTTCTACGCTCGTGAATTGCAAGAATCAAATGAATTATTTTCCCTGACTTGTTATCTGCAAGCAAAAGTTTATTATCTGACAAAAGACGATCATAACTTTACGAAAACTGCTTCAAAAGGTATTCTGAAAACTAAAAGCTACGCTTTGCTTAAATTAATGGAAGATTATTACCTCGCACAATTTAATCCAAGTGCAGCTATTGAATTTTATAAAAATATTATTTATGAAAGCAGACGGGATAAAATAATTATACTTGCTTTCGGACTTTTTTATCAGCGATTAGAAATGATCGAAGATGCACTTGGTATTTTTCAGCAACTTCATAAGCAATATCCGCATTGGCATGAAATTGCCCTGCTAAAAGCACAGATGTATTTCAGGCTTCAGGATACAGAGAAAGCATTGAGTAATTTTGAAGAATATTTTTCACATAATAATTTGCCGGCATTATTCAAATGTGCGAAATGTGGACACAAAAGTTTTTCTTACATGGAGAAATGTGAGGCTTGTGGTTGGTGGGATAGTATCGCATTAGCTGCAGCGAAGGAAGAAGAAATATCGGTAGAGCCGGTAATGTGGGCAGAAACCATATTTTAGGGACTAGGGACTGGGGAATAGGGACTGGGGACTGGGGACTGGGGACTGAATGGGGAACACATATTTTTGTAATTTGGTTTTCTCGCTTTGTTGGAATTATGCTAAGAAAGTTCTTTACAGGTCCCCAGTCCCCAGTCCCCAGTCCCCAGTCCCTACTTTATAAAGACATTATTGAAAAACAGCAGTCCTGCAGGATGAAGCCTGAATCCCTGTACCTTTTCATTCCAGGCACCAAGTTGAAATGAATGAAACAAAGGAATGAGGGGAACTTCCTCGTAAATAATCATTTGGGCTCTTTTATACAATTCGAGTCTTCTCTCGATGGACTGAGCGCGTGCCTGGATAAGCAAGTTATCAAATTCTTTATTTGACCATTCGCATGAATTATGTACGCCGATGGAAGAAGTTGAGAGAAGAGCAGTCAGAAGATCATTTGGATCTCCTGTATCAGCTATCCATCCTAACAGTGCAGTATCATAGTCCGGTTTGGTGGTAGTAATTTCTAAAGAATGTTTCCAACTTTGTGCAGGCGTTAGTATCACTTTTATGCCTATCTCGGCGAGTTGTTCTTTCAC
>MFGW01000057.1:2535-3670 GCA_001780385.1 Candidatus Fischerbacteria bacterium RBG_13_37_8 | reverse complement strand
TATTATCAAATGGCTTTCTTTTATTATTAAATGATACGTATGCGAAATTCAACCCTGTTTCTGCTTTAAAATAGAGCGTCGGATTTGACCTGATTGCTGGGATGTTATTAGGTACGATGCCGTCGGTAAAATCGATGTCTCCGTTCATCAGTGCTTGCAAAAGTGCTTCGTTTGTTTTGAAAGGTATCAGGTTGAGTTTTTCAATTTTAGCCTTTTTACCCCAGTAGGCATCATTTCTCGTCAGAATAATTTTTTTACCTTTTTGCCATGAAGTGAATTTAAAAGGTCCGGTACCGTATGCAATTGTTTTATCTTCTTTTTTTAGATAATTTTCGATAGTAGCTTTTGATGCGATGTAATAATAATTTTGAGCGAGCGTGATGGGAAGTGCAGCATTAGGCTGATCCATGGAAATTTTTATCGTGTAATCATCTATTTTAATAATAGTAACAGGTAAATTCTTGACATATTTAAATGTTTCGATAACATGATCAGCAGTAAATTGCTCGCCGTTATGGAATATTACTTTCTTCCTGAGAAAAAAAGTCCATGTTTTGAAATTATCCGAATATTCCCATCGCTCCGCTAAAGAAGGTTCGATTGATGTTCCTTTATCTGAAAGACTTGTCAAGCCGTCATATACATTTGCCAAAACAGAACCGGTAACTAAATCAATAATATCCCATGGATATACTGTAGAAATGTCCTGCGCCGTCAAACCGAACGTTAATGAATTTTCCTGGCACTGCAACGGCGCTGTGAGATATGCAATAAGAATAAAAATGCTGATTGTTATAAAAGCCCTTTTCATGATAGCACTCCTTTAAGTCTATACTATAAGAATGATACACCTTTTTGCAACAAAAAATCAAGTCATTATTCTTCGCAAGCTGAATACATATTTTTGGATATATAATCCAAGAAAATGATTATCGCAGGGGAAGCGGAGTGTTTTACAGCATATAAACTGTGTGTAGAATGTTATGGTTACGGGGGAGACAAAGTTGGCTTTATATTTGCTTTTTAAAAAAAGATATGGTACAATAATGTACCGTATAGAATAAATACGAAACTAAACATTGGAGGTGTTTATGTTTAAATTCAAAACGCTGTTTGCCGTTTTGTTTGTTATCGC
>MFGW01000057.1:159-2485 GCA_001780385.1 Candidatus Fischerbacteria bacterium RBG_13_37_8 | reverse complement strand
GTAAAGTTGCCGATGAAAAAGGCGATCCCCTTCCGGGAGTAGCAGTAACAGTTACTTCTGAAAGAGGAGTATCCAAAACGGTTATTACTGATGTTGATGGTTCATTTAGAATACCCTTTTTGACACCGGGTACATACTCATTGAAAGCGGAAATGGAAAATTTCAAAACGTATCAGAAAACGAACATAGTGGTTCCTTTGAGTCAGAAAATGGATGTAGGAATAATAGCAATGCAATTAGGAGGAATTGGTGAAGTAATTGAAGTAACAGGAAATCCGGTAGTTGATTTATCATCTTCTTCTGCTGGAACTAACATTCCTGATTCTCTTATCAAGAGTGTTCCTGTTGGAAGGACATTTGCCAGCACATTATTCTTAGCTCCCGGAGTTTCTGGAAGTGGTGTTGGTGCAGCAAATCCTTCCATTTCAGGTGCAACTGGATTAGAAAATACGTATATTATTGATGGAGTAAATATTACTAATGCTGGATTCGGTTCATTGGGCGCATATTCTATCGTGTTTGGTTCACTTGGTTCCGGTATTAACTTTGATTTTGTTAAGGAAGTACAGTTGAAAGCCGGTGGTGTTGAAGCAGAATACGGACAGGCACTTGGCGGCATTGTTAACGTTATTACCAAGTCTGGCGGAAATACCTTTGATGGTGACTTGTTTGCTTATATGCAACCGGATGCACTTGAAGGTGACCGAACCAAAATACTTGATGAAACCGGTTTTGCAAATCAAGTTGGATTCCAGACATGGGATGTCGGTTTTGATGCAGGCGGAAAATTGATTCAGGACAAATTGTTCTGGTTTGCCGCTTTCGATCCGAGTGAGAGTAAAATAATACGTCAAGCTCCAGATAATGTAGATGATCATGGGAATTTTATTTTCCCGTTAAGAGGCATTCTTCCTGATGGACAGGCAACGGCAACAAGAAGAATTTACAATTATGCAGGAAAGCTTACCTGGAATCTTACTGCTGACAATATCTTTGAAATTTCGCTTTTCGGCGATCCGACAAAAGGATTGCTCGGTCTGCAGAGAATCGGTGCATTGTACAGAACCGATGTTGCAAGTGGTCAGGAAGAACTGGAAGTCGGTGGTCATAACCAGGTGTTCAGATTAACTTCTATTCTGAATCCTAACTGGTTTATGGAAGCTCAAATTGCATACCATCAGGATAAATTTAATGAAGTCGGATTCCAGGATACTGATTCAGTATCGGATAGAAGAGCAACACCGTGGATCACGTACGGTGGTCTGGGATATGTAGGCCTGGATAAATCAACCAGTCTGCAGTTTAGCGCGAAATTCACCAATATCTTTAAAACACATGAATTAAAGTATGGTATTGCGTATGATAAAATCGGATATGATCATACTACTGATTACACCGGTCAGGAACGCTGCTATACTTTCTTTGATCCGGATACGGATGAAGTGAGAACCGATTGCACCGTTACTGGCAGTACAGTACTGATAGTTTCCAGATCCTATGGCAACAGATTCAATCTTTCAAGAAACAGACTTGGTCAGAATACTGTTGAAACAACGAGCAACTATATGAACTGGTTTGTCCAGGATTCATGGGCAGTCACCCCGCACTTGACGGTAAAAGCCGGTCTCCGGTATGAACGTCAGCAACTTGAAGGTGGCGGCGCTGGCAAGCAGAATTTCACCCTGAGCAACAACTGGGCGCCTCGTATCGGTGCAAGTTGGGATTTCATAGGTGATGGCAAGAGCAAACTTTATGGATTCTATGGACGCTATTTCGAAAAAATACCGAGTGACGCAGCAGTTCGTTCACTTTCAACTGAAACACAGCTTGCGCTTTATTTTATTGACCCAACACGAACCATAGGACCTGAAAATTGGTATGATGCATTTCAGAATCTCGACAACTTCTACATGGCGATTTGGATTGGTGCTCTGCCAACCATATGGGAACCTGAAACCAAGGCGATGTACCAAAATGAGTACGTCCTTGGCGTTGAGCGGGAATTAATGCCCGGTCTTAATGTCAGCGGCAGATTCATCTACAGGAAAATCGGCAGAATCATTGAAGATATGCAGTTCACCAGAGCAAGTGATATCTACTGCGGTGAACCTGAAACGGATCCAAATTGCAATCCTGATCTTATCGGTATGTTTGGCAACTACGTCGTAGGCAACGTGGACAGTAATCACACCGGTATGCCTGATCCTATCAGAAACTATAAGGCATTTGAACTAGTTGCAAACAAGAGAATGTCTGAAAATTGGCAGGTGATGGCATCATGGAGAATTGCACGACTCTCCGGTAACTATGAAGGCTTGTACAATAA
>MFGW01000057.1:0-147 GCA_001780385.1 Candidatus Fischerbacteria bacterium RBG_13_37_8 | reverse complement strand
GAGTGATCCGAACATCACTTCTAAGTTTGATTACCCGTATGCTAATGATCCCATTTACTGGAAAGCTACTGCTTTAGAAGGCGTGCTCCCAACAGATAGAACGCATATTTTCAGGGTCTTTGGTTCCTACGCATTTGCAATGGGATT
>MFGW01000056.1:11105-16304 GCA_001780385.1 Candidatus Fischerbacteria bacterium RBG_13_37_8 | reverse complement strand
AAGTGCATAATAACAACAACATCATATAATAGAATAGTATAAAATATAACAACTGCGTTTGGTGTGAACTTGTGAACACCTGTCCGCCTCTCCTTGTAAATGGCATTATATTTGATTATAATGAATTTTTAAAAGATGAAGTATGCCAGATTTATTACATTTGGAATAATCACTTTCGCGATAATTATCTGTTGTGCACAGGTAATATATGGGCAGGAATGCTTGTCCTGTCACCAAAAACCGATTACTGTGAAACTGGCAGATGGCTCGGAAAAAAGTATCCAGGTGAATGTGGAAGTACTTGACGGGTCCGTACATGCAAAGCTCGACTGCGCAGATTGCCACACCGAAAAGGGTGATTTGCCCCATCCCCGGAACATCGTGACTAAAAAATGCCAGGATTGTCATATAAAAGAAAGCACGTTATACAAAAACAGCGTACATTCTCAATTGAAGGAGTCAGGTGAGACGAGAGCGGCGTGTACCAATTGCCACGGTGTTCATGAAGCGAAATCGTTGGATTACATCAAACATCCAGAATATAAAAAATTAATCCTGGAAACGTGCAACAAATGCCATGTTAGTATCTTTAATGTATATAGTCTGAGTGTCCACGGAAAAGCAATAAAAAACAATATCCTCGATGCACCGGTCTGCACCGATTGCCACGGCGAACATGCAATCGCTGAAATTGCCAGCGCAGAGTCAAAAGTATCTAAAGCAAAACTGCCCAAAACATGCAGTGCATGTCATGATCAGGAAAAACTGGTTCAAAAATATAATATGCCAGGCAAACGGTTCGAAACATATTATGACAGTTACCACGGTATAATAAATAAATATGGAGAATCATTCGTTGCGAATTGTGCTTCATGTCATGGCGCGCATAAAATTTTACCTTCCTCTGATCCTAAATCAACCATTAATGTCAACAACCTGTCTGTTACGTGCGGAAAATGTCATCCAAATGCGAATGCGAATTTCACCAGGGGCAAAGTACATGTTCGCGCTACAAAAAATGTATCGTTCGGCGTTTACCTGGTACGGCAATTTTATACATGGTTTATTCTTATCCTCATGATCCTGTTCATTTCTCATATCACCGCAGATATCGTGAGAGCAGTCAAGAAAAAACGGAGGAGTTCATAATGAGCAATCATATTCGTTTTACATTGACATGGCGTATTCTGCATATATTGTTATTCGTCAGTCTTATTGTATTAGGTCTGACAGGTTTTGCGTTGAAATACTCTGACACCTCGGTGGGCAGTTACCTTATCCAGCTTGAAGGCGGCATTGAAACGCGCGGCTTACTGCATAGAATATCTGCGATTATATTGATGGGCGCAGTTTGCTGGCATATCCTTTATATACTTTTTTCAAAGGAAGGACACCGCGATTTCATGAAACTATTGCCAGCACGTAAAGATATCCATGATTTTGCACAGTCAATCAAAAATGTTTTTTCAAAGGAAGAAGTTGCCGTTCATTATGACAAGTACAGCTATTGGCAAAAAGTGCAATTCTGGGTAGTAGCTCTCGGTACTATTACCATGATAGCGACTGGATTGATATTGTGGTTTGAAACGGCTTCGATGACGATCCTTCCTAAATTTGTCATGGATATAGTATTTGTTCTGCATAGCGATGAAGCACTTCTTATTATGCTGATTATTTTTATTTGGCATTTGTATATCGTTCATTTGCGCCCCGGTTCTTTTCCGATGGACCGGGTGTGGCTGAGCGGTACTATGACAGTCGATGAATTGAAAAAAAAGCATTATTCGTATTACCAGGAACTGATAAATAACCATGAATTGGATGATGAAAAATAATAGTTTATTAGCGATGATATTTGTGATGACGGTTTTAATTGAGCTTGCTAGTGCTGTGCAGGCACAGGATGCAAGTGCTAGCAAACCGGGAATCAGGAATCCGTGTCTCATCTGTCATGGTAAAAAAGATTTCAAGAAAGTGAAAGAAGATGGCTCTGTGAAAAAATTATACGTGAATGAAGAAGAACTCGCTCAATCGATGCATGCTGAGAAACGCTGCATAGATTGTCATAGCGATGTTACCTTGCTCCCTCATGCGAAAAAACCGAACCGCGTTACCTGTTCACAATGCCATTATAAAGGAAATCCGGTTGGTGCACCTCAAACTGACCGGTATAATCAATACAGCGCGAGCGTTCATGGAAAGGAAGCGCTGGCGGGTAATCCAAAGGCTCCTCTCTGCCAGGATTGCCACGGCTCTCATTCAATCCTGAAACCAGACAATAAAAAATCTGCTATATATAAAAAGAATGTTGCACGCACTTGCGGACACTGCCACCTGGAAGAATATGCAGCATACCGGTACAGTATACATGGCAAAACGCTGAATAAAGGTGTGATGGAAAGCGCAACGTGCACCGATTGCCATGGCGAGCATAACATTCTTGCCGTGAAAGATCCCTCATCCGAAGTTTTTGCTTCAAAGATACCTGAAACCTGTTCACATTGCCACCAGAATAAAAAAATCATGGATAAGTTCGGTGTTAAAGTTCAACAGGTAATCACCTACGAAGAAAGCTTCCACGGTATTGCGAATAAATTCGGAAATAAAGCAGTGGCAACCTGCGCCTCGTGTCATGGCGCTCATGATATTCTGCCTGCTTCTGATCATAATTCCACTATCAGTAAGAAAAACCTGGCAAAAACATGCGGAAAATGCCACCCCGGCGCTAATGAAAACTTTACAAAAGGCACTATTCATATCGCACCAAAGGAAAAAGAAGCAGGAATTGTTTATTATATTTCAACTGCATTTAAATATCTTACTATTTCAGTGATGATCGGTCTTATTGCACATATACTGCTCGACCTTAGTCATAAAGCACGTACAAGAAAAAAAGGTTTTCATAAAAAAACCCCCGCTGATTAATGTAATGAAATGAAACTATGAGTAAAAAAGATAAAAAAGAAAAATTAATAGCTGAACTTGAACAGAAGATACAGGAAGCATCCAAAGATCTGACGGCAGAAGAAAAATCTACGCTGAAAGATAAATTGATGGCATCGCTTGAAGAAACTGCGGAACCTGTTTCTGCCGCACAGGCGACTGCTGTTACGAAAGTGGAACCACAGGCAGAAAAAGAGGAAAAAACAACTTATGTGCAGCGGTTCAGTTTTAATATACGGTTTCAGCATTTCATCATGATGATTTCAGTTGTTTTGCTTATCATCACCGGCATTCCATTGAAATTTCATGAAACTGCATGGGCAGCCTTTTTCTTTTCCATAATTGGCGGCATTAATAACAGCGCTCATATTCACCGTGTAGGCGCTTCGGGACTTATTTTTGTAGGAGCTTATCATGTGCTATATCTTCTTTTCTTTAGAGAAGGAAGAGCAAATTTCATGCTACTGCTTCCCAAGTTACAGGATGTTAAAAATCTGTTCAAAACGATTCTGTATTTTCTCGGATTATCAAAACAAAAAGCAGAATTTGACCGGTTTTCTTATATCGAGAAATTTGATTACTGGGCAGTTTACTGGGGCATGATAGTAATGATAGGTTCCGGTTTGTTGTTGTGGTTCCATAATTTTTCCATGTCCGTACTTCCAAAGTATGTACTTGATATAGCTCGTGAAGCTCATTCTGATGAAGGCTTACTCGCAACACTCGCAATTATTATATGGCATTTCTACAATGTTCATCTGAATCCGGAAAAATTTCCTTTCAATAAATCAATGTTTACCGGCACTATTACCCTTGAAGAAATGAAAGAAGAACATCCGCTTGAATATAACCGATGGATGTCACAAAAGAGTATCGATGAAAAATAAACAAGGATCAAAATCAATACGATGGGCTGCCAATTATAGAAGATATTCGACTTTTCTACTCGTGATGCTAATTCTGGCAATTATGATTTTCGGCATCGGGTATAAAATATCACGGCAATCTTATTTTTGCCCTACCTGTCATTATATGAAGCCGTATTCCAATAATTGGGAAAATTCGACGCATAGTCATATTGAATGCATAAAATGCCACGATATTGGATTCTTTAAACAAACCGGGTTTGCCTTAAAATACCTTCTTGGAACCTATAATCCGAGACCTCACTCAATTATTGAAAATAAAAATTGTGTGCGGGATGGATGTCATAATATTGAAACATTGTCCACGGATCGTGAATTTTATGAAGTATCTAAATTCAATCATAAAAAACATCTGCAGAATATTCTTCGCGGCATGCAGCTTAATTGTGTTAGTTGTCATCAACAGATAGTTCAGGGTACACATATAACTGTTGAGCCGGAAACATGTGTGCTCTGTCATTTTTACCGGTTGCCACAGACGGCGCCTATCACCGGTTGCCCTTCCTGTCATACTTCTCCGAAGAATCAAATTTCAGTCGGCGGTATTATTTTTAATCATGAGCCGTATGCGCGCCTGCAGGTCCCCTGTGCACAATGCCATACGAGAATTATCCAGGGAAACGGTGGTGTCAATAAGGATAAATGCAGTTTCTGTCATATAGAAAGGAGCGAAGAATACGAAGATGTAACCAAAATTCACGATGTGCATGTCACCCGGCTTAATAATGACTGCTTTGCCTGCCATGATACTATGAAACACGGTAAACTGGAAATGTCACGCGTGATTCAAATGAATTGTAAAAATTGTCACCAGGCAAAACATACCTACACGGAACGTATGTACATGGGAACCGGCGCACCGGAAATAGCAGAAACACCAAGCACAATGTTCCTCTCACAAGTCTCTTGCGACGGTTGCCATGTAAATGCCGAATCACCCCGTGACTCCGCTCAATCCGGCGCACATTTCAAACAGGGTTGCCTGGCATGTCATGAAAAGAAATATGCCGACCTCGTCAATAACTGGCTTACTATATCTGCACAATTATATACCGCGCTTGATGCTATCCCGGCTCCTAAGAACGAATCTCTTGAATTGAAAGAATTCGTCTCAAAAGGCAAAATCGTACATAATCCTTTTTATGCCTACAAGATGCTGCAGAAATATGTCGAACTATCGACTGCTTCACAATCGAAATCTGCGCCGAAGAAAGATGTCATGTCATCGCCACTCTCAGCATATCCAAAACTTATGGACGTCGTAGATACTACCTGCTCAACATTCTGCCACCCGGCAAAAGATGTGAAACCTGCAACCACTGCAAAAGGC
>MFGW01000056.1:0-11056 GCA_001780385.1 Candidatus Fischerbacteria bacterium RBG_13_37_8 | reverse complement strand
GCCATTCACTGAATAATCATAAGGAAACATACTCCGATGCTAAACAATGCATGAAATGCCATCACTCGAAACATATCGAAAATTGCACACGCTGCCATAAAGCACAGCTAGGCATGCTGGAAGGTACGCTTATCCCGGGCGTGAAAAAAGTTGAAAACAGCATGGGTTCTCTCGAATGTCAGCAATGCCATGATGTCAATGTGTATGATCAACCTTCGCCGGAAATTCTTGCTGCGGATGTGAAAAAACATTGCCTCAATTGTCATGAGAAAGGCTATGAAGAAATGGTCGACAGTTGGCGCGAACAATGGGATTCCCAGATTTCCAACCTCGGCATTTTAATTTGGCAGAAAGAAAAAGAAACAACTGATCCGGCTTCAATCCAAAAATTAAATGAATTAAAGAAACAGTACGAACTGTTGTACCGCGCAAACGGTGCTCATCATGTAATGTATGCCGATGAAGCAGTCACCTGGCTCGAAAAACAGGTGAAGGCAATAGACAGTAGCCAGTGAGCAGATGGGGTGGGAGATTACAAATTGAAACCAAAACCGTTCACAAGGAATTTCGCCATTTGTGCTCGTGTTATATCATAATCCGGGCAATAGAGCAATGGCATTGATTGGCAACCTGATATGACTCCTGCCTCATATAAGGCTTCTATGAAAATGCAGAAAGGATTACTAGCCGGAACATCATTAAATATGCCTGCGCAAGAAGGAGCTGTTGGACAAGAACCAGGATTAACTGATTCCATTGCAAGACATATGAATTTCGCCATACCTTCTCTTTGAACCGGTATATTTGGGCAATACAGCAACGGATAAGTCTGACAACCTCCTGTAATACCAGCATCATACAGCGTTTCTATATAGGAACAAAAAATATTCGAGAAGGGCACATCAGTGAATATCTCCTGGCAAGATGTTGCAGAACATGAACCTGGATTTAGTTGTTCCATCGATTTACATATAAACTTAGCCATTTGCTCTCTTAAACTATCATATGATGGGCAGTAATTTTCTGCGTCACAGCCCCCCGTAATTTCTGAATGTAATAATGTTTCTATAGATGAATAAAATATATCCGAAGTTGGGACATCTACAAAGCTATTCCCCACATGATAGGTGAAGTTATAGGAAATAGTTGAGCATTCCATGCAGGAAGGTGATTCGGTGACAGTAAAATCCCAATGAGTTGCAGTTCTATTAATCGCATAGGGAGTAATACTATAAGATATGGTAGAGTTTTGTTTAGAGCCTGGCATAATATCCGGATATACTGCATTGGCGTTATTTATAGTAACAGGGTCGGAAGAAGTGAGCACGCCAGTTACAGAAGTTGCAGATGCACTTCCTAAATTCTCTAAAGTTCCTACAAGGTTGACTGTTTCATCTTCTTCTATAATTCCGTTAGGAATGTTGCTTGACGAATCATCAACTATTGGTTTGTAGGAAAACAATAGAGCCGGCACTGTCGTACAATAATCATTTCATTCAATGAGCACATCATCAACATACCATTCGCTGTTTGTCATGCATATTATTATATGCAATTTCTATCAAAAAGTCAACTCCCTAAGCTATCGCTTATGGGGTTTGGGGGAGCAGAGCTCCCCCTCTTACTACAGAAATTTCAGGTATTGCATATGAATGAAAAAATAAAGAACATAATTACATCTAATTTGAACACGGAAAAATTGATACTATTGCCGTATAATACTGCATTATCTTTAAGGAGTCCCTAAAGATATTCGAAAATACCTCTACTCTACTAATCTCATTGAAGGACTCAACAACGTCATTGAACAAATTAGAAAATCTCGAGGCGGTTACTTCCGATCCCCTCATCATATCTTCCTCTGCTATGGCATCTGGCATAATTGCTTTAAACTCTCTAAATGGGCTACTCCACATGTTTTTATTAAAGCCAATGAGAGAGAAATTCTTTCCCTTTATTACACTATCTTACAGGTACAACAATGATTACTTATTTACACAACATTCTTGACAACATCCAATTATTTAACTCCCTATCTCCTCTCCTGCTAAAGGTCTACCTGCTTTTTACTCAATTTCTTGCCTTTTGCTCATTATTTTGCTCATTTACTTCCCTGTGAATCTCCAAATCATGGTAATAAGGCAAGAAAAGATATCTTTTCTTGCCTTATTACCATGATTGCATTATTTTTTCCTTACTTTTAGTTAAATTTCACCAATTTCCCCCATATAATTCTATATGATGAAAAACGATTTTCCTAGCCCGAATTTAAAAAAATAATATATAATGTTACGTTTGCGATGATCGTCACGCTTTGATTTTGTAGTACTTGACAATAGGTATTTGTGGTGTTAAAGTAAATAGTAATGCATAAAGATCCTTATATGAAAGAAATTGGCAAGTAGAGAAAAATAGTTATCAAAGGAGGTGTTTATGTCAAAACAACCAAAAATTTTATTCTATATTATTTTACTTTATTCTATTTTTGCCATTAGTAATATAGCGTTTGCTATGGAAGCTGAAATAAAACCGTATTGGGCGCAGACATATGGTGGAGCTGGCGATGATATAATACATAGCATGGCTAAAACGATTGATGGGGGATATATAATAGCGGGGGAAACGAATTCATTTGGGTATGGTGGTTCGGATGTTATTGTTATTAAAGTAGACAAAGCCGGAATAATTGAATGGCAGAAGGTATATGGAGGTGAAGATATTGATGTAGCGTTATCTATTCAGCAGACTATGTATGGAGGATATATTATAGCTGGTTATACGGAGTCATCTTTTCCTGATGCTGAAGATATGCTGGTAATGAAGATAAATGAAGCTGGAGGAGTGGAATGGAGGAAAGCCTATGGTGACGGACTAAATGATCGCGCAAATGCCATAAAACAGACTTCGGAAGGAGAATATCTTGTTGTTGGACAATCACAATATTCAGGCAATGAATCGGGTTACATCAGAGCGTTGAAATTAGACGCAAATGGAGACATTCTGTGGCAAAAAGGATACTGGTATAATTCCAAAGAAAAAGGAAATGATATTGAAATTCTTGAAGATACGCTTGAGAATGATGTCTTCGCAATATTGGGGAGTATTGATTATTTCGGTACAGGTGTGGAAGACATAATAATGCTAAAAGTAGAATTAAATGTTATTGTAATTGATAATGAAGTTTATTATGAAGATACGATAAAATGGCAGAAAGTATATGATACAGGACGCTATGAAGAAGCGTATGATTTAATAGTAACTTCTGATGGTGGCTTCATTGCGGCAGGGACAATGAACGAGAATATATCAGATACGGATTTTCTTATTATTAAAATGAATAGTCAAGGAGAGATAGAATGGCAAAGAAGATATGGAATAGGAGGAGAAGGTAATGATGAGAGAGCTTATTCTATAGTGCAAACGCCTGATCAGAACTATGTAATTACTGGTTTTGCACCTTTAGGACCGCATTGGGTAAGCTACGTTTTAAAACTGGATCCTTATGGTAATATAATATGGCAAAAATACATAATAAATTATGGTGCAGAGTTTGCGAGAGGGGAAGTGATTCAATTAGATGACGACGGTTCTTTAGTCTTGGGCGTAAAATGGAAAAAGGGAGTTTTCGAGGATCAAGAAATAGTAGTTTTGAGGATGAATTCAAATGGTAATATTGACAGCAGTTGCAATTTTATTTTTGATGTTGATATACCTTATTATAATAGTGGAGCAGTGGCGAGTTCATCATATTTATTATCTGAAGATACTCAGGATTCAATTAAGGGCTTAAATTGTTGGGAAGGGATTTCTTATTTAGAGATGGGAGAGATGTGCAAATGCGCATTGCAGTTTGAAAATATAGAGCCGTCTTTTGGTTGTAGTGTTGGTGGAGAGGAGGTGTTGATAACGGGAAATTATTTTGTTGCAGACAGAATGGATGTTTAC
The DNA here is from genome assembly GCA_001780385.1 of Candidatus Fischerbacteria bacterium RBG_13_37_8. Taxonomy (GTDB): domain Bacteria; phylum Acidobacteriota; class HRBIN11; order MFGW01; family MFGW01; genus MFGW01. The sequence goes on along the minus strand of MFGW01000056.1, from coordinate 7,111 downwards.
TTCAATAGTTATAAAGCTATGCATGTTAAGGTAATAGGCAATACAATAAGCGCATTTACGCCTGGCAAAGAGACAGGAATTGTGGATCTAACATTAAATAAGAGTTGTACACATGATATACAAATTAATCTAACCGCCGAAGATGCTTATGAATATTTAGGCGAACCAGATATAGACGATGTAAATCCGAAATCAGTAAGCACTAAAGGCAGCAATTTAATCTCGATAGAAGGGAATTATTTTTCTTCACATTCGGCTGTATATTTCGAGGCAGAAGTAGGCGATGTAATCTACAAAGAATATAGTCCCAGTGTGACTTATATTTCTCGCTATAAATTGGAAGCGCGTACTCCGTATAATTTCCCCGTTAGTGTTGCAAATGTATGCATTGAAAATGAATTATGTGGAAAAAGCTGCAAGACAGAAGCGCTTGGTTTTTATGGAATATATGAAAACATGCCGTTCATACCACATACAGGAACGACTGCAGGGGAGACAGTAGTCAAGATTTATGGTAAACCGGAGATAATTGGTAGTGTTTATTCGGTATTCTTTGATGGAGTTCCTGTGAGCAAAATTGATAAGCAGGGTGGACTTTTGATAGTTGAAAGCCCGGCGCATAAGGAATGGGATGCTAAAATTAAGTTATGCGGATATACTTTTGAACCAGATACTCCATGTGTGACACTACCAGGAATATATGAATATTCAACTTTTGGATTTGTTACGGGGATAGAAAAATATATAAAAGTTGTTGATACAACGAGAGATAAATTGGTAGATCTTCAGTTTTATAATCCTGAAAAGCAATCAGATATTTTGTTTAATTATGAACCTGTTTCGAGCGCCTTTAGTGAAAATACAACCATACCGGGGAGATATGCTTATGTTGCTATGATATTGCCGGGCGGATTAGAAGTATTAAAAATCCATACCGGCACTTTAGAAATTGAAGCTGGCTATTCATCACCAAATGAGCTATTAAAGCCTAAAGATATCGCGGTAGCGGAGTACTATAATGCTACGCAAGGAGTTGATCCGATCTATCATCTGATAGTTGGCGCAAATGAATACACATTTGGAGGATACATAGGAGGAGTACTAATATTGAATGCAGAAACGATGCAATTGATTCAATATATACCGGTGCCCTCTTTAGCATTAGGGCAGGTTTTGCATATTTCTGTGGTAAATGATAAGGTATTTTTAAGCAGTGTAAAAGGCTTTCTTAGTGATAATTGGCAGTTTCTTGTAATCTTGAGGTATGAACCGGATCTGCATCAATGGGTGATTTTATGTGAAATTGATGGGCAGCAATTGCCGAGAGTACAAAATCCGATAATAAATATAGGCCTAGATAATTTTTATGATGTTGATTTGGGAATAGAGCGTGTTTGTATGGTAGTACCGGAGTATAGCTTGCATCAGGCTCCTGGGTATAAGCAAGGAGCATTGTTGTGTTCGAGTCCGTGCCAGCCATTTGATCAGGAAATCAGCCTTGATGAAATTAACATACAAGTATTTCCACAGGATGTCACTATAGGCGAAATTATCATAAATCCGGATACAGGTGAAACAGATTGGAAAGCATTCGTAGCGGATTCATGGACGAACAAATGGACGCGGATTAATGGATTACTTACGCCTAATCCTATAAGAGATGATCCAAAAGACACAGGAGGAACCACACCAGTAGCGTGCGAAATACGGTCGAATTATGATAAGGTATATTTTGTAAATGCGTATTCAACAGATGCCCCAGAAGAAGCTGATATAACGGTAGTGAATGCTTTCACGAATAATGCTTTATCGCCGATCATTGGCATTCCGGAGGGATATGAGCCGAGATCAATAGCAATTCAAGAAGTGTTGCATGCAGCGCATTTTGTCGAGGCTGCAATACTTACGGTTGAGGCAATGCCGGATAATGATTTCATTAATGCGAATAAAAGAGAAGTATTGTTGAACAAATTAGCAGTAATTGAGCAACTCATGAATTCTCCAGCAAATGAGCAAGCCGTTGTTGCAAATACAGAAGCATTTAAAAATCAGGTCGATAATTTTATAGTGAATGATGCTAAGGAGAAAGAGCTTATTTCTTTCTCCGATGCGCTTATTGTTGCTATTCAGGAATAAAATATTAAATCAATTTTAATGAGGTTGCTTTTCATTTTGATCCATGAGAAGCGACCTCTTGTTTTTGAGAAGGAAAATGAAGAAAATTATATTCCTTCAATTTATCTTATTATTAACAGTTAATTTAGTATGTATTGCAGAGCGAAGAGTGATATTTAATTCTGAAAAGCAACATTATGAAGTATGGAATGAAGAGACAGGGGAATTATTAATAGTAATAAAATCAACAGAAAAGAGAACTATATACAGAGAGCAACATAGTAATTTCTTTCCCTATCAACAGGGCTGGCCGGTTCAAACACCAAGTGCTGTTTTTTATTCATATCCGCCAACAATAGGCGACCTAACAGGAGATAATAAATCAGAGGTATATGCATTGACACACTGGGATGGTCATTACATATATAATTATCTGGGAAACATCATTTCGACACCTAACTATGGTGGCTTAGCAGCTTTTGAAGATATCGATTTCGATGGATTAAACGAAATAATAGGCAACCAGGGATTAGATGCGCCTAACTGTACAGATTTTTGTGGCGCTACAGTGGCTAAATGGAATGGGATTCGCTTAAATGGATTCCCAAATCCCCCTAATACTGCATTTGTGGGTACAGTGGTTGAGGATATAGATAGGGATGGTAATTATGAGATAGCATTTGCAGCTTCTGAGCCGTCTAATTTTGATGAGTATAATTTAGGAATGAATGTGTTGGGATCATGGGGTGGATTACTGCCTGGTTTTCCTGTAGTTTTTCCTCTTCAGAATTATGAGCCGTTATCTGGCCCTGGTCAAAGCTATGCTTCACCTTCAGCAGGAGATTTTGATGATGATGGAATAATTGAACTTACTGTCAATACTGCAAATAGGAAGCTTTATATAATTAGAGAGGATGGAAGCCATTTTAGGAATTGGCCAATTGTATTAGGCACACATCCTATTAATGCACCTGCTCTGGGAGACATTGACAATGATGGCAAGCTCGAAATAGCGATTACAGATGATAATGTTTATAAGCTATTCGTTTTTAATGATGATGCGAGTATAGTGCCGGGATTTCCAGTCTCAATTGGCAATTACCCTGCATATAGGAATCCTTCACTTGCAGATGTGAATGGAGATGGAAAGCTTGAGTTGTACGTGCTGGTATTATGCGATCGGTTAGTAGCATTTAATAATGATGGAACAGTACTGCCGGGATGGCCTATTTTCTTACGCGTAAATGATGTAGCGGTTGGATTCAGTCATTTTCCATCGGTTGCAGACATAGACGGAGATGGAGAGATGGAGATCATAGCAGCGGGAGGAACATGCGAATGGTGCAGTGATGGTGTCTTGGTCGCATACAATTTTGATGGATCCTTAGTTGATGGATATCCAGTAATTGAACCATATTATTCGTTTAATGGAAGAGGTGCGACGTTATCCGATTTAGATAATGATGGAGATATTGAGATATGCACTGGAAGTGAATATTGTGGTATAGCGAGTGAAGATCCTGCTTATATATATTGTTATGATTTGCCGTACGCCAGTGATGAGACAAAGATAGCATGGAACAATTATGCGCATGACAATCAGCACACCGGGAGGTATGTAAATCCAGCGGTGAAGCCACCGTTGCTGGAACAAGTGCAGCCAAACATTGGTTCATATAAAGGCGGTCACATAGTCAAAATAACAGGGCAAAATTTTCTCGCAGGGGCAAAGGTATTTTTTGGTGGTGTGCCTTCAGAGGAAGTGCAGGTAGTAGATTCCACAACTATTTTTGCCAAACTGCCTCCTCATAAACCATGTTTCCGTTATATCAATGATTTTTCGATATCTCCTTATGAGTTATCGATTGAGTTAGTTAATCAGGCGGTTGTAGAAAGTTCAATGTATAATAATGCTGAAGATTCAAAAAATAATACCCCAACAAACTCAACAAATCCAAATAACACACTACCTCCGAGTGGTTGCATAGTAAATGTAGTAGTAGTGCATCCGGGTCCTGATCAACGTGAAGGTATACTGCGAGCTGGTTTTACCTATACAGGTTATGAGCCGCCAGCAGATGATGTGATATTATATGCGAGCAAGTATTCGCCGATGGGAACATTTGAGAATAACGGAGCTAATTGGCAGTGGATGTTTGATGATAAGGGAGCTTTGTGGAAAATAATAGATGATGATTTGAACTGTATAGGAAAACCATATCCTTCGGGGCACAAGGCGATGTATTATGGGAATAAAGAAGTATGTAATTATGATACCGGAGAGAGGAGTTTTGGATATCTTGAAATGCCGTTTATAAAGATTAACAATTCGGATGCGAAAATAAGGTTCAAGTACTATCGTGAAGTAGAATATAATCCATTGCGAAATGCTGATGAATTTCGAGTCGAGCTATGGTGGAATTATGGCATATGGACATTATGGGTGAAAGATTCTACGCATCCATCGGAGAAGCAATGGACTATATCGCCGGATTTGCCGATAGGACAATGGTCGGGAAAAGAGGTGCGAATAATGTTTTGGTTTGATACGAAAGATGGAATTGATAATAATCATAGCGGAGTGGCAATAGATAATATTGAATTAATAGGAGCGCGATGGTCGCCGTGGGCAGAAACCGCTGGAGAGGTGATACTCAACTGGACGGGCGGGAGGCCGAAATATTTTGTATATCGAGGGATCAATCCTGATTTTGATAATAATCCGCCGGAACTACGTGCATACACGCCATTTAAAAGTAAATACGAAAATTCATTAAACGATTACGAATCATATTTTTATAAAGTGCGATGATAAAGGGAGTCTTAAATAGTATATTGGTACTTATTTATTTCTGTATATTTTCTATGAACGGTTTTTCGAGCACATGGGAAGGCATATATGGAGGAAGCGGGAATGAACTCGGCTATGATATTATAAGGGCATGGGATGGGGGATATGTGGTTGTAGGGATGAGCAGCAGTTTTAACGGGATATATTATGATTTGTGGTTATTGAGACTCGGTGAAGATGGGATTATACAATGGCAGAATCGGTATGATTCTGTATTTAATGAGGGTGCATATTCTATTGCAAAGACTTCAGATGGTGGCTATGCTATTGTAGGATTTGTAGATGTTCTTAGCAGTTTAGATGACTATTGGATAGTGAAGCTAAGTGGTAATTTTCAGATACAATGGCAGAAGGCGATGGGCAAAAAGGGTAGCGAACGAGCTTATTCAGTTATTTCAACCAGTGATGGCGGATTTATTGCAGTAGGTTATACGGACACTTACGGAATTGGAATAACTGATATATGGGTTACGAAGTTTAATGTAATAGGGCAATTTCTGTCATACAAGACCTATGGCGGATCAGGAAATGATATTGGGCATTCAGTGATAGAAACAAGTGAGGGAGGGTATTTAGTAGCTGGGGCAACGGAGAGTGCTGGCTATGGAATGTTTGATATCATTTTGCTTAAACTTGACACAGAATATAATATAGAATGGCAGAAGACGTATGGAAGCATTGGAGAGGAATGGGCATATTCTATAATTGCGACAGAAGATGGGGGATATGTTTTGTGTGGATATGGTGCAGATGACAATATAAGTCAACGGGATACGTTAGTCATAAAGGTAAACTCGGTCGGTATAGTAGAGTGGGCACGGAATTATTATACAGAATATGACGAAACTGCATATAAAATAATTGAGAGAGAATCTGGTGGTTATCTCGTTACGGGGTATATTTCGGAAGCAGGTAATGAGGATGATATATTACTGATTAGTTTGGATCCATCTGGGAACGTAGAATGGCAGAAGAGATATGGAGGATTTTGGTATGATAGGGCGATGTCAATTGTGGAAGAAAATAATGGCAGTAATTATATGTTGGTTGGATTTAGCGGTAGTTATGGAAGCGGAGGTTATGATGTATGGGTAATGAAGTTAGACGGGAATGGCGAAGTTGGTGGAGATTGCATTGCAAGTGTGAGCACTAATTTGATGATCCGGGATGCAGATATCATAGCTACGGATTCGACCATGGCGGTTGAGATACCGCTCCTGGATTCATCTTTTACGCAAGTTGCGCCAATTCTGACCAATGTCAATAGCGATGTTTGCTTGAATGCAGGAGGAGCAGGAGCAGTACCTGATAATGATAATTATGCTGGAAATCCTCTTGCGATTGAGAAGGGAGGCGCAAATTTGCTATTAAGCTGGGATGTTCCCGGCGGCACATGTGTTACAGATGATTATAGTATATATCGAGGAAGTTTGCCGTTTTCGAACTACGATCATATGCTGCTTTTATGCTCAACTCTCGGTCAGACAAATGCAACTATAGTTGCGGATACAGATAGTTATTATTATTTAGTAGTTGCACAGTATCAGGACACAGAAGGCTCATATGGACTTGATTCAAATGATATTCAGCGTCCCGCAGCTCAGAGCCAATGCTTTCCGCAACAAATAAGCAATTGCAATTAAATTAAGGATTGAAAGATTATATTAAAGCGGATGTTCCAGGCTAAGAATATAGGGTAAATGCTTTCAGGCAAATAATTTGGGGCGTAATTGTGTAGCAAAAAGTGGGCACTAATATTTTTAATAATTACTCCTTCGCTTTACTTATATGATGTGACAAGTTCATATTTAGAGGATCAGAAAAATGAGTTAGGAGCATACGGCTACAACAGAGATGGGAAGAGAGGAAAAAAGCAGATAGTAATAGGATTGCTAACCGATGCCGTTAAGGAGAATGAATACCTGAGTATACACAGAGCGGCAAAAGTTGAGACTTCATTAAAGAAGATACAGTCAGCTATAGGCAAGTTGAAAGTGAAAGAATTTTGTAAGGTCTCTGCTCAATGCAGGATTGTAAGCATTGAGATAGATGAAAAGGCGAAAGCGGAAGTAGCAACGCTTGATGGATGTTATGTGCTCAAAACAGATGTAAGCAATGATAAAGCAAGCGCTCAGATAATTCATT
>MFGW01000055.1:16085-16348 GCA_001780385.1 Candidatus Fischerbacteria bacterium RBG_13_37_8 | reverse complement strand
AGCAAATAATAAGAACAAAACTATTAAAAGGGCAGACACGCTGGTCTGCCCCTACACCTTATTTACATAGGAGGAAAAATTTATGAAACAAACATTAGCTATTTTTTTGATGTTGGTGATGTTATGCCTAATCATTGCCATAAATGGGAAATCGCTATCTGCACAAGAATTGCAATTTCCAAAATTAAGTCCTAAAGCATCCGTTACACAGGCAGTTGGTTTGACTGATATTACTATAACCTATCACCGACCAGGCGTAAAAG
>MFGW01000055.1:15117-16061 GCA_001780385.1 Candidatus Fischerbacteria bacterium RBG_13_37_8 | reverse complement strand
TTCCCTATAATGAAATCTGGCGTACGGGCGCTAATAATGCCACTACTATTTCTTTCAGCACCGATGTTATGATTGCTGACAAGGAAGTGAAAGCAGACACTTATGCATTATTTACTATTCCGGGAAAAGAAGAATGGATCTTCATTATCAGTAAACAGGCTGATATATGGGGAACTATGGGATATGAAGAAAGCCAGGATATCGTCCGCATAAACGCAAAACCAGCTACTGCGCCTTTCTGCGAGCGTATGCATTTCTATTTTAATGACCTCACCGATGATTCAGTTAAAATTGTGTTGCAGTGGGAAAAATTAATGGTAGATTTTACAGTCAAAGTAAATACAAAAGGCATGCTCATGAAAAACATTGACAATACTATGGACAGATATTGGAGAACCCCCTACTCTGCAGCAAATTATGCATTCGAAAATGGGATGCCTGATAAAGCAAAAGCATGGATTGATACTTCTGTTTCACTGGTACAGAATTATTGGAATATGCTGTTGAAAGCAAAAATATACAAGCAAGCAGCAAAAACTAAAGCTGAAGTCGCTGAGGCAATTAGCATATTAGAAAAAGCCAATCTGTTGATCAAGGAATTACCTTCATCCAGTCAGCAATATGCCACAGAAGGACCAGAATTACTCCAGGAATGGAAAGGTAAGAAGTAATAATATTATTGCGTATTCTAAATTACGGAAAAAGTAATGAAGCGAGACCTCAAGCGGCTCAGTTCAGAGAAGTATGATTTGCTGGTGATAGGAGCCGGGATATATGGTGCCACGGTAGCGTGGGAAGCAGCATTACGTGGGCTAAAAGTTGTATTGATTGATCGTAATGATTTTGGTTCTGCAACCTCAGCAAACAGTTTGAAAACCATTCATGGTGGTTTGCGGTACTTGCAGCAATTTGACATTCGACGTATGCGTGAATCAATTCGTGAG
>MFGW01000055.1:13238-15094 GCA_001780385.1 Candidatus Fischerbacteria bacterium RBG_13_37_8 | reverse complement strand
GCCGCACCTGGTGCATCCATTGCCAGTGCTCATGCCGACTTACAGTTATAAACTAAAGAGTCGTCCAGCTCTTATGCTGGCATTACTTTTCAATGATATTGTCGGTCTTGACTGTAACAGTCTTGCAGATCCACAAAAGTACCTGCCTCGCGGCCGTACCATGTCAAGCAGTAAACTCAAAGAACTGATCCCGGGGTATAATAAATATAATTTGAATGGTGGCGCATTGTGGTATGACGCGCAATGTTACAACACCGAACGGCTGCTGCTGTCATTTATTATTTCAGCAGTAAACAAGGGAGCTGATGCTGCTAATTATGTCAAAGCTACCAAATTGCTGAAAGAAGGTAATAGGGTAATTGGAGTAAAAGCACAGGATATTTTGACTAGTGATACATTTGATATCCGCGCTAATTACGTCGTGAATGAAAGTGGAGCCTGGCTTGATGAGTTACTTGTCGGAATAAATGACAGGAAAACAAAAAAAAGATTCCCTCATTCCACGGCAATGAACCTTATAGTAAACCGTGACATTGCCAGACAATATGCGCTTGGTCTTTCCGGTACGTTCAGGCATGTTTTTGATGATGGCTCTGTTTATAATGGATTCCGTATCCTTTTCTTCTCGCCATGGCGCGGACGCACTATCATTGGTACTGATCACCGTCCTTATTACGGCAAACCAGACGAATACCAGGTTACGGAAAATCAAATACAAAATTTCCTGGATGATATCAATAAAGCATACCCCTCAGCAGATATTAAGCGTGAAGAAGTGACTTTCATAAATAGCGGATTTTTGCCAATGACCGATCTTCATCCTAAAACAGGCGAAGTGCAGCTTGTGCGCCATTACCGTTTTCACGACCATGCACGCGAGGATGGAATTGAAGGTTTACTTACCGTAGTTGGTGTCAAATACACCACTGCCCGTGATGTAGCAAAAAAGACAGTTGATCTTGTTGCAAAACATCTTAGGCGCTCACTTGCCCCCTATAGAACTGATACAGTTCGTTTGCACGGTGGTGATATAGAAAATTTCACCAAATTTCTTGATGATACTATTGCCTCGAAACCACATGATCTCGATGAAAAAGTGATCCGCCATCTCTGTTACAATTATGGCTCTGCTTTGAATGATATATTTAACTGCGCAGACAAGGAACCGCATCTGCTGAAAAAAATTGCTGGCTCGAATGAAGTATTAAAAGCAGAAGTAATACATGCAGTGCGTGAAGAAATGGCTAAAACATTAGGCGATGTCGTATTGCGCCGGACTGACCTTGGTTCAGCTGGCAATCCCGGACAACCAACACTGCAAGATACCGTAAATATAATGGCACAAGAACTCGGCTGGACTGATTCACAAATTAAAGAAGAAATAAATAAAGTAAAATTATTTTCTGCAATCATACCGTAGGGGCGAACCTTCTGTTCGCCCTTGGCTGATAAATTAAACAGGGCAGACACGCGGGTCTGCCCCTACAATGCTTCTTATAGTCCGTTAGGGATTGTTACGTTTGCCTCCGGCAAACTCACAATGACAGGAAAAACGTAATGAAAATACATGTACTTGCACATAGCCTAAAGAATATTGCATCGCGAAACCGGTTGTCGCTCCTTGATATGCCGCGTTTTGTGAGCGGGTACGGTTTCGAAGGTCTTGAAATATCCGACCGCCAACTGGCAGGTAGTGATAAAGAGTGGCTGAATCAATTAAAGAAGGAATGCAGTTCACATCACTGTGATTTAATTGTTGATAACAATGTTGATTTCACCACCAATGATAATGCTATGCTCGCCGAAGAAATCGACCATGCCAAAAACATCATCCGTATTGCACACTCTCTAGAAGC
>MFGW01000055.1:12675-13173 GCA_001780385.1 Candidatus Fischerbacteria bacterium RBG_13_37_8 | reverse complement strand
GATCAGCTCCCCAACATACCCAGCAAGAAGTACACACAACAAAGCCAGGAAAAATTCATTTGGAAAAATTGATTATGCTGTTCGGGCATATTGTGCGTAAGAACCTATCCCCGCGAGTCAATGATTTGAACGGCAAAATAGAGCGTGCTGTCAATTCCTTGAGTGAAATTATGCCAGTTGCATCTGAATATGGTATTCGCATCGGTATTGAGAATCATTGGGGACTTAGTGGCGATCCACAAAACATTATTAATATAATCAACAAGGTTGGATCAGCCAATCTCGGTACCTGCCCTGATATGGGTAATTTCCCGCGTGGTATTGATCCACTGACAGCATTGCAAATGCTCGCTCCATACGCCGTCATCCTGCATGCTAAAAGCTACAGTTTTCGCAGCGATGGTGAAGAGCAAAGCATCAATTACCAGCAATGCTTTGATATATTTCAAAAAAGCGAATTCAATGGACCTATAACTGTTGAATATGAAGGTCTCGGTG
>MFGW01000055.1:8836-12658 GCA_001780385.1 Candidatus Fischerbacteria bacterium RBG_13_37_8 | reverse complement strand
CGCCTGACTCGCGACCTCATCCTCCGCCATTGGACAATTTCGCAACAACATATATCAAATGACTTCAAAATTTAAGGTGCTTTTTTATTTCTTCAAGATAAGTGATATCTTCCAAATCTTTTGGTCTACGGGATACTTTTTTCAATTTAATCAGATCATCAATAGCTGGAACCATTATATAGAATCTTGAACCTGGTTCGTTTATTCTTTTTGCCCTACTGAGTACTTTTTCAATACAGATAATTTCCGATTCCAGGTTGACAATTCGTTTTGAGAAAAAGATATCAATTTTTTCTCCCCCTGGTGTAGTAAAGATTACAAGCGGTTCGTCCATCTCTCGTGGCTTGCTTGATTCACATTCCAAATCATCTTCAAGAAATTCATATATCGCTATTCGCTCGCCAGGATGAATCCAAAAATCATAATCATATGAGAAAAGTGGCGCACCATAAAGCATAACCGCTTGTCTCCCGATCAATACATAATCGATTTTCTTTTTGTTAAAACCAGAAATTATTTTGTCGATTTCTCTTTTTTCAGACATCTTAATGCAAGTCCCCGGTATTTCATTGCCCATTCTTTGTGACGATAATATATTGCTAATTTTTCCTTGAGAGTAAATTTGCTGAACCATTTGACGTTGTCTTTAATTTCCTGTGCTGAAAAACTATTGCTTTTTTGTTCTTTGCTGGATTGATTAATCATATTCTTTTTAACCATTATCTATCTTATGAATAAACAGCTTTTGAGTATTTAAAGCTCAACTTGGCCCATATTATTGTTCCTTTTTATCATTGTCTTAACGCCATTATGAGTTTTAGGATCTATTCCAAACAATATCAGAACTGCACGCGCCGCAGCAAATGCAGCATAATAGCTCCTGTTTACTGATAACTCAACAGCTATTTTGTAAAGTGTTTCTTGCTCTTTCGTCAGCATGGAAAGATGGTACCATAAACAGAAAGGTTATTCAATGAGAGGATGGACAAGAAAGGTTAAGAACGGTCGAGGTTGAAGTTAAAGAGGGGTCGAGAATGAAAAGAGCGAGGGTATAGTTGAGGCTGAGTTCAAAGTTGGGAAAAGATCAAATAATAATTCTTATTCTTTTTCTAAACCTAAATATCTTCTCAACCCCGACCTCTCTTTAACCTCTACCGTTCTTAACCTTTACCTCAACCTTAATCTTTTATTTGATCCTAACCTTTATAATTTTCGAGGGTATTTTTGATATGAGCAAGAAATGCATCGGCGGTGGCTCCATCAATAATCCTATGGTCGTAGGATAAGCTTAGATACATTATGTGACGGATTGCAATGGCGTCATTTATTACGACTGGGCGTTTTACAATTGCTCCCATCCCTAAAATTGCTACTTGAGGCTGGTTAATAATTGGTGTTCCCATGAGCGCCCCGAATACTCCCGGATTAGTTATTGAAAAGGTACCATCCTGAACTTCCTCCAGCTTGAGTTTCTTGGTGCGTGCACGCTCGGATAAATCCTGCACAGCCTGCGCAATGCCCAGTAGGCTTAAGGTATCGGCTTCTTTTATTACCGGTACAATCAGCCCCCAGTCTAATGCTACCGCTATGCCGATATTTATCTCTTTTTTATAAATAATGTCGAAATCAGATACCGAAGCATTTACTATTGGATTGGCTTTTAATGCTTTTACTATTGCTGAAATGATAAATGCTATATAGGTTAATTTCACCCCTTCTTTTTCATATTGTGCTTTAAGCTGTTCCCGCATCTTTACTATATTGGTCATATCAACTTCGAACACGGTGGTAACATGTGCGGATGTTTTCCTGCTCAAAATCATATGTTCGGCTATTCTTTTACGCATGGTAGTCATAGGGACAACGGCGATTTTCTCACCAGGTTTTACTGGTGACATTTTTTCAACTGGTGTAATAATTTGCTCTTCAATTCTTGCCCGCCTTGGCACATCTGCTTCTTCAACAGAATGTTTCTTCGTTTTTTCGTCAACATAGAGCAATACATCACGCGCTGTTATCCTGCCATTAGCGCCAGTGCCGGCAATCTGTGCCGGTTCTATATCATGCTCACGCAATAATTTTCTTACTGCCGGCGATAACCGCATTTCAGAATGAGCTTTCTCCTCATGCACAGCAATTTCAACGGTCACTGATTTTTCTTCTTTAAATACTATTTCTTCCCGTTCCTTTTCTTCCACCTGTTTTTTCTCCGTTTCTATATAAGCAACGACCGTATTTACCGGTACTGTTTCACCTTCCTTTACCAGTATCTTGCTTAATATCCCTGTCTCTGGTGATTGGATCTCAGTATCAATTTTATCAGTCGACACCTCATATAATGGCTCTTCTTTGTTTATCGCATCCCCTTCCTGCTTTAACCATTTAGACAAAGTCCCTTCTGCTATGCTTTCGCCCATCTGAGGCATTATTACTTCTATCTTCATAATTACATCCTAATTTATTCAGATTCAACGTTCAGGATTACAATCAACACTCAATATAATAACTTTGAACCTTGAACCTAGAACTTTGAACATATTTTTTTTTACTATTTAATATTTCAGTAGTTTTTTCAAAGATTCCAACACTTTATTTTTATCGGGAATATGAGCATCTTCCAGTGAGGAAGCAAATGGAACTGGTTTATCAGGAGCAGCTACACGCATGATAGGTGCATCAAGATAATCGAATGCATACTCTGAAATTAATGCAGATATTTCTGCTCCTACTCCACCCCGCTTGTTTGCTTCATGCAATATCAGCAGGCGGTATGTTTTTTTCACTGATTGCATAATCAGTTCTTCATCCAATGGAAATACGGTTCGTAAATCTATTATCTCAATTTCTACTCCATCTTTGCTTAATTCTTCGACTGCTTCCATTGCAATATAGACCATTCTGCCGTAAGTTACTATTGTTGCATGCTTCCCTTCCCTGATAACTTTTCCTTTTCCAATTGGAACAAGATATTCTTCATCCGGTAATTGTTCTTTTATTCTCCGATAGAGGTATTTATGTTCCAGGTAAATCACAGGATTATCATCCCTTATTGCAGATTTAATTAATCCTTTCGCATCATACGCAGTAGACGGCGTGACTATTTTTAAACCCGGCACATGAAAATAATACGCTTCGGGATTTTGTGAATGAAATGGACCTCCATGAACACCTCCGCCACATGGTGCACGTATCACAAGTGGTACTTTTACTCCCCAGAGATAATGTGCCTTGGCTGCATAATTGGTAAGTATATCAAATGCAGCCTGCATGAAATCAGAAAATTGCATTTCTGCTACCGGTCTCATTCCCATTAAAGCGGCACCAATTGCAACTCCCGCTATTCCAGCTTCACTAATCGGTGTGTCTATTATTCTTTTATCTCCAAATTGATCAAATAATCCTTGTGTTACTTTGAATGCTCCTCCATAGAGTCCGACATCCTCTCCCATAATAAAAACAGATTCATCACGTTCCAGCTCTTCCTTAAGTCCGGAACGAATTGCTTCCAGGTAAGTCATTTCAGTCATAATGTTCTCCTATGCATATACATCCTCTAATTCTGCCTCTCCTGTTGGATAGGGTTCCTTTTCCACAAACGCTAATTCATCCGCTACATATTTCTTCACTTTCTCCTCAACCGCAGTAATTTCTTCAGTTGCAAATATTCCATTATTAATAAGATACTCCCGGTATTGTGAAATAGGATCATGAAGCTTCCATTCTTCCAAAAGTTCCTTCGGTACATATTTCGCATCATCATGCTCCGCATGTCCACTCATCCGCATAGTCTTGCATTCAATTAACATTGGCTTACTTTCAGCG
>MFGW01000055.1:3651-8827 GCA_001780385.1 Candidatus Fischerbacteria bacterium RBG_13_37_8 | reverse complement strand
TTTCTTGCCCATTTTACCATTTCCACTACTTTCAAAATATCATTGCCTTCTATTGTAACGCCTTCAATGCCATATCCCACTGCCCTGTCTGCAAATTTTGCCGCATGCGTCTGCTTCCATACTGGTGTGGAATAGGCAAATTGATTATTCTCAATTATTAATATAAAAGGTACATTCAGAACCGAACCCATATTGAGACCTTCATGAAAATATCCGGTACTGCTTCCTCCATCACCAATATAGGTCAATGCAGCTCGCTTTTCACCGTGCATTTTAAAACTGAGCGCCACTCCTACCATGATCGGAATTAATGGACCTAAATTGCTTATGGGAGCAATGACACCCCTTCTTAAATCTCCCAGGTGCATGGTCGTATCCCTTCCTTTTGTAGGACTGTTTGCCCGTGCCATGTATTGTCCAAATATCTCCCGTGGCGTGAATCCCCGTACTAAAACCGCACCCATATTACGAATTAAAGGACCTAGTACATCTTCCGGTTCAAGTGCATATGCTGAACCAACCGAAATAGCTTCCTGTCCTATACTTCTGTATAATCCCCCTACTACTTTGCCCTGCCGATATAAAAATGATAGCTTATCCTCTATTTCCCTGTTTAATTTCATGAAATAATACAGTTCTAAATATTGATCCTTTGTTAATTCTACCATGATATTATCCTTTTTGTTTCATAATATGAATTGGTTCTCCAATAGCAACTTTTGCCGCTTCCATTAAGGTTTCACCAAGCGTAGGATGCGGATGAATAGTCAATGCAATATCCTCCACCGCGGCGCCCATCTCTATCGCTAATGCAGCTTCACTTATTAAATCAGACGCACTCGGTCCAATAATCGTAACTCCTAACAGTTCATGTGTCGCCTTATCGCCAATTATTTTTACAAATCCATCCGTTTCTTGCAATGCCATGGCTCGTCCGGATGCTGCAAATGGAAATTTACCGATTATCGTATCAATATTTTGCTCAGTCGCCTGCTGTTCGGTAATTCCTACCACTGCAATCTCCGGCTCCGTGAATACTACTGCGGGGACACACCGGTAATCCACCACACTATTTTTACCTGCCAATACCTCTGCTACTGTTTCACCTTCTTTCGATGCTTTATGTGCTAACATAGGCATGCCTGCTACATCGCCAATCGCATATATACCATCTGCATTTGTCCTTAATTGGTTATCTACTTTGATAAATCCTTTTTCGTCTAATGCTACGCCAGAACGCTCTAAACCATAACCATTCGTTAGAGGCTTTCTTCCCACTGATACAAGTATTTTTTCAACTTCTATGCTTGATTCAACACCCTTCGTGTTTACTGTCGCCACAATTCCATCACTCTTGCGTTCTATCGATGTAATTACTGAATTCACCTTGCTCTCGATGCCAAGTTTCCTTAGTTTACGGTCTATCAACCGCACTACATCAATGTCAAATCCAGGCAATACCTGGGACAACATCTCCACTATTGTTACCTTGCAACCAAATCGCGCAAAAACACTTCCTAATTCAAGACCAACATATCCTCCACCTACTACGACCATACTCTTCGGTATAGTCTCACTATTAAGCGCATCTGTCGAATCCCAAATAAATTCATGATCATAAGGTAATGCCTTTAATTCAATAGGATATGAACCAGTTGCTATCACAAGCTTATCAAAGAGAACCTTTATATTGCCGTCCTTTTGCTTAATAATTAATTCCTTCGACCCCGCTAATTCCGCTTCACCATACATTACTTGCACACCATTCCCTCTACATAATTGCCCAACACCATTTACCAACTTATTTACTACACCGCTTTTCCATTCCTGTAGTACCTTCCAGTTCACCGGTTCCACAACTGCTTTTATTCCTACTGTCTCCAATGTTTTTATTCTTTCATATTCCTTTGAAGCTGTTATCAATGCTTTTGATGGTATACACCCGACATTCAAACATATCCCTCCTAACTTCTGCTTCTCTATTAATAATACATTCAAACCTAATTGCCCTGCTTTTATCGCTGCAACATAACCTCCAGGTCCCCCTCCAATAATTACTACATTAAATCTTTTTTCTTCCATTATGCCTTCCTTTATTAATTTTTATTTTCTCTTATATGCTCATATCAGGAAACAAGTCCATGCATCAGCATTAAATATATTATATAGATATATGATAAAGGAAAATATGATTGAATGACAAATTCATTTTCTTTATTAATACCACTGCTTATTTGCCCACATTCACGCCCCATATGCAAACCTAGCGTATTTAATGCTATCTTTAAATCATTATGCTGCTCAACATCCATCTCAACTATATTTTTTCGCATCATCTGACGTGCCAGCGTTCCCTTGCTATAAATAATAAAATTATTCTTTTTGCCTGCTTTGCTCCTGCAATTTTTATACTTAATGCTTTTGCTGATAGAATCTTTTCCGCTGTAAGCTGATAGTGCATCTTTTATTATACTCCTGTCTGAAGCAAGAAAAAAATAATCCTTATTATTTCCATAAAATATTGGCAACCCTCTTTCCTGAAACCTGCTAAGTGAATATATGATTCCATTGAGATATTGCTCCTCTGTAAACACAATAGAATAATCATTGTAAATAGTTTTGAGTTTTTTCATGAACAATGAAAATTTTGGTTTATCTTTAATTTTTATTGCGAATAATAACATTTTATTTTTAATATATGGATTATTTTCCACCTGTTCAGCCGGCGCTATTGCTAATACAGCCTGATGATTAAGTGAATCAATAAAATCATTCCTCAACTCAATCCCAAGCATTTTTGCTACACCCTTAAAAATAATATATTTCACCTGAGTTTCCTGGGATGCATTTTGCATAATTATTGTTTCAATTTCTTCATATAATGTCCCGGCATCACCAAAAGTCATAATAATGAAATCTTCACATCGTTGAGGAATAATCCTGTCTGCATCCAGATTCTCAGGTTTGATGCTTAAAAATACCGGGATGATTCCTTTTGTCTTATCACCTGAATATTCTATGTATGTTTTTTGTAAAATATCTTCCCCGACTATATCGCCACTACCTCCAATAATTTCAATATCTTTTAATCCTAAAATAGATTCTAATCTCTGCAAATAAATTAATTCATCATAATTTAAGATAGAAGCTATTTTTTTTAATAAAAACCTGAATAATTCAGGTCTTCTAAGCATCATCTCTACATTAATATAGCCCATGTAACCACCTATATACTCAAGTTTCTGCTGTGTTGTTATGAAACGCTCATTTTTTGCAAGGCTTTTATTTGTCTTCTTAATTACATCACATGCCTCCTTAAAATATGCTTCGTTGTTGCTTAAGATTAAGGTAGTTTTATAATAACAAATAACTGTTCCCTTATGTGATATTTTATATTGAATACCATTATACTTTTTTATAGATTGATCCTTGCTGCTGCCTGCAAATAATTTTGTTTCGAGCATTTGACTATAATCTTCAGAATCTTTATGAATTCCCAATGCAACAAGAAATACGATCTTATGATCACGATAATCTATCCCAATCCCGGCATCCCTAAAAATAAAATCTGTCCATTCATTAAAACGAAGGCCTGTCCGTTCTAACATAATATTATCATTTTTCCTGCTGATTATATTAAAATGATCAAATAAACCCTGTTTTTGCAATTCAATTCTGGTCTGACTGGATTCGATTTTTTTCAATCTTGGCTGAATATTATCAATACCAAAAAAAATGGGAGTATCATAGGGGAAATATTTAGATATTTCAAGAACATTTTCTGCTTTTTTTAATAATATAAAATAACCAATAATGAGCGCTAATGAAATACCTAGAATTATAAGGCTGGCAATAATTATAAGGGATTTTCTCTCAAACATAGAGATATCTATCAAAGGGATTGTTCATCCATGGGCATCTTCTTGAATATCTTCTTCGATATTCCTTTTAAAAATTCATACATGCAAAAACATTCAATGGCAAAGGGACCAAATCCAGAAAATCCTGCAATCGGCATTTCAAAAATTTTAATGTCTTGTGTGAATGGAACAGTATAAATCCATTTCCTGATCGCCCAGTAATTCCAGAATTCCCATAAAATACCGCAAATATATCCGGCAAGCATTAAATTTAAAAATCTTGCTAATCTGCCTTTTGCGAAATCTCCTAAAATGGAATCATAACCGAGATAATAATTAATTGGATCCAGCAATAAAATAAATCCTAACCATACAATGGCAAATATATAAGGGGAACTATAAAAAAATGGGAAAATAAGAAAAAGCAATCCTACGACACTCCAGAGAAGTAATTTTCTTTTATTCAAATGCCATTCTTTCATATGCCAGTTTTTGAATAATCCTATGTAATTGAGAAAACGTGTGGTAAGAAATATGCCCGGGAAAATAGTGGTAAATGCAATAAAATACCCGATCCAGCGATACACCAAATTTTCAGATAAAGCAGTATAATACCAGTTCGGAATATAATACCAATTATAAATTTCAAAAATGAGCCAGCATCCAAATGAATATAAAATCATTAAAATAAATTCACCCGGATATTGAAATATATATGATTTTTTCCAAAATTTCTCAATGAGAGCATCCATTAGCAATATATAAGCCCACCATTGAATAGGTGTAAAATGCAATCCGATAAATTGATTACCCTGAAATAACAGAATTTCAGCTACTATAATGACTATTAATCCTATCCATCCAGTAATTCTCACGTATCAAAAACTCCTTATATAGAATAAATTTTTATATCAGAATACCTTCATTAAGTCAATCAGGGAAAAGGGACTGGGGATTAGGGACTAGGGACTGGGGATTAGGGACTAGGAACTGGCGAAGGAGAAATACGCATAGGAGGAGGAATTTGTCTCGACAAATAATGCAGGAAATAAGAATTGTTGGCAACCATGTAGGACATTTGACCATCCTCGACGACATCTCCATTCCCTATTCCCTGCTCCCCAGTCCCTATTCCCCAGTCCCTATTCCCCAATCCCCAGTCCCTATTCCCCAATCCCCAGTCCCCAGTCCCTATTCCCCAGTCCCCAGTCCCTATTCCCCAGTCCCCAGTCCCTATTCCCCAGTCCCCAGTCCCTATTCCCTGTTTGGCACAATTCTGGCATTGTTATTTAGAGAATTAACTGAAAGGAGCACTG
>MFGW01000055.1:0-3581 GCA_001780385.1 Candidatus Fischerbacteria bacterium RBG_13_37_8 | reverse complement strand
CGAACGATACATTATTCTGGCGCTCCCTATTTTCCTCCTGTTGATCCTGATTCAGTTATGTTGCTCAGAAAAGAGCCACATCGCCCTCATGTGCAGTTAGGTGAAGTTCGTTTTTATCCTTCTCCTGGCATGTCACCAAGTTATGTTGAATATCGTTTAAGAGAAAAAGCAGCGGAGATGGGTGCTCATGCACTCGTTATGTTAGCAGATAATGTTTATAATAATGCAGTCGTTTATGGATCATACTGGAGACGACATATACATGTTTATAAAGAACGTGTCCTTGTTGGCGTAGCTATTCATTTTACGAGATAACCAGCAGTAGGGAATAGGGACTTGGGACTGGCGAAGGAGAAATTCGTACAGGAGGAGAAATTTGCCTCGATAAATATTGCAGGCAATAAGAATTATTGGCAATCATGTAGGATATTTGACCATCCTCGACGACAACTCCATTCCCTATTCCCCAGTCCCTATTCCCCAGTCCCTATTCCCCAGTCCCCAGTCCCTATTCCCCAGTCCCCATTCCCCTATATATTTTATTCATACACTTTGTTATCTAATTTGAGGAGTGTTACATATTTGTAAAATGCCAAAAGCGTCAGAGTTAATTCATAATCATCACTTGCAAGCATTATCGTCTTTTTATCAGATGAATTTTCCTGTATGGGTTCTTTTGTTACATCAATTGCTTCATTATCTATACGAACTGGCACAGGACTTCTGCATGCAATCAACCCTGTCAATAAAACCAGTGTTACTGTAACAACAAATGTATATTTTTGCCAACTCATATTGTCATCATGAGTCCCGCGTCAGCGGGACATAATAATCCCTAACGGACTATGCTTTAATTCCATCAGGGATTGTTACGTTTACCTCCGGCAAACTCACAATGACAATGTATTCGGGATTGTCACGTCCGCCTTCGGCAGGCTTGTAAAAATACTTACGGCTGTAGACCTACAATTAAAGTAATAATTTTTTCCTTCAGTTCCACGGAACCTGATTTATTCTGAAAATCTTTGAAACGAAAACTATTGTCTTTCTTATCAATTATTTTTATATATAGGTCAAGATGCGCTAGAAGATTACCATAAGCAGAACGCGCAGCATTACTATCCGGATAAGAAATTACTATCAGCGTATATGTCTTGCCTTTTTTATCCTTGTAATCACCAGCAACACCAAAAATAGTCCGGTTGAGCTGTAAAACATCTCCTTCACCAAAAGTAAATATTTTTTGAAGTGAATAGGGACCTCGAATAAGCAATTCCGTTCCTTTTATTAAATCTTCCCGTGGTAAATTCTGCAATAAGGTTATTTTTCTTTCAGCCGGTATTTTATTTATTACCAGGTTTGCTAATGCAATCATGACCGGTACTATTTTTTCATTGCCATCAAAATTATTTATTTGGATGTAATAACATCCCTTTAGAATGACTAATTGAAATGCATCTCCTGTATTTCTGGCATGTACTTCTTTCAATGGAGTTTCGGTCGTACATTTATTTAAGTAAATACCAAGCGCCGATTCCGGACTTTCCATCCGATACAATTCAAGAGCAATTTCTGTGTTATCTTTCTTATATCTTTGTACAACTAAATCTTCAAATCCGAATTCATAGAACAGTTCCGCTCCACCATCAATATGACCATCAAGTGCATTCTTTTTAAAAGTAAGCATTTTATCAAATTTCAACCATCCCTGAACAAAATTATCAGGCGGAATAAGCTCATTTGAACTCGATGTTATTGCTAACATTAACAATAATAAGATGGTTAGAATTATTTTCATGGTAATTACCTCATGATACAAGGATTCAAGGAGTCGAGTGCTTCTTTAATTATTCTTTGCGAATTCTACAAAAAGTTAGCCTCTGAAATATTTACCAAGCATAGGATAAAAGGATCGACAAGACATTCAAAAGCACTTGAATCCTTGACCCTTTGAATCCTTAAACCTTTATATGTTTTATTTTTTCCGGATTGGCAATACCCAATTCAAGACGTTCTGCATATCGCAAGTATTCGGTATACATAGGATTTTCATTTACTTTTACTTTCATACTTTTACGTTTTTCAACAATAATATTATGACATATCATATCCAGCGCAAAGGGATCCGTGGCAAAGAATAATCGGTTATAAAGGTAGGTATATTTGGCATCCGGCATAGGACCACCATCATATTGTGCCCTGAGTCCATCAGTAATATTAAGAACAAGCGCATCACGAATCACCGGAAACGCCATTACTTCGGTACATACATCAAAAAAGAGCGTCTTATGAAGTCTTCCCGTATTACAAACAGCTCCATAACCAAGATTCTTGGTTGCCATGGAAACACCATTGCCGGTATTCTTAAACACAGGAATATTGATCATCTTAGTTAGCTTTTTTGTTAACAATTTTCCGAAATAAGAGTACTTGTTATTCACAACATGCTGATTAAGATATGGTTTATCTTTCGGACCATCAACATCTGCCCAGTAATAGACATCTTTATCGAAATTACCCAGGCTTACATGCTTTCCTTCAGCATCAAGCCAGCCACTATCATCATCCTTCTTACCTTCGGCAGCAGCTTCGTCCATCGTCTGCAATCCCTCTATTCCTATTCCCGGATAACGTTCTGCTGTAAAACCTGCATCTTTCAGCATGTAATCAAATCTGTCCCATATAATAATATTTTCCGGTTTGACACCATTTTCTTTCAGCCAGTTGATAACAGCATCCACCACTTCCAGTCTCGTACTGATTAATCCAGCACCTACAGGATTTACTTTAATACCAATGATATCATCCTTTGTAAAGAAAAGTTCGTAGCTATCTTTCAGATTTTTGCCGGTTAATTGTTCAATCCCCTTAGCAAAAATCTTGTTAATTATTTTTGCATTAGGTTTATTATCTTTCATAGCATCTTTATGATGTACTTCTACTACTTTACCCGGGTACAGACCAGGAAGTGAATATTTTGTTTTCTTTGCCTTCATCGCGTCATCTATATTAGTTTTAATACGAGGTGGTTTTTCTTCTTTCGTTTGTTCTTGAGCCCAAATTGCGGGAGTGCCAAGAATAATACCGGTACCCAGCGCTCCTCCTATTTTTATAAAATCACGCCGTGAAATATCATACTTTGCATCCATTGATTGATATGCCTTTTTTTTCATATTATGACTCCTTTTCTATCTTATAAGTAAATTTAGCAGACTTAAATTATATGAGATATTGCTGAGATTTTCAACACTACGAGCTGATAAGTTCTTTCACAAAGCGTATTCTTTACGAGTTCTGCTGTAGGGGCGGATCTATGCGTCCGCTCTAACCAAGCAATCCCATACGGACCTTTATTGCGAGCTTTGCGAAACAGAACGTGGCAATCCCTAACGCATGATAAGAAGCATAGTCTGTCAGGGATTATTACGTCCCGCTGGCGCGGGACTCATAATGACAATATGCACGGGATTGCCCAATTTTCATTTATCAAAAACCGTGATTATTAAGAGGAAATTGCTGTTAATACATTTCTAAAGTGGCGGGGCTGACGAGGATCGAACTCGCGACCTTTGGCGTGACAG
>MFGW01000054.1 GCA_001780385.1 Candidatus Fischerbacteria bacterium RBG_13_37_8 | reverse complement strand
AATAGGGGGAGAAAAGATATCTTTTCTCCCCCTATTATGAAGGATGCATTATTTTTTTCCTTTCTTTCAGTTGAAATTGACCAATTTTTTCTATATGATTTTATATGGCGAAAAACGATTTTCCTATTAAAGTATGATGATATTTTTTGATGGCGGAGGCGGGAGTTGTTCAGAGAGTGCTTTCAGTGTTTCATTCACCATGTCACCCGGGTAGCCGGCGCCGTAGAAATTGATGTCGTCCAGCGTAACGGGATGAAAATGGCAACCGTCTTCGTCAAAGGAACAGAATGGTCTGCTGATATAGTTCTTATTTTCGAGATAGATGATCCAGGATTCCGGCTCCTTGTCGCGCGCAATGTTATCATGATTACCCTCAATGAGCAGAACAGGTATGTTGCTGGCACGGCATTTATGAAGGATGGATTCAGTGCGTTCCAGCACTTCCGGAGTAATATAGCCCCGGTCAAACAGGTCACCGGCGATCAGCAGAACGTCGATTTGTTCCTTGATGCCGGTATCGATGCATTGCTCAAATACATGGAAGTAATCATCGTATCGTTTTTGTGAATATATACCGACCGGACCTGCCGGTCTTTTACCCAAGTGCACATCCGAGCAATGCATTATTTTCATACGGAATCTCCCAAAAATTAAGAATAAAGCGAATGTAGGTCATAATGTCTGATCAAATCATTTGCCATTTAGCAGTATTATTTTCGATCCAATTGATTATTTCTTCAATTGATTGTTCCCCTCGAGCTATAGACCAGAAAAAAGATTCTACTTCATCAGAGGGTATTAATCGGTATCCATTTAACCTTAGACAAACATCAGCTGCTACTAATGCTGTTCTCTTATTCCCATCAACGAAGGGATGAAATGCTATTAATGAATGAATCAGAGCTGATACTTTCGCCCATAGTGTTGGAAAAAATTCTTTGTTCCCGACAGTAGTGAAAGGTCTAGCAAGGGAAGATTCCAGGCTGCCGGGATTTATGATTCCATGTACTCCCCCAGTTTCTGCTATTACATTTTCATGGATAATAATAAGTTCCCCTAAGGTAATCCATTTCACTTGGCGAGCCCTTTCAATGTTTTTCTATGTTCTTTTATGGAGAGTGCTGATAGTTTTTGGATCTGAGCTAATCTTTCTTTATCCAGTGGCGATGGTAGTAAAAGAAGATCACCACCAATTTCTACCGCTTCATAGAGCTTTCCGTCTTTCTCAGTATCAAATGAATCAGGCATCAGGACCTTTCCTTTTTCTTTGCGGGCCACTCCAAGGTATTTCATTTATATTGACCTCCAATTGTAGTAAGCCTGTATTTCATTGACGTATTCATTATAGCTTTTATCAACTGCGCGGTCAAATCAGGTTGACGGGGTCAAACCCCGACATTTGGCACTCCGCAAACGATGTTCCGCAGGGCGTTTCAAGAGGCTCTTTTAAAATTTTATCAAAATTTGAGTGTGCTTGTGCTTTCCTTTGATTTTTGTGTACCATCATATATCATTTAGGGCAGAAAATGATTTATGAGCTTATGAACAAGTTCAGCAACGAGATAGTTCAGTATTGGCAAATTGCTGTTTGTCTCAATTGTGGTTGATATTTTTAAGGCATTCAGTCGGTTTTGATTCATGCAGTTGTTGTTGTATAATTATTGAGGAGGTGAGATTTATGAGAATGGAAAGATTAACCAAATTAGCGGCAACTGCTTTTATTATTTTCCTGTTCAGTTTCACCGCAACTTATCTCTATGCAGTTAATGAAGGCACATTGACCATTACTCCATCGCGGGATCTGAAGCCTGGTGATTCATTGAAATTCTCTGCGGTATTTATTAATGCTGCTGGTTATCCCGAAGGAGATACCGGTTATCTTGTCGTGACACAGGAAATAGGGGGACAATGGATTTCTGATTCACATGGCATAACTATGCCTGCAAAATATCAATCGGTCAAGGTTGAAATTGAGAGCAATTATGTCATTCCAAAAAATGTCAAGCCTAATGCTAAATACTGCTTCCGGCTCATGCTGGACGGGGAATATTTTGCCAGGAGAATACCTCTTACTGAGCCTGTTTGTCTATCACTGGCATCTGCTCAAGAAAAACCTGCTGCTGATACCGCTATTAAAGTTGCTCCCGTAACAACAACGGATTTGATTATTGATTATGTGCATATTGATGGTCCATCACATGCAAAAATGTATGTTCGAAATCAAAGCAATTTGGATGCACCTGCTGCTAAATTGCGAGTCGAGCTATCGCGTTTTAAAAAGCCGCCCTTCAACACTTTTATCTATGAGATTCCACCAATACCTAAAGACAGCGGGATCTGGATTGAAGTAACGACTGAAAAACCGATAGGAGAGGCATGTGAGTGTACGGTAAAGGTGTGTGTAGATTCTGCGCATTCGATAGCAGCAGATACCGAGGGGGGTGCTGGTTGCTGGGAGCATAATTTTGCAACAAGTGCTGTTTGGGATTAATTGACGTAATTGACGGGGTCAAAGCTTGACATTAGACACTCCGGAAACGATGTCCCGGAGGACGTTCCGAGAGCCTCTTTCAAAATTTCATCAAAATTTGAAAAACCTGTAATTCGAGGAATAATTGATAAAGTTTAAATAATGATTGCTTCTTGAGTTGCTTAAATGGCGAGCAAGAAGCATGGCAATAAGGAGCCCAGTCCTTATGAAACAAATAAAGGAACTGTTCGTGAATAAAAATGCATTAGCATGGTTTGTGCTGGTAACAGCGGTTGCGCTTCATGTGATTGATGAGGCAATAACGGGATTCCTCCCCTTTTACAATCAGGCTGTGTACGACATTAAGGCGCGACTTGGATTTTTTCCTGCACCCACGTTTTCATTTGGGATGTGGATTGAGGGACTTATTGTGGCAATTCTCATAGGATATAGCATCATCCCCCTCGTGGCGCGTGGAGGCAGAATCATTCGCGTAGTGACTTTGGTTGTTGGAATTATGATGGTAATCAACGCGCTTGGTCATCTTCTTGGTTCGCTCTTTACAAAGACGATTCTGCCGGGAATGTGGTCTTCGCCAATCCTTTTGTTTGCAGCTCTCTATGTTGTCGTGAGAGGTTTTCGCTATGATGTGTAATTCTTCTGTAGAGCTCTATAAAAAGCAGTGATCGATATATGCTATAATATAACGCAGGAGATCGAATGTGAAATTATTTTTAATTATGCTGGTTGTAATGATTTGCATCTTTTACTTAATGTCAGTCATTCAAGTAACATACTGGCTCAGGATAGTTTTATTATTATTACCTCCCCTCTTGCTAATCATTTTTTGCCTAGGTGCAGGACGTTATAATGTCAGACCTGGTTTGAAGCTACTTAAAATTCCCGAGAAAGGATATGAATCGAGAATACGCGCTGTGCAAGATATTGAACAAACAATAAGGAATTTTGGTTTTGCTAAAATAGATGAAGTTTACATTCGAACATTGCCAGTTTGTCTTATCTATACTTATAAACATGACACCGAGCCCGTCTATTATTTCATTAATCATTATGGTCCAGGAGGTATATCTTACAAGTTGGTCAGCAAGTTTGACGACGAGATAACTTTAATGACTAGCGCATCTTATAATGATGGCAACTTTCCGAGGCGTAAAAAATTTCTCCTGCAAACGTTTCAAGGCAAGAAATATTATGATCTTTATACATTACATTTAGTCGCAATGGATTATATGAAAAATAATAATATGAGAGTTGAAACATTGCCAGATGATGTAATGCTCGCTTATTTCAATGATTCTATGCTTAAGAATATTGAGCGTTTACGCAAAGATTTTTTCTGGTCATTGCGAATGATCATATGGACATTAACCGATTATGGAAAAAGATATGCCCGACCTATTGAGGAACAATATCCATCGGGATTTGATCATATTTATATTGAGGATAAGCTGGCGGCTAATTTGAAATAAGAGGGAAATGTTTAGCAAGAAAGATCTTGATTGCAGTGCGCCACTTGGGAGGGAGTGTTTTCAGGTATGAAAGCGCCTGTTGCTTGGTCTTTTCCTTATTAAATATCTCTCGCAGGATTGCCTTTGCCTGCAAAATGTCTTTTTCCCGCTTGTTTGCGTTTCTTCTTTTTGCTGAAATGAGGATCTTGTGAAAGGCAAAAATCCAAGGACTGGGCACAAAAAAGGAATAGTCTCCACGGTCAATTTTTATTGGTTGATTAAATAGCATTTCCATGTATCTCAGAGGAATTGCTTTTATTTTCAAGGGTTTTATTGAGAGAGCATTTTCAATGCTTTTGCCTTTTTCAGGTACCAGGAATTCAATACTGAAAATACCATTGGTGAAATAAGTTGAGCCATCATCATAAAAACCTATCGTAAAGCCAATAGGTTTGAGAAGGTATTCAATATCGACAGGCTTGCCGTGGTAAGGGAATCTGAGAAGAAAATCGATATCCTGAGTCTTTATAGAGGGAAGATTGAATTTGAATACCTCCTTTATAACCGGCAGATAATATGAACCAATGAGCAGAAATGAAATGCTATTTTGTGCAAATAGTTTTATAATTTCTTCTGCCGTTACTTTTTGCACATCGATTGCTTTGGTTATTACGGCAATATTCTCGAGGATTTCTTTTTTTTGTTTTTCGAGTGTTTTGCGGAGCTAAATTTCTTTGAGCAGGTTTTCTGGAGGGATGTGACCAAGAAATAATGTTTTTACTTTTTTCCCCTCGCGCCACTAGTGATAGTAATAGGTTGAGTTGCCGATTTTTTTACGTGAGATAGCGCCACGGGGGAGGGCAATAATTTCGCTATTGATGCGGACAAGTTCTTTCAGGAAGTAGAGGTAATTTTCTTCCAATGTTTTACGCATTATGCTCATCGTAACTACCATTATAACTACAAGTGATATAGAAGTCAATTGCGTAGTTATGCATGACGGGGTCAAACCCCGACATTTGACACTCCGGAAACGATTACCCAGAGGGCGTTTCAAGAGGCTATTTCAAAATTTCATCAAAATTTGAAAAACCTTGTAATTCGAGCAATAATTAATAAAGTTTAAATAATAATTGCTTCTTGAGTTGTTTAAATGGCGAGCAAGAAGCATGGCAACAAGAAGCCCAGTCCTCTTCTTGGTTCGCTTTATACAAAGACGATTCTGTCGGGAATGTGGTCCTCGCCAATCATTTTGTTTGCAGCACTCTATGTTGTTTTGCAAGCTAATGCTCGCAATGAATAGCGCCAGGGACTGCCAAACTCAGCATTGCACGGGAAGCGAAAAATATTGATTATTAATCAAAGGATCGCCAACGAAATAGCAAGGCGTAAAGAGCATAAAGAAGCAAGAATAAAGAAATAATGTCATGTAAAGCAATTAATGCTGCAAGCAAAAATATAGTCGAACTAATTATTCCCCATTTTTTCAAACGAAGCCATCCAAAAAGGCAAATAATCAATAGCAATCGTGCAAATGCTATAAGCAAGATAGAGCCTGCAATGGCTTGGGAATCAGTTTCAGCGCCTTCTACATACAGAGCTATTTGAAGAATGAGGGTCATAGCAAATTGTGCCAATGCATAGATCAAATAAACACCCAATAAAATT
>MFGW01000053.1:22709-22966 GCA_001780385.1 Candidatus Fischerbacteria bacterium RBG_13_37_8 | reverse complement strand
AAGGAAGAATTTATTCCGATGGCTTTTTCCAAATCGGGCGAAGCTTCAGGAGATGTTGTTTTTGCAGGATATGGCATCACAGCGCCGGAACTTAAATATAATGATTATGAAGGCATAGAGGCAGAAAATAATATAGTTATTGTACTGCGGCATTATCCGAAAGAGGATGACGAAAATAATCCATTCAAGAATGTGCAGTACCAGAGTTATGGTGATGTGCAGTACAAGATCAGCAATGCACAGGATCATAAAGCGGC
>MFGW01000053.1:20920-22641 GCA_001780385.1 Candidatus Fischerbacteria bacterium RBG_13_37_8 | reverse complement strand
AATTGACTACATATGGAGCTGCTTCATTACCGGCTATTCATGTTAAGCGTGAGCCTTTGTTTGCGGTGTTGAAAGAATGTGGATATAACGTTTCTGAGGAAGAGAAGAAGATCAGTTCCGGGATGAAATCGTCTTCGTCGGCATTAAAGAATGTCAAGGCTGATGTGAGTGTGGATCTGATCAAGAAGACAGCAACTGGTCTGAATGTGGCGGGAATGGTGAAAGGTACATCTGAGGAAATGATTGTCATAGGGGCGCATTATGATCATTTAGGCTTGGGTGAAAGCATGAGCCGTGAGAAAGATGCGAAGGGAAAATTGCATCCGGGCGCTGATGATAATGCTTCCGGAGTTGCGGGATTGCTCTACCTTGCAAAAAGATTAGGGAGCGTAAAAGATATGCACCGATCTATCGTTTTTGTTGCATTTTCAGCAGAAGAACTGGGTGTGCAGGGTTCCACATATTTTATTAATGGTGAAATCATCCCATTGAAATCTATAACTGCCATGCTTAACATGGATATGATCGGCAGAATGAAAGAAAATTCACTTGTCATTTCTGGCATAGAGACTGCAGAACAGTTCAAACCAGAGATTGAAAAATTGAATTCCGGACTTGCGATAAAATACACGGGCGATGGGTATGGACCGTCTGATCATTCAGGATTTTATAATAAAAACATACCCGTGTTATTCTTTTTTACCGGAGTGCACATGGATCATCACACACCGAATGACACAGCGGATAAAATCAATGCAAGTGGAATAGAAAAAGTCACTGCACTCATTCAGGATATTGTGAAGTATCTGGAGAAACCTGAAACCAGTCTTACCTTTCATCGTGTTAAAGGCGGCAAGCCCATGGATATGACCGGGAGAGGTATTAAGGCATACCTTGGTACCATACCGGATTTTGGCTATGATGGTGAAGGAGTGCGAATCAGTGGTGTAAGAGAGGACAGTCCTGCACAGAAGGCAGGATTGCAGGAAGGTGATGTTATTCTTCAGGTAGGAGAAAAGAAGATCAATAATCTCTATGATTACACGTATGCATTGCGTGCACGCAAACCAGGTGATAATGTGAAGATAATTATTAAAAGAGAAGGAGAGCAGAAGGAAGTCGAGGCAGTTCTCGGAGAAAGGTAAAATAAAGAAGCGATTATGAAAAGTGAAGGCATTAAAATTATAGCGACAAACAAGAAAGCATATCATGATTATGAGGTGGTAGAAACATTTGAAGCTGGTATTGTGTTGCAAGGTTCGGAGGTGAAATCTATCCGGCGCGGGAGCATCAGCTTAAAAGAAGGTTATGTAAAGATAAAGAATGGTGAACTTATATTAACGAAATGCAATGTTTCTCCTTATAGTGCTTCGAGTTTTTTTAGTCATGAGCCATTACGTGACAGGAAACTTTTGATGCATAAGAGAGAGATCATGCGACTGCAGGGTAAAGTACAGGAGAAGGGATTGACCATCGTACCACTTAAGGTGTATTTCAAGAAAGGAAATATAAAGATTGAGATTGGCCTGGTACGCGGAAAAAAGCAATATGATAAGCGTGCAGAAGCGCGCAAGAAAACAATCGAGCGTGAAATACAGACGGCATTAAAAGGATACAGGCACTAATTAGGGACTGGGGACTGGGGACTGGGGAATAGGGACTGGGGACTGGGGACTGGGGAATGGGGACTGGGGATCAACCTTTCCCGTCCTGAAGGGACA
>MFGW01000053.1:20743-20898 GCA_001780385.1 Candidatus Fischerbacteria bacterium RBG_13_37_8 | reverse complement strand
AGCCCTGGGAAACGGTGGTGCCGAGTTGGAATGTGGATTTATCGAGGTCTGCGTCGATGTAAATATCATCCCCTTCGCTGATTTCACCTTTGAGTAATTTAAGTGACAGTGAATCCATAATATACTTTTGAATAGCTCGTTTCAGTGGACGTGCG
>MFGW01000053.1:16870-20735 GCA_001780385.1 Candidatus Fischerbacteria bacterium RBG_13_37_8 | reverse complement strand
TGGTTCATAACCGAATTTCAGAAGCAGTTCAATTGCATTGGGGGAGAGTGTTATGCTGATTTTACGTTGTGCGAGTAAATTATTAAGACGTGCAATTTGAATTTTCACTATATCGAACAGGTTGTCGCGTGTAAGATTATTAAAGGTGATGATTTCGTCAATTCTGTTGAGGAATTCAGGTCTGAAGGTTGCTTTCAATTCATAGATGATTTTTTCCTTGATTGCTTCTTTACTGTAGAGTGAATCACCCATGAAATGACTGCCGAGATTGGATGTCATAATGATCAAGGTATTACGAAAATCTACAGTTCTTCCTTTACCATCGGTAAGCCTCCCGTCTTCGAGGATTTGCAGGAGAATGTTAAAAACATCCATGTGTGCTTTTTCTATTTCATCCAGTAGAATTACTGAGAAAGGTCTTCTTCTAATTGCTTCGGTGAGGTACCCGCCTTCTTCGTATCCCACGTATCCCGGGGGAGCGCCAATGAGTCGTGAAACGGAATGCTTTTCCATAAACTCGGACATATCGAGACGTATCATGGCTTTTTCATCATCGAAGAGAAATTCAGCCAGGGCACGTGCCAGTTCTGTTTTTCCTACACCGGTTGCGCCAAGAAAAATGAAAGAACCGATTGGTCGGTTGGGATCCTGCAACCCTGCGCGCGCTCGCCTTATGGCGCTGGATACGATTTCCAGAGCCTCATTCTGACCTACCACACGCTCACGAAGTCGTTGTTCCATTAGAATGAGCCGTTCCTTCTCACCTTCGAGCATTTTATAAACCGGGATGCCCGTCCATTTTGATACAATCTGCGCAATATCTTCTTCATCCACTTCTTCTTTTAACATGCGGGAGTCTTTCTGCAACTCCTGGAGTTTCTCATTCGCCCCTGTAAGTTCCTTCTGCAATTCCATGAGTTTACCGTAACGTAATTCGGCTACTTTCGCAAAATCACCGTGCCGCTCCGCATCCTGTTCCACTATTTTCAAATTTTCGATTTGCGATTTCAGATCCGTGATATGCTTTATTTGTTCTTTTTCGTTTAGCCATTGCTGTCGTATGCTATCGCGCTGTTCGCTAAGATTAGATAGATCTTCCTGTAATTTTGCGAGTCGTTCGGTCGAAGCCGCATCTTTTTCTTTTACCAATGCTTGTTTTTCTATCTCCAGTTGCATAATCTTGCGTTCGATTTCGTCAAGCTCAACCGGCATGCTGTCAATTTCGATGCGTAGTTGTGCTGCTGCTTCGTCAATAAGGTCAATTGCTTTATCCGGGAGAAACCTGTCCGAGATATAACGGTTTGAGAGTACTGCTGCGGCAATGAGTGCAGCGTCTTTTATCTTTGCACCATGGTGCAGTTCATATTTTTCTTTAATACCACGCAGAATGGCAATGGTGTCCTCTACGGTTGGTGGTTTGATGAGTATTTGCTGAAATCTTCGTTCCAGTGCAGCATCTTTTTCTATATGTTTTTTATATTCATTGATGGTAGTAGCACCTATACAACGCAGTTCACCACGCGCGAGAGCGGGTTTAAGCATATTAGAAGCATCGATAGCACCTTCTGCTGCGCCTGCACCAACAACGGTGTGGAGCTCGTCTATGAACAGCACGATGTTTCCATCTGAATTTACGATTTCTTTTATTAATGCTTTCAGACGGTCTTCAAATTCACCTCTATATTTAGTTCCTGCAACAAGTGCGCCCATATCAAGTGCTACTACTTTCCGGTCTTTCAATGATTCCGGCACATCACCATTCACGATACGCTGTGCCAGACCTTCCACGATTGCTGTTTTTCCGACTCCCGGCTCACCGATGAGCACAGGATTATTCTTTGTTCTTCTGCTTAGAACCTGCATTAATCGCCTGATTTCATCATCACGCCCTATGACCGGATCAAGCTTGCCTTTCCGCGCCAGCTCTGTTAAATCACGTGCATATTTTTCCAATGGTCTGAATTTATCTTCCGGATTTTGGTCCGTAATACGTTGTCCGCCTCGCAAGTCAGCAAGTGAACGCATAACGGTTTCCTTAGAAATACCGTGTTGTTTTAAGATTTTAGCAGTATCGTCGTCTTTGATGCTCAGTATTGCCAGCAGAATATGTTCAGTGCTGACAAATTCATCTTTAAGAAGCTCCGCTTCTTTGAAACTCTGTTCCAGGAGTCTTTTAAGATTTGGGGAAACATAAACTCCTGTTTCAAGCGAGGAGACCTTCGGCAATGCATCTATCTTACTGCGAAGTTGTGCGGCGATGGACTCTGTGTTGGCACCGAGTTTTTGAAGAACGGGGATGATGATGCCGTCTTGTTGTTGAATGAGAGAGAGGAGAACATGAATTGTTTCAAGTTGTGGATTATTAAGATTTTCAGCGATAGTTTGAGCGCTATGGAGAGCTTCTTGAGCTTTGATAGTAAATTTATCGAGTTTCATGTTGTTCACCTTTGGCGCGGCTTCCTTGGCGTGGGTACCGTGCAGTACAAGTATAATACTTTAGTGAAGTATTGTCAAGTAATATTAGCAAATTCGCATCATATATTTTTAGGTGAAAGAAATGGGGGAATAGGGACTAGGGAATAGGGACTAGGGAATAGGGACTAGGGACTAGGGAATAGGGACTAGGGAATAGGGACTAGGGAATAGGGACTAGGGAATAGGGACTAGGGACTAGGGACTAGGGAATAGTCCCTGCTTTGGGTGCTTGACAACCGGTGAAGAACCGTTTTACAATAAGCTGGGGACGGGAACCATTTGTTGTGTAGCGAAGATGGTTTCCTGTCGCTGATTTTCGAGGGCGAACTTTCTGTTCGGCTGCATTTGAATCCTTGATCCCTCGAATCCTTGACCCCTTAATTTTTTTAAGGAGAAGATATGAATAAGGAAGAAATTTTCCGTTTAATTAAGGAACACAATATTGAAAACATAGATCTTAAATATACGGATCTTGGTGGTCGCTGGTATCATATTGGTTTTCCGGTGGAGAGATTTGATGCGGTGATGGAGAAGGGCATATCATTTGATGGTTCAAGTATTCCGGGGATGAAAGCTGTGGAAGCAGGTGATTTAATTATTCTTCCAGATTTAACTACAGTTTGGTTTGAGCCATTTTGGCAGCAGCCAACCTTATCATTTATTGGCAACATTTTTGAAGCAGACACGATGCGCGGAATACGAAAAGATCCACGCAGTGTAGCAGTAAGAGCTGCCAATTATTTAAAGGAAACTGGTATTGCGGATAATTCTGTATGGGGTCCCGAGCTGGAATTTTATATTTTTGATGAGGCGCGGTATGATACAACCGAATATTCGGCCTATTATCGTTTTAACAGCGTACGGGCGGCAGAATCTCTTGAAGCATCTGCTATCACACCTTATTCAGAAAAACACAGAAAAGGCTATCACATTATTCATCCGTATGACAGCAATTATAAAATGAGGGAGGAAGTTTTACGCCTTGCTAAATCAGCAGGAGTAATTATACGGTACCATCATTCGGAAGTAGGTCTATGCGGTCAGGAAGAAATTGAATTAGAACGCGTTGATTTGCTTAAAGCAGCAGATTCAGTATTTTTATTAAAACACATATTGAGGAATGTTGCTTTTGCCAGTAATAAATATGTAACGTTCATGCCGAAGCCATTATACAATTTGCCGGGCAACGGATTACATTTTCATATTCAGTTATTGAAAGATGATGAGAATGTATTTTATGATGAAGCTGGTTATGCGAAGCTATCTGAGTTAGCTATTCATTTTATTGTTGGAATATTAAAGCATACTCCTGCTCTCACTTTATTTACCAATCCGAGTACCAATTCGTACAAGAGGCTTGTACCGGGATTTGAGGCTCCGGTGAAGTTAT
>MFGW01000053.1:16509-16855 GCA_001780385.1 Candidatus Fischerbacteria bacterium RBG_13_37_8 | reverse complement strand
ACCGTTCTGCTGCGATTCGAATTCCGAAATATGCTGTAACGAAGGAAGATAAGCGGATTGAATTCAGGCCTTCGGATGCAATGGCTAATCCTTATTTAGCGATCAGTGCGATACTCATGGCAGGCATAGATGGAGTGCTCAACAAATATTCATTGAAAGAAGGCAATTATGGACCTTATGATGATAATATATTTTTATGGTCTGAAGAAAAGAAAAGAACGTTGAGTTCGTTGCCTTCTTCTATTGAAGAATCGATTGAAGCAATTGAAAAGGACCATGAATTTTTATTGCAGGGGAATGTATTTGATGAATTTCTCATAACTGATTTTATTGCATTAAAAAGAAT
>MFGW01000053.1:2679-16411 GCA_001780385.1 Candidatus Fischerbacteria bacterium RBG_13_37_8 | reverse complement strand
ATTTTATCAGCTAATTTAAATATCAAGCCGGCGATGGTATTATAGTGGTCTTCTTCGGGCAATTTGACTGGCAGAATTTCATTTAATTCCCGGATACTTGCATCGCCATCGATAGACCACACATTACCTTTTTGTGGTTTAATGAAAGGGCTTTCTTCTTCATCATATTCATCATGAATTTCGCCGACAATTTCTTCCAGGATATCTTCGAGGGTGACCAGTCCTTCGATACCGCCATATTCATCGATAATCATTGCTACATGAATCTTATGTTTTTGCATTTGTCTCATGGCATCTTCAATTGTTGCGGTATCGGGAAGGTAGTAAGCGTCGCGCAAAAAATCATGAATTTTGAAATGAGATTTAGATTGAGAGATGGAAAGAATATCTTTCACATGAAGGATGCCCTGGATATTATCGAGGCTTTCAGCATATATCGGGTAGCGGGAATAACCATGTTTTTGAATGATATTTATTATTTTTTGAAGAGGGTAAGTGATATCGATACTTATGATATCGGTTCTAGGTACCATTATTTCTTTCACAAGTATTTCTTTCAGGTAAAAGACGCTTTGCATTATTTTTTTTCTAATTCTGGTAATTTGCCAATTTTCGGCATAGCTTGAGAACATGGTTTTCGCTTCTTCTTCGGTGATATCATGAGAGCTGGTAATTTCTTTTATGCCGAATATGCGCACGATCATTTTACCGATGAATGCGAGAACACGGATGGGAGGGGAGAAGATTGTGTACAGGTAATACATGGGAGTAATGAGAATGAGAGAAATATAGTCAGCTCTTGATACTGCGATAGTTTTGGGTGATATTTCACCAAACAGGAGAATGAGAAATGACATGCAGACGGTGGTAATGGTAATTAGGGTAGGGCCTTGCTTGATGATACTTGAAAGAAAATAAGTAGCGATTGAGACAGCGGCTGCATTTACGATATTATTTCCGACCAGGATAGTGGTCAGAATTTTATCAGGAGTTTCATAGAAATTGAGCATTCGGATAGCATTCTTATCGCCGCTTTTTGCTATATGACGTATTTTAATCCTGTTGGCGGAGAAGAAGGCCGCTTCAGATGCCGAGAAAAATCCTGACAGGAGAAGCAATACAACAAGAATAAGGAGGCTTATCATGATTTTTCTTTCACCACGATAGTTTTTGCTATAAGGTCGTGCAAGCCTCTTTTATCCGTTCGAAAAGCGATCATGAGAAATCCAATATAGAGGATGAAACCGCTTACAAGATATCCGAGCAATCGCATAAAAGCAATTTTCCATCCGATTGGACTTTGACCATCGACAGTATATATTTTTAAACCGAGGATTCTTTTACCTGGAGTTGCGCCTTTTTTTGCTGGACCGCTTAAGATATAGTAAATGCTTATTGCAGAGCAGAGGAGTGTACAAAGGGTAGTAAGGAGCAGGAAAAGTGGAGATTGAAGAGCTGCAGGGTCTGTTTTTATATCATTCCATTTTAAAAGGATGAAGAGCCCAATCGTAATTCCACCTATAATTCCCATTATTATGCTGAGGATTGCACCATCTATGAAATACGCAAGCAGGCGTATCCAGAAACCTGCAGGTTGTTTCTTGAAAGCTTTCATTTCCACGCGTTCTTCTTTTGGGGCATATTGCGGTTGTTGAACTTCTTCTGCTGGTTGTTGCTGAAAGCCTGGAGGTTCGGGCATAACTGGCACAGGACCTTCTGCAGGAGGAGCAGGTTCTTTTGGTGCTGCAACGGGAGCTTTAGGTTGTATTTTGGGAGGTTGAGGAACTGCTTCTTTTTGGACTGGTGGTTTTGGAAGTGAGGGAGGAAGAGGTTCTTTTGGAACAGCGAGGTCTTCTTCAGCAGATTCATGTGTATCTGGTTCTTCCCCTTGTGATTGAGAAGTATAGGAAATAAGTTCTGCTGTGCTATCTCCTGCTTTTATTGCAACAGGTTCGCTTTCTTTTTTCATGGAAGCACCGCATTGAATACAAAAAACCATGTTTACCGGTACTTCATAATTGCAAGCAGGGCATCTATTTGGGAGGCTTTCTTCTTGAGCTATTTTCTTTATAATCAATACTACTTTTCCAAAATGTAATCTATCTTCAGGATGAACCAGGATTTCACCACGGATCAATTTCCCATTGATAAATGAACCGTTGCTGCTGCCAGTATCTTCAACAAAAATCTTATCCCTCAAAATGGTAAGTTTTGCATGTCTGCGCGATACACTTTCATTTTGAAATCTAATATCGCATTCCTTGCTGCGTCCCAATACATATACACCATCTCTGAGTTCTGTCTCTTTACCTTCATATTTGAGTAAATATTTACTCATATAGTTTCCTCCTGTTACTGCCCTTATTAATAGCGTCTCTAAATTTTTTTATAGTATTGCTGTAATAGGATTTGCATTGAGCATGTCCTATATAAAGGGAATAGGGAATGGGGAATAGAGGAAGTTTAGATTTAGCGTGGCTTCGCATTATATGCTCATTATTCCAATATTCGTTCATTCCATTAATCCAATTTCGACGCTTTGTTCATTCTATTAATAATTCTTCAAATTTTCGCTTCATATTATTTCTGTGTGTTCCCTTCCAAAATATTCTACCACATTTATTGCAAATAGAAAATTCATCATGAGTAAGATAGGTATAAATTGGCACCTTTTCCTTGATTTCATGCTTTTTTATTACTACTTCAAGCATTTCATTACATAATATGCAGCGAGTGAAAAAGTCAAGCTCTTTATAGTGAGTCTTTTCAAAAAATTCTTTCAACTGCTTATCAATAAGTTCATTCTCTATTAGTATAACTTCTTTCAATCTTTTGTCAACAGCGAGTTTTCGGTCCCTGGTAAGCAGTATCCTTTTTTGATTGTTTGATATAATAACGAGTTGGTCGTCATTATTCTTGTTATTATAGAGCACATCAATTCCAGCGATTCGCAGCCATTTAGCCAATTTACCCAGCATGACATCTGCAATGAATTTCATAGTCTTATGGACAACCAAAAATAGTTGAAATTCCGATACATATCGCAAAATATCAAGAATGTTTCATTGTATAGCAGTTTGTGGTAAATTACAAGATAATGATTTGAATACATTCAGGTAACTTCGAAGAAATACAACCACAGAGAACATTGAGATAGCACAGAGAAAACACAGAGAACAGCAAAAAACAAGGATGAATGATTATATGGGTCGAGATAAATGGAAACGATCACAGATGCTTGAGCGTGAATGGTGGCTGCGATGGAAAGAAAGAACTGACCAGAAGCAAGCAAAAATTATATTAATGGAACGTGCTGAAATACTTAAGAACATTATTCACAAATACGGGGGAAGTGACAAAAACAGAATTCTGCAGATAGGACCGGCGGCAAATGGTGAAATTCATTTTATACCTGGAGAGAGGCATGCAATTGATCCACTTGCTACTTTTTTTAAAGAAAACTTTGTGGAACTGATTGATGCGGAAGTACTATTTATTGAGGGTATTGCTGAAAACTTGCCTTATGAAAATAAATTTTTTAATGTAATAGTAATTTTAAATGTACTTGATCATTGCTGTAATCCCCGGCAGGTTATGAATGAAATTGATCGTTGTTTATCACCGGGAGGATTACTTCTTCTTCAGGTGAACCTGTATAGTACATTTGGGGCGATACTGCATACTGTTTTTGGCTTTCTTGACCGGGAACATCCAGCTTCAGTGACTTTACGCTTTCTTGCAGCCTATATGGAGAACCGTTATACAGTCCTGGAAGAATCCTTGCATAAGATAGGATTGCCTGATTATGATTTATTGAAAAGAGCGGTTCTCATGGTAGCAGGTAGCTTTAAATTTATTCCTGCAGATTACCGTATGGTTGCGCAAAAAAGAACATAGTACTGCAAAATGTTTATAATCCTTCCAGGAGACCCTGGAACGTATCAAGGTGTTCTTCTTCTTCACCAAGGATTTTTTTTAACAAATCTTCAGTTACGTAATCATCTTCATCATCGGCTAGGTTAATAATTTGTCTGTACATGGTGATGGCGCCTTCTTCATCTTTTTTATCCTGTTGAAGCATCTCTTTTAAATTTTTGCCAACTGCTATTTTTTCTGGAATGGTTGTTGGTTTCCCACCAAGAAATACGAGCCGTTCAGCAATTGCTTCTGCATGTTTCATTTCGCTGATTGCTATTTTTTTGAATACGTCTTTTACCGCATATCCTTTTACACCAGACCACAAAACATGCTGCCACATGTATTGTGTGGTTACTTGTAATTCACGTGCGATTGCCTTATTGAGCAGATCGAGTAATTTTTTTGATGCCATTTTTGCCTCCATAATTATTAATATAGCATATAGTAAGCTAATTTATTTATTTATGCAAGACAAAGGTGAGCGACCTTTTATGAAGGGATTACTTATTTTCGCCAGTGCTAGGGACTAGGGACTGGGGACTAGGGACTGGGGAATAGGGAATGGGGACTAGGGACTGGGGACTAGGGACTGGGGATTCATAATCCGTTAGGATTTGCCATGGACTCCTTCGGTGTGCTCCCAACGAACATATTTATGTAATATTTATCCCGATCCCTTCAGGATGATGATCAGAGAGTCAGGAATGAGTATCTATTCCCCAGTCCCTAATCCCTAAATGGGTGTCATTCAGCAGACCTGCGGATTTTTCCCCACTTGAAATATCCCGGGCGGTTCTAAAAAGCGCACCAGGCTTGCATTTAATAACTTGGCATAAATGTTGATTAAAAAAGTTTACATTTCGTAACAAAGGAGGTTACATTACTATGCTGCATGAAGCAATGTCAAAGCAATTAAAGATCGTTGCAGTAGCTATTCTTGTTCTTGCTGTATTTGCAGTGCTTATACCAGGAATAAGACAAAGCTCAGCTCAAGAAGAGGGGCAATATGCAGGCATTGAACAATGTGCAATGTGTCATGAAGATACCGTGAAAGCATTTCAGGATAGTATTCATGGCCAGAAAGGATTTGCATTACGTTCAGATAAAGCATGTGAATCATGCCATGGGCCTGCTGCTGCTCACGTAGAAGGTGGCGGTGATAAAACTAAAATAAAGAGTTTTGCATCACTGAATACTCAAGAAAAATCGGATATGTGTCTCGGATGTCATGAAAGAGGAAAAAAGATGTTCTGGATGGGAAGTGCCCATGAATCAAGAGGCCTTGCATGCCAGGATTGCCACAGTGTTCATAAACCTGCTGTGGAAAAAGCACAATTGAAGAAAAAGAATCAGTCGCAATTGTGTTTTGATTGTCACAAACAGAAAGAAGCGCAATTTTTCCGACCATCACATCACCCCGTTAAAGAAGGTAAGATGGAATGCACAAGTTGTCATAATCCACACGGTACGCAGACTGCTAAATTACTCACGGCAGATTCTGTTACCGAACAATGTTATCAATGTCACGCAGAAAAAAGAGGTCCATTTTTATGGGAACATGTTCCAGTGAGAGAAGATTGCACAAACTGTCATGAAGTACACGGAAGCAACCGGTTGAAATTACTCAATGCGAAAGAACCATTTCTCTGTCAACGTTGTCATTCTGATACGCGTCATCCCGGAACTCCTTATGATGAAACAAGAGTAACTCAAAACAGAATTGCAGGCCATTCATGTACAAACTGTCATTCTACTCTACATGGTTCCAATCATCCATCCGGTCATACCTTTTTGAGATAATGGAGGTTTTAAATGAAGAAAGTAATCTATTGTTTATTAATAGTTGGTTTAATTGCAGGATTATGCAGTT
Source organism: Candidatus Fischerbacteria bacterium RBG_13_37_8 (assembly GCA_001780385.1). Classification (GTDB taxonomy): domain Bacteria; phylum Acidobacteriota; class HRBIN11; order MFGW01; family MFGW01; genus MFGW01. The sequence goes on along the minus strand of MFGW01000053.1, from coordinate 10,623 downwards.
TTACCGTAGCTGGTGAAGAGAAAAAAGATGACAAGGTAAAGATGAGTGGAAAAGTGGTAACCGGGTTGCAAGGAGTGAAAGAAGATTTGCGTTCTTCCAAATTCTATGAATACCGTGATGTTCCTAATGGTTTTTTCTTTAAATATTTTGAAGTGAATCTCAATAAAGGCGACAAGTATCTCACTTTCGAATCAAGCAATGTCAGTCTTGATGATGCGAATTACCTTTTCTCTATGGGAAAACATGGGAAATACAATGTTTCTATAGGATGGGATGAGATACCTCATAGATTCAGTTATGAAGGAAAAACACTTTATGTAGAAACTGCTCCTGGAATTTATATACTTGCTGATCAAATTCAGACAGATGCGCAGAATGCTACTCCATTAGCCGCAGGTCAAGCATTGATTTCGAATTTTCTTACTGGTGTTCATGAGATTGATCTTGCCCTTTACCGTAAAAAAACTACCCTCGATATCAGCTATGAACATTCAGTACCGCTCAATCTGAACCTGAATGTATCCCATGAAAAACGTGAGGGAACAAGACCATTTGGTGCTTCCCTTGGTTTCAGCCATGCTATTGAAGTAGCTGAACCGATTGATTATCGTACTACGAATGTTGATGCGAACCTCGAGTATTCCAAGGACTGGGGCACATTGCGAGGCGGCGTCTGGGTTTCTGCTTTCGATAATGATATTCAAACATTGCAATGGGATAATTTTTACCGCATAACTGACCGCACTTACAGTTCTGCCTATTCTCCTGGAGATGGTACTTCAAGAGGCGAACTGGCGCTTTCTCCTTCGAATATGGCGCAAAAAGTATACCTTAATGCTTCGCTGAAATTATTTAAATCAGCACGTTTGAATGGTTCCTTTTCCTATGGCAAATTTTCACAGAATGAGCCACTCCTTCCCTATACAATCAATCATTCGATAGCTGAAGAAATTCCATTTGCGCTAAGTGCGCCCGCTAACTCAGCAAATGCAAAAGCTAATGTTGCAAATCTTAATCTTACATTTACTTCAAAAATTACTAAAGGTGTAAATATTAGCGCAGGCATCAGGTATTATAATTTTGAAGATAAAACGGAGGAACTTCATTTACCCGGTTATGTAAGATTTGACCAGGTATGGGAGGAAGTTCCTTTAATTGTTGAACCTTACTCGTACTCACCGAAAAAGTACTTTGGTGATATCAGTTTTAATCTACTCAAGAATACTACCTTTAAAGTTGGATACAGTTTCTCCAGTATTGATCGTAAGCTTGGAGAGGAAGATGAAGGTACAAGCGATGAAGGTACTTTTAAAGCTTCAATAGATAGCACACTTACCGATTGGCTCATGTTAAGACTGGGCTACCAGCATTCAAAAAGAGAATGGTCGCTGGATGGCGAAAAGGAAATTTACCCGCCTCCTGTTCCAGGAACTTTTAATTTCAAAAGATACCATGAAGCAAATAGAGATAGAGATGCTTTAAATATACTTGTTGATCTTATGCCGATGGAAAAGTTTGACGTGAGTCTTGGCTACATGATGGGAAAAGATGATTATCCGAAATCTGATTATGGTCTGCTCAACAGCGAATTTTCAATGGTGTCGCTCGATCTTACCTATCATGCAACAGAAAATACCGGAATTTTTGCTTTCTATTCGTATGAAAAGTACGATTCGGATCAGAAATCGCGTCAATCCGGCTCTGTAGTCTCTACCAGGACTATTGATGACTGGTCATTATCATTGACAGATAAAGCTAATACGTTTGGTGGTGGTTTTAATACTGCTCTGAAAAAAGATAAGGTCAACCTGTATGTCTACTACACCTATTCGAAAGTAAAAGGTGATTCATACATGTACTCACCTCCGGGCGGAACACCTGATTCAGTTGTTAATTTTACCAAACCACTTGATGTGACCACATTGAATTCAGCAAAGGTAAAACTCGTATTCAGACACAGCGAACATTTTCTTACGACGATTGGTTACTGGTACGAACAATATGATCTTGATGATATAGCAAGAAATGATACAAAGGTAGATATGCAAGGCTCAAGCGGTGGTATATTCCTCGCAGCCCTCGAGCCCGCTTACAAATATCATGTAGGATTTCTTAATTTTGTCTGCACCTGGTAAAAAAGTAAGGCAAAAGCTGATAAAGAGCAGGGAACCCTCCTCCCTGCTCTTTTTTTTGTGGATTAATTGTTTTGCAGCATCGGAAACCAAGATGATAGTTATGATGACTGTTTTTATCCATGACCTTGCTGCCATGCCAAAATGGAGCACGCCAGCGACACCAGTCTTCGTGTGCGTAATAGGTGTCAAAAACAAACCAGCTTCCTTTCATTTCTGTATAACCGAGCTGTTTACTTCCCTTGCTTGACATTTGACTTTCCGCTAAAGGAAGGTTCATATGTTCTGCTGCATTTCCATGCATATCATAAACTTCCAAAGCGCTTTTGCATTTGGGAAAATAACCTGAGGGATAGGTATTTGATCCGCATCGTGACCAATCCCCACCCTGGCATTTCTCGTTCTTATAACTGCCAGTTGCGCATGCTCCTTTACGATATTTGTTACCATACCCCCATTTTTTATTTTTTCCCCATTTCTTATCGTGAAATTGACGCATTAATTTTATTGCGGTGTTTGGATCTTTTTCAGTTGCTAGATCAAACTGGTAGTCCGGCTCTAATAAATTTCCATTACAGGCGCCTTCCCATTCATGTGCATCACACATCCGTTTGCCGAGAATTTCGCATAAAATCACTGCCTCATTTGCTCTGACCCATACTACTGGATAGGAACAGGGGATGTTTGGAAACTCAAATTGATCAATACAAACGCTTGCTTCCTCCTCCACTTTTGTTTCTGGATCATACAAAGGCGCCATATATTTATTACCGCATATTTTTTCAAAACGTGGATTTTCATAAGAGATATAATTCTCCTGTAGCATAGCTTTGCATTTTTCTTCAGTTACCGGATGCTTTGTAATGATAGGATTGCCCTGGCTTATATAGCTGGACTGTGTAAAAATTGCTTTGATTTTTATTATTTGTTCATCGGTGAGATTATGTGTTTGTTTTAAATGTTTGAAAAGAATTTCATTTTGCGCAGCTAATTCCTGGTTTTCTTTCTGTTGCAGTATTTCTGCTTGCGTTAAAAAAATGAAAAGTAGCGATAATATGATTTTAGGTAAGTTCATCAGTTTTGCTTCTTCATAATATGAAAAAAATCACGATTGTCCGAAAAACCTAAAAAGCGAGGCACCAGAGTATTTTTTATGTTTTTGTCCAGTACATTCATGCCTTTTATCAAGTGATTGATTTGAATCCCAGTATCGGTTCGGGTGTAAGAAGCCATGTACGTATGCTCCAGTGCATTCATATCAGTAAGCATTGCATAGGTGCAGTGATATGATTGAAAGATTCGTGCCATGGCAGATGGTGTCGCGGTAGAAAAGTATCCATAAATGAGATAATGGCTTTCTGAGCTTTCCTGTATTGCGATACCGGCACGGAGTGTTCGATAGGTACCATCAGATGAACCAGACCAATTTCCAAAAAGAGAATTTGTTATATAAGCAGAGGGGAGAACGACATTTTTTGTAGGCTCCAACTCTATGATAGGAACGCCGTTTTGACGTGCATGACGTATATAGGGTAATAATTTAGCATCTGTCTCCTGCCATGTTTTTAGTAAGACAGAGCCATCATCAAGAATGATAATAGTAGCTAATCCGGGTAACAATTTACTCTGAACAACACCATATTCAATAAATCCGTAATGACTGCCATGATTTTTGAGAGCAAGGGGACCATTGTGAAAAGCGCCATGATATCTTTTAAAACCACCTGCAAAAGTAGCAATTACTCGATGCATGTTATCGGGCCGAATAATACCAGTATTAATGAGAGGATCAACTTTGCCAATCCCATCAGGTCCTGGCAATGTTTTATCTTTCATGGAAGGAAGCGTTTTGTCGGACCATTCAACACTCGGATGCTCCGTTCCTATTTCATATCCCACCTCATATAAATTTAAATCAAATGCTACAAGATATACAAGAGCAGATTGTTCAACAGTATCCAGATGTTTTACGCGACCAAACTGACTTTCAATTATTTCTTTAGACGCCATATTCGACTGTATGACACTGAAAAATACTCCCTCATGACCTTGTAGAGGATACCATTGTCCACAGAATAATTTCTTGCCTGTTTCATTATTATCAAGTGGCAATCCCAGTTCATCAGGTTCAAGGTATGATTTTGCATAATCAGGATCTACTGAAGCGGCGATCGGCAAACCCGGAAAAGACGGTTGTGAATCCTGCTCCTGAGATTTTTTATTCTTAGTTATTTTTGAGGTTCTTGCAAACTTGTCTTTATAGATATTTTCTTTGAAAAGCTTGGAAATATTTTCCCCTCCAGGCACGTGACGGCGAAGAAAATCTGTTGCTGATTCAATAATTGTTTTGTTCCCTTTTATCTTATTTCGTACATATAAATATCCTCCACATAAGGCAGTGAAAGGCAATGAACTTTTTCTTGTTTCCTCGAATAAACCAGTTTGAAAAGCCAACCAAAGATTACAAGTGTAATTTATTTTTATCGTCTTTATAACGATTCCATAGGGATTTGTCGCATCGAGAAAATAAGTGTTGAAGTATGGCATTGGATTTTCCAGATGAAATATTATTGGAGATGAACTCTTATCCCAATGAATAGTAAGAATGTACCATGTATTAATATAGGGATTAAGGTTCACGAGGGTTGCTTCGCCCTGTTCCCCGGCCTTGGTACGTATCTTAATTGAGGATGTTGTGCGGAATGGTTGAAGCTCGAAAATAGTTTTTGATTTAAGCGTTTTGTATTGATTGATTTGCTCTTGTGGCGGGGGCTTGACTTCAAATTCTTGAGAACGTAGCAACAGTGAATGCAAAACAAATATTATGAAAAGTAGGATATCTAATTTACGACATTTTATCATTCCCTTAATCCAGTTGTATTACGAAACGCCATCCTGTTTTGTTTTAAGGAAGGGAAGGTCATCAGGTCTCGGCTATTGAAAATTGTCCCTTCATACGTTAAAACTGGCGCAAGCGTTGAATCCTCAAGAACATCATAAATAGAATGATAGTGCCCATTTATCAGTGCTATTTGATAGACGAGGCGAACGCCATGGCTGTAATCTGCATAACTTGCACAATGAACAGTGCTTAAGGGCTGGATAGGTTCTTCATTCATTTTATGCCATCCATAAATAGCCACGCGCCCAGGTTTAGCCCAAAGACGGTTAGTAAGAACTAAATCTTTTTTATGCCCTGAAACAAGTTTTCCCAATGAGCCTTTCATACTTTGTTGCTCAATTTTTCTCTGATGCCTAAGAAAATAGTTATTGGAACACATTTCAGGCCCAGGTGGCAAAGGCTGTGGAATATAATGAAAGAACGATTGCTGATATATTGCATCTACTATTTTCCTGGTTGGTAGAACACAACCGAGTTCTGAAGCAATGGTAACGGCAGATGGGTATGAAAGTGGGATTCTCAGAAAGTCATTGTCAGAACCAATTGAAAGATAATCGGGAGAAACCCAGATAACAGCAGTTATGGTTTCCCCGGTAGAATCTGGTACGTATGTCAAAACAACAGGTAAAAATGTCCGCATAAATTTGGGGATGTTACCTCTGCGTAATTCTTGTAAAGCAGCTTCTTGTCTCTGGGCTGATGTCATGTTCGTTGTCATTCTTGCAAATTGAGAACCTCCAATGGCATCTTTTGGACTTGGAGGAATTACATTAAAAGTTGCTGGTACCATTGACAGATTAACGTTTGGCAGATCTGATAGCTTAATTCCATCTTGAATACACAAGATTAACAATAAACATATAAGTATCGCTTTTTTCATAAGCTCTTTGCTGAAATTGCAAGCATGCTATTTGATACTTTTGGATTGCAATTATTATTATGTCACAGCCAGATTAATTCTTTAAACTGGGTAATTGTAACAGAGATTAATCATTATTGCAAGCTTATAACAAGTATTTAAGCGCCTAAGATTAATAGAGGATTTCAAAGACGCCGCGAAGCTGAGGTCCTATATGATTATAGAAAGAACCAAAGTAGGGTGAATCTATATTATTTATGACATCACGAGGATTAAACCGGTTAATGATATTATAGACTTTGAAGCCAACCATAATCTCATATTTTTTTATTTTAATATTTTTAGTGAGGCGAATATCCAGTTGATGAAAGTCAGGGAACCGGTATCCCTGGATAGTGCCGGAATAGTTTTGATTTTCATCTACAGCGCTGTAAGGAAAGCCGGTGTGGTATTCATAGATAGGAGAAAAAATGAATCCATAAGGGAGACGCAATACACCCCAGATAAGGAAACGGTTCGGATTATCCGTTTGGAGAATGGAGTAATAATTAGGTCTAATTACTGGTTCGTGGAGATCACCGAAGAGGCGACTGAAACTGTTCAAATCGCCTTTTGTCTGTGACCTGATATAGGAAAAGACAAGGAAGCTATTGTAAAAATCGTAACGGAGTGTCAATTCCAGAGCTTGATAGGATGATGTGCCGGTGCTGCTGAGTGCAAGGAGAGCATGTCCAGGTGAATCGTATTGGGGGATTATAAGCAACTCTTTATTTCCTTTTCTATGCATATAATTGATACGCAGAACAAGATTATTTACCATGTGCTGGTCTAATTCGAGATTATAAGTAAGACTGCGGGGCAGTTTGATTTTCCCTGTGAATACATTGTTATAGGCAATACCATACGGTTCACCATCTCTGGGATAATAGTATTCACTTCGTTCCTGAAAACCAGGGAAATCTGTTGCATTCAGCAGAAGTTTATCATAGAACAGTCCGAAGCCTCCTCGCAGAAGTGTTTTTTTATCTTCGAATACATTAAGGACGAAGCCAAATCTTGGTGCTAAATAGAGATTATCGATAAGGAAATCTTTATCTGCGCGCAGACCCGTTTCAAGCGTTAGTTTTGGATTAATAGTCCAGCTATCCTGTGCAAAAATGCTTAATTCAGTAGTATGTTGACCAATCAAGGGTGAACCCGAAAAGGTTATTTTTCTACTCAGAGAGCTATCGGCACGGTAAATATTGATAGGATAGTATACGCTTTCTCCATCATAGGTAATATAATCGGTTTCAGCTCCTATCTTAGTGATATGTTCTCCATGCCATTGGTAGGAGGGGAAAGTATAGGTATTGAGGAATGCATAGCGGTAGCTATTGCGCACCTGCCTGTTGAAGTAATTATTGCGGACGCCATCAATCGTAAGGTACATGTCATTTCCAGAATCAGGGATAATTTTCGAGTCAAATCTTTTAATGCTGAGCATGCTTTCAAATACTCCCCCTTCCGAGGAAGTATTTTGATAATAGAGACCGATATTCCAGCCGTATTGTTCTTGAAGAGGTGATACTTCAGGAGGATGGAGCTGGTCTATGCCGAAATTCGTGGTGGATTGCGGGAAGAAAGACAGTGTGAAGGAGAGATGATTCTTAGAATTAATAACATAATCTAATTGAGTCAAGGAGTTTAAGTTACGGTACTTTCTCTCATTATCGGGAACATCCAGGTCATAAATAGTGGTGCGCACGAAATTGTAGTTGAGAGCTTGCGAAAGGAATAATTTTGAAGCCACGAGAGGCCCGGATATCACAAGGCGCGGAGTGAATGCTTCGATACCCTGGATGGTACCGTTTTTAATACGCAATCGTGGCATAAAATCATTGAATTTAAATTCCCACTTATTTTTACCTGCCAGGGTAGCGATATTAACGATGCCGCCTGTATATTTTCCATATTCAGCGGAGTATGAGTTGGTGTATGTTTGTATGGTTTGGATCGCTTCGATAGGCAATTCCATTGCGAAGCTACCGGTGACAGGATCAGTAACATTA
>MFGW01000053.1:337-2644 GCA_001780385.1 Candidatus Fischerbacteria bacterium RBG_13_37_8 | reverse complement strand
GGCGCCATTCATATTAATTTGACCATCCGGACCACGTACCACTGAGGGGATGAGGGGCAGTACTTCCTGGAATCGTTTTGCCTGGAGTGGAGCATTGTTGAAATCATCCTGTGCGATTTCTTGTGGGATGGAAGCAGCTTTTGGATTAAGAATTGGAGGTTCTGCAAGCACCGTGATGGATTCTTGTGCGGAAATCTGCAGTCGAAGTGTTATTTGAACATTCAGTGTTTTATCATGTTCGACCTTTAATTCTGATAAGGTGACATTATCGAAACCCATCATTTGTGCAGTAAGCAGATAAATACCGGGCAGAAGATTTTTGAACGAGAATTGTCCATTTGCATCAGAATAATATTCCAGATTGTTAGTATTCAAGCCATTTCCGGACAATATTAACTGAACTCCGGGCAGAGCAAGTTTCTGTGAATCCTGCACTGTTCCCTTTATAGAACCAGTCTCCGCAGAATAAACAGGCAGTAAAACAACAGCAAATATGATGATGGTCATGAAAATTAATTTTTCAAGCATAGAAATTTCCGCTATAATTAAGTTAAATATAGGTAACTATAGCAAAAATTTCAATTGTAACGATTCCCCATTTTATGTCAAGGTTTAATGTCCGTAGAGGCTTCGATATTCCCCATTCCCTGTTTTGTCTTCTGATAACTATTTTATGTAAATGAGGGAGGTAGTTACACCATCGATTTTCATTATTTTTATTGGCTGGCTGGTTTTTTGAACGAGCTCGCGTTGTTTCGCATTTGAGAAATAACGTCTTCCTCTTTGATCAATGACATAAATTGTATTGCTATCAGCTGAATTCCAGAGAGAAATAAACGAAGGATTAGAGAGTTCAGCTATTTTCAGATCATTGCGTTGAAAATGATGTATATAAAAGGCAACGGCATCAGGTGCATCGGATGCTATGGTGCTATTGGGGGGAGCTTTAGTAGCAATGAATTCAACTGATTCACGGATTCCGGTATCATATATTTCATCATGAGGGAAGTAATAAGCTCGATAGGCATTGCCGCCGCCAAAGATATTAACATATAGCATGTAATAGGGTGAATTTGCGAAGGCATTCCATGCGAATGATAAAACCAGCAAAACAATGAGAAGAGGAGCAATTTTAGCACCAGGAAATTGTCGCCAGGTAGAATTTTTTATCATATCGTAGAATTTAATGATAGCAATAGCAGCAGTCATATAAATCATTGGCATTAAACTTAAGGTATAACGTAGCCATTTTGATGCAACCAGCGAATAGGGAATTATCCAGAGGATAAGCATAAATTTAAGGAAATAATACCCATCATTTTTTGGTCCTTTAATAATGATATATAATCCTGCGATAAAGAATAAGAGCAAGACGGGAGGTATTTTCACTGCCATGAAGAGCAGGTAGAAATATGCCGGGGTAGGATTTTCGAGTTTCCAGAAATTATTATAGTAGAGGTTTTTCATCATTTCATAGCCGTGGTGAACTACTGTTTCGCCGCTTGTGTAGAAAAACAGGTAATGAATTGAACTGGGGAGGAAAAGAGCGGGATTAGCGATGATGAAAGCGATGATGAGGCCTGCGAATAATTTACCGATAACATCATTGCCGAGACGGTAATTGCGTTGGGGTTCATGTTTGCGGGTGTAATGATAAAGCCAGTTAAGACCAAAATAATGAGGGAAATATTTAGAGGCAAGCATCAAGCCGAAACTAACGCCGCTCAATATATAAAGGCGGACACGCTGGGGTGTTTCCACAGGACCGAGAAATTTTGCTTTGCAGAAAAAATAAAAACCGAGCCATGTGAAAAAGACAAGGAGTGTATCTTCTTTAGCGATCCTGTTGACAGCCATGGCATTCAATCCGGTAGCCCAGAGAGCTGCGGTCAGCAGAGCTATTTTGCGGTCGAACAGTTCCAGTGCGAGAAGATAAAGCACGATAGTTGTCAAAGCGCCAAACAAGACATTAGGGAAGCGAGTGATTGTTTCGTAGGAAATACTAAGGGATGGGTGATTGGAACCAATTGTACTGTTCCATTTTTCTGCAATAATAAGGGTGATAGTGATGAGTGATTTCATCAACATAGGATGTTCGAGGTTAAAGGAGAAATCACAATGTCGGTACATGCGAGCTGCTTGAATTTTATGCGCTTCATCATCGCTTATTGATGGAGCATCCAAATGGTATATTCTGAATGCAAATGCAAGAATAGCGAGAAGTATCAGTATAATTAATTGTAGTCTTTTATTATCCATAATAGTAATAAATTGATAATTGGAGAATGAAAAGTAAATGAGTACTTT
>MFGW01000053.1:116-300 GCA_001780385.1 Candidatus Fischerbacteria bacterium RBG_13_37_8 | reverse complement strand
GACTGGGGATTAGGGAATACGAAGGGATTGCCGCGCTTTGCGAAGCAAAGCGCGGCAATCCCTTACGGAATAGCAGAATCATTACCTCGATAGCAAATAAAGCAAAAGGTCGCTTTTATCCCTGCTAAATGCCAGAGAGTACTTCTTATAGTCCGTTAGGGATTGCTTCGAAAGGGCGGACGCA
>MFGW01000053.1:0-109 GCA_001780385.1 Candidatus Fischerbacteria bacterium RBG_13_37_8 | reverse complement strand
GCCCCTACAGCAGAACTCGCAAAGACTTCGTATTCCCTATTCCCTATTCCCTATTCCGAACAAGTCGGAACCCAAAGGCTCAAGAAGTTTTAGCGACGAGATTTGGGCA
>MFGW01000052.1:23433-29487 GCA_001780385.1 Candidatus Fischerbacteria bacterium RBG_13_37_8 | reverse complement strand
GATGATGTTAGCCTTAGAGGAATCGATATGAGGGAGAGGATGGAAGTTGCTATCAGAGTCAAAGACGCCATCAGAGACGAGGCAATGAATATGAGGATGCCAAGTGAGGAGATCACCGAAAGTTTGAATAGAGAGGATGAAGCCTGGAGTAAAAGATTTATGAGGGAAGATGGCGCGAAATAGTTCATAGATAGTTTCGGCAGCACATTGGGCAAGAAGAGCGAGCAGGGATCTATCACGATAGAAGAGTCTGCAGAGAACCTTAGGTATAGTAAAAACCCACTGTCTGTGAGGGACATTATGCAAGACATTGTCTTTAATCCAGTTTAGCCAGATGAGAGTTCTTTTTTGAGCACAGGAAGGGCAGAGATATCTAGTTTTACAAGAGAAGGCAACGAAGAAATCATTGCCGCATTGAGGACATCTTACCCGCGCAAATCCATGTTCCAAAATTCCACAGTCAAGGTACTTATAAATAGTTTTGGGGATGATCTTTCGCAAGAAGCCGAAATCTTGTTCATATTTTTCAGGATAGATGTTTTCGTACTCTTGGAAGTGGAGATAGACGATTTTATAGAGGGTGGATTTTTCGGGAGTTCTTCTTTTATAAATTTTAGCATTCACGGCATAAGGTAGGGCAATAGTGATGCCGGAAAAGGAGAGAAGAGGTAAGTTTTTATAGAAAGAGGAATGAAATGATGGATGGGTCTTAATTTGAATGACGAAGAGGAGAGTAGAATAAAACAGGAGTAAATGAGCGAATGCGTTAATTTGTTAGATAAAGTGGCAACTGGAGTTGCCATTATAGACTATATCTCTAATAAAATTGGCTCCCCGATTTGGACAGAATTCGCAACTTTTTCCACGGTGCCATAGAAGCACAAAGATTCTTTGAGATAGTCAAGAATTTTCGTATATAGTTATTAAATGAAACAACTTCACAGAATGGTGCACCCAAGGGGACTCGAACTTTCATATTTAGATTTTTGATGATAAAAAGACGGCTACCTTATCATTCCATTTATTTCAGCAAAGCCAGCATGTGGTCTATATTAATAGTGGGAAGTTGACATGCATGGTTGCGGCATACGTAAGCAGTAGCTTTGCCATCGATGCTGGTGTGATATTCAGTGAAAGGAGCTATTGAAATTATTGCAGGATTTTTTATTTCAGTGGGTCGTAGGAGCATTATTATGTGAGGAGTAAATGATGTTCTGAGTGATTGAATCATCCGCTGAGTATCTTCAGCTTGCGAATTTCCGGCAATAACTACTTCATATGTAGGTCCCAGCGTGAAATCAAGTGCAACAAGCAATTGTACGTAAGCCAGCGGATGCGTAGTAACAAGATGTGAAAATGCCTGGATGAGATGTTTTCCTTTTTCTTCAAGTTGAGCATTGCCGGTCATGCGAGCCAGCCTCAATAAATTCATCGCAGCTATTGAATTACCGGATGGAATTGCACCATCATACACTTCCTTGCTTCGGGTAAGTAATTGTTCTCCGTCATCGGCCGTAAAATAAAATCCGCCATTTTGCACATCCCAGAAATGAGTCAAAAGAATATCGGTAAACTCAAGGGCACGTTTCAGGTAATCAGTATTAAAAGTTGCTTCATAAAGTTCAATTAAACTCCAGGTTAAGAATGCATAATCATCAAGGTAAGCTGGAATTGCTGCTTGTCCATCACGATAGCGATGCAGTAATCTCCCATCGCGCTGTATCATTTTCTCAAGAATAAATGATACTGCATGCTCTGCTGTATTTATATACAGTGGCTGTTCAAAATTCTGTCCTGCTTTTGCAAAAGCTGCAATCATGAGTCCATTCCAATCGGTAAGTATCTTATCATCTTTGTGAGGATGCACACGGCTGTTGCGAAAATCAAATAATTTTTGGCGAAGTCCTTCCAATTCAACTGATAGATCCTGAGTGGTCGTCTTAAGTTCATCTGCCCATTCAGATAGGGTTTTCGTGCTGTGCAAGATATGATGATCCATTATTTTTCCTATACCAAGCTCAATATTATTTGCTTCTTTTTCAATATCAATATTGTATATTTTGCATACCAATTCTATTTCTTTTTTATTAAGTACCTTATACAAATCACCTAAAGTCCAGAGATAAAATTTCCCTTCTTCTCCTTCACTATCGGCATCTTCTGCCGAATAAAAAGCGCCATCCGGTGAAGTCATATCTTGCATGATATAGGTCAACAGTTGCTGAGCAGTAGCTTTATATTCATTCTTGCCGGTTGCCTGGTATGTTTCTGTATATGCCATGGCGAGAAGTGCCTGGTCATAAAGCATTTTTTCAAAGTGAGGAACAAGCCATTTTGAATCAGTGGAGTATCGATGAAATCCAAAACCGATATGATCAAATATGCCGCCTTTCCTCATAGCATTTAATGTAGTTTCTATCATTTTGAGTGATTTTTGAGCACCTGTTCGTTTCCAGTAGCGCAATAAATAAAAGAGGTTATGAGCGGTAGGAAATTTAGGAGCATCGCTGAAACCGCCATAATGAGGTTTAAAATTCTCTGATAATTGCTGGAAGGCGTCTGCCAAAATAGATGGATCAGGAAACTCATCTGCATTAGTGCGAGTCACATCTTTAAGTAATGCAATTATCTGTTCTGCTGAATTCAGCACATCGTCATGTTTCGTTGTCCAAATATCATGTATTGTTTTTGTCAATTCAATCATTCCGGTACGCCCGTAGCTATTGTCTTTTGGAAAATAAGTACCCGCAAAAAAAGGTTTCTTATCTGGAGTCATTATAATTGTGAGTGGCCATCCACCACTTCCCGTAATGAGCTGGCAGAATGTCATATAAATTGTATCAATATCCGGTCTCTCTTCACGATCCACTTTTATAGAAATAAAAACATCGTTCATTAAACTGGCTACTTCATGGTCTTCAAATGATTCATGCTCCATTACATGACACCAATGACACGTAGAATATCCAATAGATAGAAATACCGGCTTATTTTCATTCCTTGCTTTCTCGAATGCTTCTTCACACCATGGATACCAATCCACTGGATTATCAGCATGTTGCAGCAAATACGGACTTTTTTCATTCTTGAGGCGATTCTGTGTTTGCATTATGAAACATTTTAGCATATTTTTATATTATTAAAAATGAAGATTTGATCCTGCTATGAATAATGGATTTGGCAATAATGAAGGCTTGGTATCAGTAAGGAAAAAGGGCTGGTTCCGACGTTTAATGGCCTTCATGGGTCCTGCATATATAGTAAGTGTTGGGTATATGGATCCGGGCAATTGGGCTACAGATATAGAAGGGGGGGCACGATTTGGCTATTCATTAATCTGGGTGCTTCTCCTTTCGAATATAATGGCTATTGGTCTTCAAACATTATCTGCACGATTGGGCATCGTTACAGGATATGATCTTGCACAGGGCTGCCGGCGCGAATACCGCAAAGGAGTAAACTATGTTTTATGGATATTAGCAGAAATTGCAATAGCAGCTACGGATCTTGCTGAAGCGTTAGGCACTATTATTGGGTTGAATTTGTTGTTTGGAGTGCCGTTATTATGGGGTTGTGTAATTACTGCTTTTGATACTTTCTTATTGCTTGCTATTCTGCGTCTTGGTATTAGAAAGATGGAAGCGATGATTGTAAGTCTCATTGGAATTATAGGAGCCTGTTTTTTTATTGAAATATTTCTTAAGCCTACCGATTGGGGAGGAGTGATTAATGGTTTTGTGCCAACCCTGCCTTCGGGAGCGCTCTATGTTGCTATTGGAATAATCGGCGCAACTGTAATGCCGCATAATCTTTATTTACATTCATCGCTTGTGCAGTCTCGTGCCGTGTCAAAAACGTACACCGGCAAAGCTGAAGCATGCCGATACAATTTTATTGATTCACTTCTTGCATTGAATCTTGCTTTCATAATCAATGCAGCTATATTAATTATGAGTGCAAATGATTTTCATGCTACGGGTACACATGTAACTACCATTCAGCAAGCGCATCAATTACTTGAACCGATCTTAGGAACTCATATCGCCCCAATTGTATTTGCAATTGCTCTGCTTGCTTCCGGGCAAAGTTCGACATTGACGGGAACACTCTCCGGACAGATTGTTATGGAAGGGTATCTGAACATAAAAATGCGTCCGTGGCTGAGACGAATTATTACGCGCGTAATAGCATTATTTCCTGCAATAATAGTGATAGCACTTATGGGTAATGAAGGTACGTACCAGTTATTGATATTATCCCAGGTAATTCTTAGTCTGCAATTGCCATTCGCCATAATTCCTCTTATTCATTTTACTTCGAGTAAGAAAAAAATGGGCATGTTTGCAAGTAAACCATGGCTTCAATTATTTGGTTGGAGTTCGGCTGGAATTCTGATAGTCCTGAACATTAAACTTCTGATTGGCATAATGACAGATTGGCTTACAGGAGCATCAATAATGCATTTTATTTTAATTATGTTTTTACTTGCTATTCCAATTCTTGTTCTCATTTATATAATTTTTAAGCCTTTATTTGGCATTTCCAGCGAATGGGCAGGAAGCGCTCCTGTATTAAGTCAAATGATTGCACAAAATATTTCACCTATGCATATAAAGAATATCGGCGTGGCACTGGAACATACTGATGCTGATGCAGAAATATTATCAGCAGCTCTCTCCATTGCCAAAACATATAAAGCTCGCTTGACTTTGATTCATATTACAGAGACACCGAGTGCTTTGATGTTGGGAGGAGAAGCTGATTCATTGCATTCACGCGAAGATCAAACATACCTGCTTGAACTGGTAAGAGAAATTGAAAGCCCGGAATTTCCCGTGGAAAGCTATTATAGCACCGGAAACCCCGTAAATGAAATAATAAAAGCTATTGAAAGTATCGGCTTGGATATGCTTGTTGTTGGTTCGCATGGGCATAAAGGATTCGAAGATTTATCTCTCGGAGAAACGGTCAACCAACTGCGTCATGCTATAACCATACCTGTTTTGATTGTTCGTCCATCCGCTAAAGCTTCTGAAAAACCACAAAAAGAATTTCGTCAATAGTACCGGAACCTGCTGGTAAATTATATGTTTTACTCCTTGAATGAGCAGAAATTACCAGAATCTAAGAGTATGTCTTTAACAAAAACCGTTATTACTGCGCTGTAAGGCTGATCATTGCCTTCTTTCTTATTTGATTTTATTATTCGCTCCCGGGAACATAAAACTATGCCTATGGCTGCTAATTACGAAATTACTTCGCAATGTAATCTTGATTGTCAGTATTGATGCTCCTGAAAATATTCATGATATGATACGGGGTGGGCATGTTTTTTCTAAAATAATGAAAAATATTAATAATGATAAACGGGTTATTTTAACTCCAACGCTCTCAACAACAAATTATACCATCATAGAGGATCTCGTAGAAATTACTAAGGAATCTGGTGTTGAAGGTATTACTTTTAGTACTTATGTGTCGCATAATATTGTTGATGATCCCCTGGTATTAAAAGTGACCGCGAGGGGGACAGGCATTTACACATTTACAAAAATGTAAACACCTGTTACTGATGACAGGTGTTTACATTTTTGTAAATGTGTAAATGCCTGTCCCCCTCATTCTGGTACCACTACCGTCTGTATCTCGGGTAAGGTTACGCGAAAACCTATGTTCTGCTGAATATCATCCTGGTTCTCACGTGAAATACCTAGTCGCTCACTCTTATAATCTACCGTCGTCCATCCTCGACTATATACAGTAAAACTTCTTTCATTTATTCGCACATATTTCAAAGGTTCCTTGATAGATATATCTACCGGTAATTGCATTCTAATTTCTGAATCTGCCGGTAGGATTCCAGCTCTGCTGTGGTAATAATTAATCACTACATCTACTCCCAGCAACACCTTCCATAATATTACCCTATCCGTTAACCGATAAAATATGTCATTTAAAATCTCGCTCCTCGTATTATCAGCCGAATGCATGCTGAAAAATGGCCTCCAACTCTGCACAGAACCAAGTTTTCCTGCATGCTCTTTCAACCATCTC